>CP020563.1:0-300000 GCA_002082585.1 Kitasatospora albolonga
GTCTCCTCCCGTCGGCTGAATCCCCCGTGGCCAGGGCCTTTTAGGATCTTTTCCGGGGGCCGGTTCCCTCGGCAGGGAAAATCATTCAGTGCGTGGGGGCGTTCCGCGCGTGTGGAGAACGGACCTACATGCCTGTGAACGACGACATGACGCTGCTGGATGTCCTGCTGGGCGCGGTCCGTGAGGCTCCCGGGCAGGTCGTCGTCCATGTGCGCGGCGACGGCAGCGAACTGACCGTCACTCTGCGCGAACTCCTCGACGACGCGCTGCGCGTGGCCGGCGGCCTCCGTGGGGCCGGGGTCGCGCCGGGGACCTGTGTGCCGCTGCTGGCCGACCGCAGCGAGGACTTCCAGCCGATGTTCTGGGGTGCGCTCGCCGCGGGGCTCGTGCCCGTGCCGCTGGCCCCCGACGCCCGGCGTGTCCTGCCGGTCTGGGAGCACCTGGGGCGGCCGCCGCTCGTCGTGGACGCGGCCTCCTCGCCGGTGGTGGCTGAACTCCCCGGTGGCGTAACTTCTCTGACGGTTGATGTGCTGCGGGAGGGTCCCGTGCTGCGGGAGCCCGTCCGGGCCGGGGCGGACCAGGTCGCGTTCGTGCAGTTCTCCTCCGGGAGCACCGGTGCGCCCAAGGGGGTGGAGGTCACCCATCGTGCGGTGCTCGCCAACCTGGAGCAGATACGGGGCGCCTCGGCCCTGGGCCCGGACGACGTCGTGGTCAGCTGGATGCCGTACTTCCACGACATGGGACTCATCGGTACCCACCTCGCCCCCCTGGCCGCCCGGGCCAAGCAGATCAAGATCGGGCCGCTGGCCTTCGCGAAACGGCCCCAGGTGTGGTTCGAGGCCGCCGCCCGGCACCGGGGCACCGTGCTCTCCGCCGCCAACTTCGCCCTGGCCCTGGCCGTACGGCGGGTCCCCGACGAAACCCTCGCGCGGCTGGACCTCTCCGCCGTGCGGCTGATGCTCGTGGGCGCCGAGCCCATCGCTCCTGCGGTATGGCGGGACTTCGCCCGCAAGACGCGCCCGGCCAGGCTCGCCGCCTCGGCCGCCCAGCCGGTCTACGGGCTGGCCGAAGCCACCCTCGCCGTGACCTTCCCGCCCCCCGGAGAAACCGCCCGGCCCCTCGCCCTGGACCGCGCCTCACTCAGCCGGGGAGCAGCGGTCGACGCCGTAACAGGCTGCGGGAGCGAAGGGGTTGTCGAGCTGATGGACGTCGGGCCGCCCGTGGCGGGCTGCGCCGTACGGATCACCGACGAGGAGGGGAGGGACCTCGGTGAACGAAGAGTCGGGCACATCATGGTCAGCGGGCCCCAGCTCGCCCGTGGCTACCACGGCCTCCCCCACGTGAGTGCCGGCGTGTTCGCCGACGGGTGGCTGCGGACCGGCGACCTCGGGTTCCTGCGCAACGGACGGCTGTGCGTCACCGGGCGGCACAAGGACGTCCTGTTCCTCAACGGGCGCACCTTCCACGCCCCGGACATGGAAGCGGTCGCCGCGGCCACCCCCGGGCTGCCTCCGGGCGCCCCTGCGGTGATCGGCTCGACCGACCCCGTGACCGGTGCGGAACGCGTCGTGGTGTTCGTCCCCTGGGCCCGCCCCCCTCAGGAGGCCCAGGAGGTGCTCGACCAGGTCGCCTCCCGGGTACGCGAAGCTCTCCTCCACGACGATGTACGGGTGCTGGCCCTGCCCCCGGCCGCGTTCCCCCGTACCACGAGCGGGAAGCTCCAGCGGCAGCGTCTGCGGGAGCGGTTCGAGGCCGGGGAGCAGGAAGAGCTGAGGGGCGGGGAGAAGCCGGGCGGCCGGGAAGGGCCGGGGAGCGGGGAGAAGCCGAGGGGCGGAGAGAAGTCGGAGGGTGGAGAGGAACCGGGGGGCCGGGAAGCGCCCGGGGGCGGAGCGGAGCCGGAAGGCCGGGAAGCGCCGGGCGGCCGGGAGAAGCCGGAAGGCGGGGAACCGGCCGGGGCTGGGGGTGTGGGCGGGCGGTCCGGGCGCGTCGGCGCTCCCCGTACGCGGTCGGAGACCGAACAGGCCGTACGGGAGGTGTGGGCGCGTGTGCTGGGTCTTCCCGCGCCGTCCATCGGGCGCGACCAGCCGTTCGGGAGCCTCGGCGGGACGTCTCTGCGGGCCATGGAGGTTCTCGCCGGGCTGGAGGACGCCTTCGGTGTGACTCTGCCTCCGGCGGTGATCCGCGACCACGGGACCGTCGCCGCGCTCGCCGGTCATCTTCTGACCGCTGTCCCGGATCGTTCGCCGTCCGCCCTGGACGCCCCGGAGAGCGAGCGGCGGGCGAGCCGGAACAGCGGTCAGGGCAACCCCGTCGCAGCTGTCATCTCGATGGCGTGCCGGTTCCCCGGCGCCGATACCCCCGAGGCGTTCTGGGACCTGCTCAGCAGCGGACACGACGCCGTCACCCCCGTACCGGAAGAGCGGTGGAACGAGCAGGGGGCGGCGGAGGGGAAGCGCTGGGCGGGCCTGCTCGACGGGGTGGACCGGTTCGATGCCGAATACTTCGGCATCGGCGAGGAGGAGGCCCGCGCGCTGGACCCGCAGGCGCGGCTCTTCCTGGAACTCGCGCACGAGGCCCTGGAGCGGGCCGGATACGCCGGGCCCCGACGGCGCGGGCGCAGGATCGGTGTCTTCGCCGCCGTCGGGGACAGCGGCTACCGGAGCGTCCTGGACCGCGCCCGCGCCGAGGGGGTTCCTGTGCACGGTGCTCTCACCGGGAACCTGCCCAGCCTCATCGCCGCCCGGGTCTCCCAGAGCCTCGACCTCGACGGGCCGGCCCTCGCCGTGGACACCGCCTGCTCGTCGGGGCTGGTGGCCCTGCACCTGGCACGGCGCAGCCTCCTGGACGGCGAGTGCGACCTCGCCGTCGTCGGCGGTGTCAACCTCCACCTCACCTCCACCGGCCACCGGCTGCTGGAGGAGGCGCAGGCTCTCTCCCCCACCGGCCGCAGCCGCGCCTTCAGCGCCCGTGCCGACGGTTTCGTACCCGGCGAGGGCGGCGCCGCCCTCGTCCTGACCCGGCTGGACACCGCCCGCACCACCGGCGACCCGGTACTCGCGGTGGTCCGGGGCACGGCCGTCAACAACGACGGCCGGTCGATGAGCCTCATGGCACCCAACCCGCTGCGGCAGCGCGAGGTCATCACCCGGGCGTACGAGGAAGCCGGTACCGACCCCGCCGCGGTCTCCTACGTGGAGGCCCACGGCACGGGTACGGCCGTGGGTGACCCGATCGAGCTGCGGTCGCTCGCCCACGCCTTTCCCGTACGGGCTGATGGCGAGCCCCGGCTGCTCGGTTCGGTGAAGACGAACATCGGCCATCTCCTCAACGCGGCCGCCCTGCCCTCCCTGGTGAAGGTCGTCCTCGCCCTGGGCCACCGCAGGCTCCCCGCATCGCTCCACCACGCACCGCCCGCGCCGGGGCTCGCACCCGCCGGGTTCTCCGTGGTGACCGAGGCCCGGGAGTGGACCGGTGCCGGGCCGCTCGTGGCGGGCGTCAACGCCTTCGGGTTCGGCGGCACCAACGCACACGCCGTCCTCGAACAGGCCCGCCCCCCGCCCCCGCACCCCGTCCGCCGGCCACGGCACCGGGCCCCATCTGCTGACCCTGTCGGCCCGCAGCGCCGCCGGACTCCGGGAGGCGGCAGCACAGCTGGCCGCCCGCCTGGACGAGCACCCGGAGCTCGACGAAGGGGACGTCTGCCTGAGCGCGAGCACATCCCGCGACGAGGGCCCCCACCGCCTCGCCGTCGTCGCGGACGGTGATCTGCGGGACCGGCTCGGCATGCCTGCCGCACGCATCGAGGGCCTTGCCCCCAACCGGGCACGCCTGGTCTTCCTGTTTCCCGGGCAGGGCGCCCGGTCCCGGGCCGGGACCGGGCCCTGTACCGTACGGCGCCGGTGTTCCGCGACACCCTGGACGAGGCGTCCGCGCTTGCCGGGCCGTGAACGGGCGGCCCCTTGTGGACTGGGCCCTGGACCCCGGGACGGACCCCGCCGGCCGGACCATGACGGAGGTGGCGCAGCCTCTGCTCGTCGCTTCCGGGGTCGCCCTCGCCCGGCAGCTGCGGACTGGGGCGTGGAGCCCGACGCCGTCGCCGGGCACAGCGTCGGGGAGATCACCGCCGCCTGTACCGCCGGGATACTGACCCTGAAGGACGCCGTACGGTTCGCGGCCGAACGCGGCCGCCTGATGGGACGCTCACCGGGCCCGGCGCCATGCTCGCCGTCCGCGCCGCAGAGAAGCCCGCCGCCGACGCGGTCGCCGACACGGTGGCCGGGGCCGGCGGTGACCTCACCGTGGCCGCGTACAACGGCCCCGGGCTCCAGGTCCTCTCCGGCACCGTCCCCGCCGTCGAACGCGCCGCCCGCGACCTCAGCGCCCGGGTGTCCCCGTACGCCGCCTGCACGTCTCGCGCGCCTTCCACTCACCGCTCATGCAGCCGGTCGCCGGCCGGCTCGCCGACGCCGCCCGCGCACTCACCCTCCACCCCCGGCCATCGCGCTGATGAGCACCGTCACCGCACAGTGGCAGCCCGTCCTCAGCCCCGAGTACCTGCGCGGCCACGCCCTGCGGCCCGTGCTGTTCGGGGCCGCCGTGGAGCGCATGGCCGGGGAGGGATTCGACACGTTCGTGGAGATCGGGCACGGGCGACCCTGTCGGGCGCGGCCCACGCGGCAGCAGCGGCTGCGACCGCGGATACGGATGCGACGGCTTCGGCTGCGGATGCGGCTTCGGCGGCTTCGACTGCGGCTGCGGCTGCGGCTTCGACTGCTGCTGGGCTGGGGTACGGCGTGCGGGAGGCCCGGACGCCAGTGGCGGCGGGAACACCGGAACCGAAGGCAGCCCCAGCGGCGGCGGCAGTGGTCCGTGCGGGCGGGTAATGGTGATACCCGCCCTGCCGGGAGACTCCGGCGACCGGCCGCTGCGGCACGACGGGCGCGGCGCGCTCCTGGAGACCGCCGGGCGGCTGTGGGCGCGCGGTGTACCGCTGGACCGCACCTCGCTCGACACCGGCCACCAGCGGGTTCCGGTGCCTCCCTACCCCTTCCAGCGGCGGCGGTACTGGGCCGCCGACCCGCCGGTGAACCCGCTGCTCCACCAGGTGCTGTGGGAGGACGCCCCCCTGCCCGAAACCCTGCCGGACGCGGCGCTTTCCGTGCTGCTGACCGGGTCTGACGCCCCGTCGGCCGACCGGCTCGCCGGGAGCTCTCCGCCGCGGGCCTGCGCCTGCACGCCCCGGGCGACGGGCCGCCGGACGCCGTGGTCCTGGTGGCCGGCCCGCGCCCGCCCAGGACGACGCCGACACGCTCGGGGCGGCGCAGAATGCCGCACTGGCCGCCTTCGACGAGGCTCTCGCCCTGCTCGATGCGACCCAGGCCGGCCGGCTGGTCGTGCTCACGGAAGACGTCCACACCACGGGCGCCGCCCCCGAACGGCCGCGGCCGGCCCACGCCATGCTGAACGGGCTGCTGCTGGCCCTGCCTCAGGAGACCCCGGGCTGCTCGGCCACCGCCCTCGACCTCTGCTCACTGGACACCCCCGCCCAGCGGCTCGACGCCGTACTCGCCGAACTCCGGGCACACACCGCCCCCGGGCAGGCCACCACCGTCGCCCGGCGTGCGGGCCGCAGACTCGTCCGTGGCACCGTCCCCCTGGCACCGGGCACCGCGGCACCGCCCCCGCTGCCGCCCGACGGGACCTTCCTCATCACCGGAGGCGGCGGCGGAATCGGCGGCGCGCTCGCCCGGGACCTGGCCGCACGCGGCCGCCCCACCCTCGTACTCGCCGGGCGCTCACCCGGCCCCCCGCCGGACTCCTCGAGGAACTCCGCACGCTCGGCGCAACCGCCCACTACCACACGGCCGACATCACCTCCGAGCAGGACACCGACACACTCCTCTCCCAGCTGCCGCGCCTGGACGCCCTGTTCCACGCGGCCGGAGTGGTACGCCCCGGCACCCTGCGCAACCGGAACACGGACGAGACCGCCCAGGCCCTGGCCGCCAAGACCCGGGGCACCGTGCTGCTCTCCCTCGGGCTGCGACGGCACGGCCTCCACCCCGCGGTCTGCGTGGCGTTCTCCTCGGTCTGCGCCCTGCTCCCCGGCCTGGCGGGCGCCCTGGGCGACTACGCCGGAGCCAACGCCTTCCTCGACGCGTTCGCCGCGTCGCAGCGGCGGGCGGGCAGGCCGTGGCAGTCCGTGAACCTCGCCGCGATCGCCGGGACGGGCATGGCCACCGGTCTCGGCACACGGACGGCGCCGGGCCCCGCCCCCGTACAACGGGCCGGAAGCCTGCCGGTCGCCACCGCACCCGCCCTGGCGGCACTCCGTACGGCCTGCGGGCCGATACCGCACAGGTACTGCTCGCCGATCTGACACCCCCGGCCCCCCACCCGCCCTCACCCCCGCACACGCCCTCACCCCCGCACACGCCGTCTGCCCCGCACAGGCCGTCGTCCTTGAACGAGCCGTCGTCCGCGCCGTTGAGCAGCCCGGCGCCCGCCACGGAGCGGATACCCGGCAGCGGCACCCGTACGGAAACGGGTACCGGCACCGCCGCCCTGCTGCGCCGGCTCCTGGCCGGTGCGCTGCGGCTGCCGCCCGCCCAGATCCCCGACGACGAGCCGTTCCTCACCCTGGACTCGACTCACTCGCCGCCGTCGACCTCGTACGGCAGCTCGAACGCGAACTGGGCACCGCGCTGCCCGCCACACTCTTCTTCGAGTACCGGACCGTCCGCGAACTCGCCGCACACCTCGACACCCCCACCGACCCCCCACCAACACCCCCGGTGCCCCCAGTAGCCCTGGCGGCCCCCTCCCCCGTCGCGGACGGCGTACCGTTCCCGCTCACCCCCGTCCAACTGGCCCTCCACACCAGCAGCCGGCTCCACCCCGGCCTCCCGGCCCACGGCTACGTCCGCCAGACCGTCCAGGGCCCCCTGGACACCGGACTCCTCGAACACGCACTCACCGCGCTCGCCGACCGGCACACCATGCTCCGCCTCCGCATCCACAACAGCAGCAACGACAACAGCACAGCAGGCCCTCAGCAGCACATCGCACCGCCCACAGCACTGTCCGCCTGGTACGAGGCACGGGAGTGCCACGGCCGGATCGAGGACCTCGAAACCGCCCTGCGCAACCGGCCCTTCGACCTGGCCGCCGAACCCCCCGTACGCGCACTCCTCGCCCGGGAAAGCCCGGACCTGGCCCATCTCGTGCTGGTGATCCACCACGCCGCCGGGGACGGCTACAGCCTCAACGTCCTCGCCCAGGAGCTCTGGGCCCTCTACACCGCTCTCACCCACGGGCAGCCCCTCCAAAAGGAAGAGGGCGGGGGCAAAAAGGAGGGAGGGGGCGCGCCGCCACTGCCCGCCCTCGCCGCCGACTTCGCCCGGTACGCGGCCGCGGCCGCCCAGGAGCGCTCCTCCACGACGGGCTCCACCGCCCTCGCCGCCGACCTGCGGTACTGGTCACACCGGCTGACCGGCCGGACGGAACACTGCAACTGCCCTACGACAGCGACCCCGCCACCCTCCCCGCGGCTCCCCTGACCGCCCACCAGAGCGCCCTCACCCCGGCACTCACCACCCTGCTGGAAGAACGCGCCGCCGCCCACGGAGTCAGCCTGTTCCACCTCCTGCTCGCCACCCAGATACGCTGCCTGGCCCGCTGGAGCGGACAGCGCGGGATCACCGTCAACGTCGCCCGCGCCCGGCGCGAGGGACGGCTACCGGGCCTGGACCGGCTCGTCGGGCCACTGGCCGACACCCTCCCCCTCCTCTGCGAGACCGACCCGGACGAACCGGTATGGGCCCTGGCCGAACGGGTCGGGCGGATCTGGCTGGAGAACGAGCAGCACGCAACACCCACCAGCCTCGACCTGGCCCGGCTGCTGCCCCCGGGCCGACCGGGCACAGGGCTGCGGACAGCGAGCCCGGCCGGTTTCAGCTTCGCCCGCTTCCCCGCCACCCTCGACGAACACTGCCCGGTGACCGTACGGCCGACCGCAGCCGGAACCGGAACCCCCACAACCCGCCTCAGCCTGCTGTGCTGGCAGGACGGCACAACCCTGCGCCTCTCCTGGAACTACCCCGCCCGCCTCTTCGACCCGGCAACAGTGGCCCGCCTGGACCGCGACTTCCACAACGAACTGAGCACCCTCACCCCAGGAACCACCCCTGCCCCTGCCCAGGGAACCACCATCGTGGAACGGCTCCTCGCCCGGTTCCGTGCCACCCCGACGCGGTCGCCGTCGACACCGGCACCAGCACCAGCACGGGGACGGGGACGGGGACGGGCATCGGACAGGCACCGGCACGGGAACGGGAACCGGAACGGGAACCGGAACGGGAACCGAAACGGAACCGGAACGGGAACCGGAACGGGAACCGAAACGGGAACCGGAACGGGAACCGGAACGGGAACCGGAACGGGAACCGGAACGGGAACCGGAACGGGAACCGGAACGGGGACAGGCACTTTGACGTACGGGGAACTCGACCGCGCCTCCCGCACACTGGCGGCCCGGCTCCTGGCCACCGGCGTCACCCCGGGAAGCCTCGTCGGACTCCTCACCGAACCCGGCCCCGACACCGTCGTCTCGGTCGTCGCCGTCCTGCGCACAGGCGCGGCTGGGTACCGCTCGACCCCAGCCACCCGCCCGCACGCCTCACCGACCAGCTCACCCGCTCAGGCACCCGCACCGTCCTCTGCCACGCGGCCACCCGGGCGACGGGCGAAACCCTCGGCGACATCACCCTGATCTCCGCCGACACACCCGAGCCCGCCCCGCAGCAGACGGACGGCCCCGAAAAAGCCACCGCCCCGGACCGCCCCGCCGACCCGGACTCACTCGCCTACGTCATCTTCACCTCCGGGTCCACCGGCCGCCCCAAAGCCGTCCCGATCACCTACCGCTCGATGGAGAACTACCTCAACTGGGCCATCAGCACCTTCGGTTACAACGAGCACGACCGCCTCGCCCAGACCGCATCCCTCTGCTTCGACGCCTCCGTACGCCAGCTCCTCGCCCCCTGCTCACCGGCGCGACCGTGGTCACCGTGGACCGGGACCTCCTGCGCGACCCGAACTCCTCCTGACACACGTCGAACGCACCCGGATCACCGTGTGGAGCTCCGTACCCACCCTCTGGGAACAGCTCCTCACCGCCTCCGAGGAACGGGTCCGCTCCGGCGCACCCCGCCCGACCTGTCGGCGCTGAGATGGCTCCACGTCGGCGGCGAGACCCTCTCACCCGCCCACGTACGCCGCTGGTTCGACCTCTTCGGCAGCAGCCAGCACATCGCCAACCTCTACGGCCCCACCGAAGCGACCATCAACACGACCTGCCACATCATCCGCACCCGCCCCGGCGACCACGTACGGCACCTGCCCATCGGCCGCCCCGTCTCCGGTACGGAGGTCGAGGTCGTCGGCCCCGACGGGGAGACCCGGCGGCCCGGCGAACCCGGCGAGCTCCTCATCACCGGGACCGGGCTGACCCCCGGCTACCTCGGCGAACCGGCCCTGACCGAAGCCGCGTTCACAACCCGGCGGGGCAAACGCTGGTACCGCAGCGGCGACCGGGTACGGATGTCCGAGGACGGCACCCTGGACTTCCTCGGACGCCTGGACGACCAGGTGAAAGTCCGGGGCAACCGGGTCGAGCCCGGCGAGATCGAAGCGGTGCTCCAGACCCACCCCGACATCACCCAGGCCGTCGTCCTCCTCCACGGCAAACGCCTCACCGCCTTCGTCACCCCCCGGCCCGGAACCCCCGGCCCGGACCCCATGGCACTCCGCCTCCACCTCGCCCAGGCACTGCCGCCGTACATGCTCCCCTCCCGCATCACCACCCTGGACAAAATGCCCCTCACCGCACAGGCAAGATCGACCGCCGCCAACTGCCCTCGCTCCACACGGACACGCCACCGGAAAACAGACACAAACACGAACACGAAACGGCGCACGAAACGGCGCACGAAACGGTGCACGAAGCAGCGCACGAAGCAGCGCAGGAACAGCAGACGGCGGGGAAAGAGGAAGCGGCGGCAAAGCCCGGCAACACCCCCCGCACACCGCCCGTGACACCGACCGAAATCCGGCTGGCCCGCATCTGGTCCGCACTGCTCCAGACCGACGACATATGCCGCGAGGACGACTTCTTCACCCTGGGCGGCGACTCCCTGCTCGTCCTCGAAGTATTCGCCCAACTGGAAAAGCAGCAGGGCGGGGTGCTCCCCCGGCCCACCGTCATCTACCACAACCGCACCCTCACCTCCCTCGCCGCCACCCTGGACACCACCACAGCAGCAGACACCACCACCGCAGGCGCAGGCGCAGCGCAGCCCCGGTACGGAAAACAGACAGAGAGCCCCCGGCACAGAAACCCGGCACGACCCCGGCAGCAACGGACGACCAAGCCCGGACCAGGGCGGGGCCGGGCCGGGGCGGGCCCACGCCCTTCCCGCTCACACCCACCCAGCAGGGCTTCCTGCTGGCCGAGGCCATCGCACCGGGCACAACATCGTCCTGGATCACCCGGCTGCGCCTGCACGGCCCCCTCGACACCACCCGCTTCCAGAGCACCGTCGACACCCTCGTGGCCCGGCACCCCATGCTGCGCACCGTCTTCCCCGCCGGAACACGACCGGCCATCCAGCAGGAACTCCCGCCCTCCCTGCGCCTGCCCGTCGACTTCGAGACCCTCACCGACCCCCACGACGTGGAAACCCGGGTCGCCGCCGAACGCACACGCCGCTTCGAACCCTGGCCTGGCCACTGCTGCGCCTGCGCGTACTCACCCTCACCCCCGACGAACACGTCCTCCTGGTCCACGCCCACCACATCATCGGCGACGGATACAGCGCGGCACTCCTGATCCGCGAACTGACAACCACGTACGACGCCCTGTCCCGGGGCGAGGACCCTGCCCTGCCCCACTGCGCGGCACCTTCCGCGACCACGCCACCCACCTCCCCGCACGAAACGGCTCGGCCACCTCAACAGGCCCCGAAACAGGCACTGTTACAGCGCAGCAGCCGGGCAGCGAGGACCGGTGGACACGGCTGAACGCGCCCTACCACCTGCCCGTACTGGGCAAGGAAGCCAAAAACAGCAGCCGGAAGACAACGGGCCCCCACACCCCCTTCCACACACACGGGTTCACGATCGGCACCGGCCAGGTGACAAAGCTCCGCGACCTCGCCTCCCGCAACAGCACCTCCCTCCACACCCCCGTACTCACCGCGTACTACCGGCACTCGCCACAACGACCGGGCAGAGCGACCTGATACTCGGCCTCGCCGTCAGCGGCCGGAACCCCTCCCTGCCCGACGCACACCGGGTATTCGGCCCCTACGCCACCGCCGTACCCCTGCGCCCGGCCGGCCCGGAGTCCGGGCGGCCCCCACCGCGGGCTTCGAGAACGACCTGCGGCACATCGCCGCCGAGGCCACCGCAGCACAGATCCACGACGGCCCCGTGCCGGCCCTGCCCCACGGACTGCCCCTGACCTCACAGTTCTTCTTCACCTACCTCGACTTCACCGCCCTGGAACCACAGAGCGGACAGACACTGACCATCACCCAGGACAACAGCGACAGCGAGTACACACCGCCTCCGGTCGGCACGGACGTATTCCTGGCCGCCGCCCTGGACTCCGGACGACTGCGGCTCACCTTCCGCGCATCGGCCACAGCACTCACCCCGCAAGACCTCGCCACCCTCGCAGACGCGGTACGCGACGACCTGAACCACGCCGCAGACACACCCCCACCAGCCACACCCACCCAGACCGCCGCACCAGCCCTGAAACAGCCCCCGGCCACCCCCACCCCGACCACCCCCGCCGGACAGGGACCGGCCGGACAAGTCCCCACCGGACAGGTCACGGAACAGCGGAGCACCGGGAACCGGACCGCACCGCGACCAGGACCAGGGCCAAGGCCGAGCCCGAGGCCGGGACCGGGGCAGGGACCGGGGCAGGGGCAGGGGCAGGGCATAGCCCGGCAGGAACAGCCCATGGACGCAGCCCTCATCGGCTACCTGCCCTCCCCCGCCCACCTCGCCCACCTCGCACAGCTCCCCGAAACGGCACTCCCCCGCGAAGAACTGCGGACCCTGCTCTTCCCCGACGGACACCCACGGCTCCTGGAAACCCTCAGCACACCACTGGGGCGTTCCGGCTTCGTATGCATACCGCTCTTCGCCGACGAACTCGCCCCCGGCGAAACCCTCCTACGACACACCGTCCACGGCGTGGACCTCGCCTCGTCCCTCGGCGCCCGGACCGTCTCCCTCGCCGGCATGATCCCCTCACACACCAACTACGGATTCGACGTCCTACGCGCCACCACCACCGCAGCCGTCACCACCGGCCACGCCACAACCGTCGTCTCCGTCGTCAAAACCGTCCACGCCGCACTCGACGCCACCGGACAACAACTCGGCGACCTCACCGTCGCCTTCGTAGGACTCGGCTCAATCGGCTCCTCCTCCCTGGAACTACTGCTCAGCCAGGCCCCCACCCCACCCGCCCGGCTCCTGCTCTGCGACCTGCCCGGCAGCCGGCCACGCCTCAACCAACTCGCCGAACACCTCCGCCAACACGGCCTCGCCAACACCATCGACATACTCGAATCAGACCGGGAACTCCCCGATACCGTCTACAAAGCCCGGCTGATCGTCACAGCAGTCAGCGGCGACGCCACACTCCTCGACATCGACCGCCTCCACCCCGGCACAACCGTCATCGACGACTCCTTCCCCACTGCTTCGACACCACACGCGCCATCACCCGGATGACCCGCACCAAAGACGTCCTCATCGCCGGCGGCGGACTACTGCACATCGGCCCCGTCCAACGCCACCTCGCCCAAGGACTCCCACCCGCCGCCATCACGGGCTACCTCACACAACCCCAACTCCCCAACACCATCGCCTCCTGCAGACTCGAATCACTCCTCCACGCCTCCACAACAGACCTACCACTCGTCCACGGCACCGTCACCACACCCACCGCCCAGACCTACTGGCACACAACCCAAACCACCAAAACACACGCCGCACCACTCCACCTACACACCCACACCATCAACCCCAACACAAACCAACACACAACCCCGGGTGGGCACCAGGGTGCCGTCCACGATGAGCACGATGTCCTTGGCGAACCGCTGGCGGGGCTGGAGAGCGAGCATCGGTCCGAGGCGATCGATGATCCGGCCCACCGCCGACTTCGACACCCCTGACAACAGCACCGTCGTACCGCCGGACGTCCACAGCCCCGCAGACAGGCGACGTACGACGATGTCACCGTCCGGGCAGCCGCCAATCACAAAGTGCGGCAACCTGGGCGCAGGACATCCCGCGATGGAGGAGTATCTGTGGCTCTCACCCACGACGAGCGTGAACAGTTCCTGGCCGAACCCCATGTCGCCGCGCTGGCCGTGGACTCGGCGGAGGAGGGGCGCGCCCCGCTCACCGTGCCGATCTGGTACCAGTACGCGCCCGGAGGCGACCTCTGGATCATGACCGGGCGCGACTCCCGCAAGGGGAGGCTGATCGCCGGAGCGGAGCGGTTCACCCTGATGGTCGACCGTGTCGAACCGACCGTCCGTTACGTGTCCGTGGAGGGCCCTGTCGTCTCGACGCTCCCCGCCACCCGTGAGCAGTTGGTGGAGATCTCGGCCCGCTATCTGCCCGCGGAGAAGGTCGACGCCTATGTCGACTTCGCCTGGAAGGAACACGGCGAGCAGGTGGTCATCCACATGCGGCCCCAGCGCTGGCTGAGTTCGGACCTCGGCGGATTCTGAGCCGTCGGCGGGGCCGGTGAACAGAGAACAGGGCCCGCCCCCTCGGGGGCGGGCCCTGCGCACAGCTGGAGCCGGTGGATCAGTGGCCGTGCAGGTACTCGGCGTAGAGGTAGCCGCGCTCGGCCGCGAAGTCGTGGCGGCTCTCCTCGGCGTAGGTGATCCCGTACGGGCCACCGAGGTTGGTGTACTCGGCGTGGCCGCGGTGGGCTTCGATCGCCTGGTAGCCCGCGCCGGCCTTTCCGGCCTCCCAGCCGCCGTCGGCGACGGCGGGCGTGGCCGCCACGAGACCGGCGGTGGCGGCGGCCGCGAGGGTGATGGCGATACGACGAAGCATGGGTGCTCCTTCTCAGCAACTGCGTAACGGATCGTGCGGAGCCCCAACCGTTACGCACGAGGCGCGCGACGGCAGGGCGGACACGCACATGCCAGAGGCAATACACCTGGACGGGCGCACACCCCGTCCTCCGGCACCGCGCGGTCCCCTTCCCGCACTGTGCGACGCCCCCCTTCCACCCACAGAAAATGCCCGGCACACAATTGTGTGCCGGGCATTTTCTCGCGTATATTGGATTCTTCATGTGCTCATGAAGAAAGGCCCCGCACGGGGGCCTCATAAAAAGAACCATATCCGGCAGGGAGCCGTTTTGTCAAACCGGGAAGCCGTCGAATTGCAGAAAGAGCAGGAATTCGTCGACCGTGTCCACGCGCGGGTCGACGAGCTCCGCGGAGTGGCGGCCCAGGACGTCGAGGAGGCGCTGACGCCGGTCGGGACCGGGTTGCAGGCCCGGCTGGAGCGCGATGTGCTGGTCGCGGAACGCTCGGGGCTGCTCGCCGCGCTGAACGCGGTGCACGGGTCGCTGTGTTTCGGGCGCATCGACCTTTCCGGCGGCGCCGCGCACCATATCGGCCGTATCGGTATCCGCGAGGACGACACCGAGCGCACGCCTCTTCTGATCGACTGGCGTGCGCCGGTCGCCCGGCCCTTCTATCTCGCCACCGGGCATGTGCCGATGGGGCTGCGGCGGCGTCGGCACATCAGCACCGAGGGGCGTACGGTCACCGAGCTGCACGACGAGATCCTGGATCTGGGGGACGAGGACCGGACCGGTTTCGAGGACCCGAACGGGGACGCCGTCCTGCTGGCCGCGCTGAACTCGGCCCGCACCGGCCGGATGGGCGACATCGTGCGGACCATCCAGGCGGAGCAGGACCGCATCATCCGCGCCCCGCACCGCGGGGTCCTCGTCGTCGAGGGCGGGCCCGGCACGGGAAAGACGGCGGTCGCGCTGCACCGGGCCGCCTTTCTGCTGTACGAGCACCGCGAGGTGCTGGCCAAGCGCGCGGTGCTGATCGTGGGGCCCAACCCGGCCTTTCTCCGCTACATCGCGGAGGTGCTGCCCGCGCTCGGGGAGACCGGGGTCCTGCTCGCCACCCAGGCCGAACTCTTCCCGGGTGTCCACGCCGCCGGCACCGACACACCCCGCGCGGCGGCCGTGAAGGGCGGGGCGCACATGGCGGATGCGCTCGCCCTCGCCGTCCGCGATCGGCAGCAACTGCCGGAGCCCGGGGCCCCGTTGGTCATCCCGCACGACGACGGGGAGCTGGTCGTCGACTGGGAGATCGCCTACGAGGCCCGGCAGGCGGCCCGGGACACCCTGCTGCCGCACAACCTCGCCCGCCCGCACTTCGCGTTCCGGATCATCGACGCGCTGACCGCGCAGCTCACCGAGCGCATCGGCGCCGACCCGTACGGCGGGCCCAACTTCCTCGGTCCGGACGACATCGCGCAGCTCGGCAAGGCCGTCGCGATGAGCGGGGAGGTGCACGAGGCCATCGAGTCGCTGTGGCCCGTGCTCACCCCGCAGGAGTTCCTCGCCGGGTATTTGGCCGAGCCCGTGTACGTACCGGAGGCGGACGCGGACGCGCTGCGGCGGGCGCCCGGTGACGGGGCGTGGACCCCGGCCGACGTACCGCTGCTCGACGAGGCGGCCGAGCTGCTCGGGGTCGACGACAGTGCCGAGCGGGTCGCGGCGGAGGCCGAGCGCCAGGAGCGGATCGCCTACGCGCAGGGGCTGTTGGAGCTGTCGCGGGGTTCGGAGACGTACGAGTTCGAGGACGAGGAGTCGGAGGTGCTCGCCGCCCACGACATCATCGACGCCGAGCGCATGGCGGAGCGGCACGAGGAGATCGACCACCGCAGCGCCGCCGAGCGGGCCGCCGCCGACCGGACCTGGGCGTTCGGCCACATCATCGTGGACGAGGCGCAGGAGCTGTCGCCCATGGCGTGGCGGCTGCTGATGCGCCGGTCGCCGACCCGTTCGCTGACCCTGGTCGGCGATCCGGCCCAGACGTCCGAGGAGGCGGGTGTGGGTTCGTGGGAGAAGATCCTCCAGCCGTACGTCGGTGACCGCTTCGAGCATGTGACGCTCGGGGTCAACTACCGTACGCCCGCCGAGATCATGGAGCTGGCCGCCCGTGTCGTACGGGAGCGGAACCCCTCGTTCGTGGCGCCCGGTTCGGTGCGGTCCACCGGTGAGGAACCGTGGACGCGGGACGCCGGTGGGGATCTGGCGGGCGCGGTGGCGGAGGCCGTCGCGGAGCTGACCCCGCGGGAGGGGCGGCTCGCGGTGATCGCGCCGCGTGAGCTGCACGAGGAGGTCGCCGGGGCGCTGGAGGGGGTGGTGGCGGGGGCCGAGCCCGATCTCACCCGGTCGGTGGTGCTGCTCGATCCGCGGCAGGCCAAGGGGCTGGAGTTCGACCATGTGCTGGTCGTGGAGCCCGGCCGGTACGGGACGAGCGATCTGTACGTGGCGCTGACCCGGGCCACGCAGCGGCTGGGGATCGTCCACCGGGAGGGGCTGCCCCCGGCGCTGCGCTGAACCGGCCGTCTCTCCCCCTTCCGCCACGCCCCCCGGTCCGTCCGGGGGCGTTCGCCGTTCTGCGTCCCGGCGCCGAGTGCGTCTGCGTCCCGGCACGGAGTGCGCATGGCCTCGTGCTTGATAATGCTCGAAACTCGCGCCTAATATGCAGCTTCGAGCATCGCGCGCGTGGGATGGGGAGATTCGGATGACGCATGTGGCACGGGAGCTGGCCAGCCAGCCCGACTGCTGGCAGCGGGCGGCGGACCTGGCGGCCGGGGCGGCGGGGCAGCTTCCGGCGGCCGGGGAGCGCATCGCCGTCGTCGGCTGCGGCACCTCGTACTTCATGGCCCAGGCGTACGCCGCCCTCCGCGAGGGCAGCGGTCAGGGCGAGACCGACGCCTTCGCCGCGTCGGAGTTCCCCGTCGGCCGCCGCTACGACCGGATCGTGGCGCTGAGCCGCTCCGGCACCACGACCGAGGTGCTCGAACTGCTCACGCGGGCCCGGGGCACCACACGGCGGACCGTGGTCATCGGGGACCCCGACACCCCCATGGCGGCGCTGGCCGACGACGCGGTGGTCCTCGGCTTCGCCGATGAGAAGTCCGTCGTGCAGACCCGGTTCGCGACCTCGGCCCTGACCCTGCTCCGCTCCCACCTGGGCCTGCACACCGACGCGGTCGTGGAGGACGCGCAGGTCGCACTCGCCGAGCCGCTCCCGGCCGGGCTGGTGGAGTGCGGCCAGTTCACCTTCCTCGGGCGGGGCTGGAGCGTGGGGCTGGCCAACGAGGCGGCGCTGAAGATGCGGGAGGCGGCGCTCGCCTGGAGCGAGGCGTATCCGGCGATGGAGTACCGGCACGGCCCGATCAGCATCTCCACCCACTCCACCGCCACCTGGATGCTCGGTGACGCCCCCTCCGGCCTCTCCGACGAGGTCCACGCGACCGGGGCCCGCTGGGTGGCTGGCGGCCTCGACCCGCTGGCGGAGCTGGTCCGGGTGCAGCGGCTGGCCCTGGCCATCGCGGGCGCGCGCGGCCTCGACCCGGACCGGCCGCGCCATCTGACGCGCTCGGTCATCCTCGGCACTCCCTGACGCATCATCAGGGACTGCCTGCTGAAAGGCCCTTGACCACCGCCCGACGGCATACCTCCCGTCCGGCGGCCTCTCACCCCGGAGTTGCCATGCCCATCGCCGCCACCGGCGAGCTGATCGCCGAAGCCGCAGCCCGGCGCGGTGCGGTCGCCGCGTTCAACGTCATCACCCTGGAACACGCGGAAGCGATCGTCGAGGGAGCGGAGGCGGCACGGGCGCCGGTGATCCTCCAGATCAGCGAGAACGCGGTCAAGTACCACGGCGGTCGGCTGCGGCCCCTGGCCCGGGCCGCCCGGGAGACGGCCCGGGCCGCCGCCGTCCCCGTCGGCCTCCACCTCGACCACGTCCACTCCCCCGAGCTGCTGCACCAGGCGGCGGAGTGCGGGTTCGGCTCGGCGATGTTCGACGCCGCCCGGCTGCCGTACGCCGAGAACCTGGTAGCCACCCGCGCCGCCGTCGTATGGGCGCACGGGAACGGGCTCTGGCTGGAGGCCGAGCTCGGTCAGGTGGGCGGCAAGAACGGGGAGGCCCCGCTGGACGCCCATGCGCCCGGGGCCCGTACGGACCCGGAGGAGGCGCTCGCCTTCGTCGCCGCCACCGGGGTGGACGCGCTGGCCGTGGCGGTGGGCACCTCGCACGCCATGACCTCGCGGGACGCCCGGATCGACCACGGGCTGCTGGCCCGGCTCCGTACGGCCGTGCCGGTGCCGCTGGTGCTGCACGGTTCGTCCGGCGCGTCCGACGAGGAGCTGGCACGGGCCGTGGCCGGGGGGATCACCAAGGTCAACATCGGCACCGCGCTGAACATCGCGATGACCGGTGCGATACGGGAGCGCCTCGCGCAGGACGAGCGGGGTGTCGATCCCCGCGCGTATCTCGCCCAGGGCCGGGAGGCGATGGCCCGGACGGTGAGCCGGCTGATGGCGGTCCTGTCCGGGCCCTCCGCGAAAGCGGCGTAAGGCATAAGAAAGGCACCGCGCCTACACGTGCCGCACCGTACTCAGGGCCGCCCGCGGCCGCGTCTGTACGGCGGTGCCGTCGAGGGTCCAGTGGGAGTCGGGGGTCCGGTCGAGCGCGGCGTACACCTGGGCGGCGACGTCCTCGTGGCGCACCGGGCGTACGGGGCGGGCGCCCGGTGTGATGTCCGGGCCCGAACAGGCCAGCCACGCCGTGCGTTCGGCCTCGCTCGCCCCGCCGTGGCCGCCCTCGTCCCGGTGCCCGTGGTCGGTGACGACGAGGACGGTCCAGAGCTCCCCGTCGTACGCCGGGCGGGCGCGCAGGGCAGCCAGGAGACGGCCGAGGCGGCGGTCGGCCGTAGCGATGGCCTGCTCGTACGCGGTGCCGCAGCCGAGGTGGTGGGCGGTCTCGTCGGGGGCGCCGAGGTAGACGAAGGAGGCTTCGGGGTCCTCGCCGGTCAGTACGGCGACGGCGTCGCGCACGGTCGCCTCGTCCGCGTCCTCCCACGCCTGCGGGGTGTCGGCGGCCGGGGCGTGGTGGGTGAGGCGGGTGGGGCGGCGGAACATCGGACCGCCGTCGGCCACGGTGACCAGGGGTTCCCAGGCCGCCGCGACATAGGTGCGGCGGCCGTCCTGGCGGGCCAGGCGGGTGGTGAAGTCCGGGAAGACGCCGAGGCGGTGGCCGCTGAAGTCGTTGGACCACACGGCGTGTTTGGTGACGCGTACGCCGGTGGCGATCGTGGCCCAGCACGGGCCGGACATGGTGGGGGTGGTCTCGTCGATCGTGACGGGGGCCAGGAATCCGGCGTCGGCGACCGTGTCGAGGTGCGGGGTGGGGACACGGCCGAGCGTGTCGAGGCGTACGCCGTCGATGCCGACGACGAGCACACGGCGGGCACGGGACATGGCGGGCCTTCCGGGGAGCTGTGCGGAGGTACGGATACGGGTACGGGTCACGCCTGCTGGTGGAGGGTACGGGGGTCCACCGCGTGGGCGAACGGCAGCCCCTGCGCGTACCGTTCGAGCTCGTCGACCGCCGCGTCGGCCAGGCGGTGGAGCTCGCCGCCCTGGGAGCCGGCGATGTGCGGGGTGAGCAGGACGTTGGGCAGTTCGTACAACGGCGAGTCGGTGGGCAGCACTTCGGGGTCCGTGTGGTCGAGTACGGCGTCGATGCGGCCGGTGACCAGTTCCTTGACCAGTGCGTCGGTCTCGACCAGTGAGCCGCGTGCCGTGTTGATGAGCGTCGCGCCGTCCCGCATGAGGGCGAGCCGCCCGGCGTCGAACAGGTGGCGGGTCTGCGGGAGTTCGGGGGCGTGGATCGTGACGACGTCGCTCTGCCGGGCGAGGGTGTCCAGGTCGGTGCGCTCGGCGCCGAGGGCCTGTGCGCTCTCCTCGTCCAGGTACGGGTCGTGCACCAGGAGGCGCAGGTCGAAGGGGCGCAGCAGCTCCGCGACCCTGCGGCCGATGCGGGAGGCACCCACGATCCCCACCGTGCGGCGGTAGTTGCCGATGGCCGGGAAGGCGGTGAGCAGGTTGACCCGGCTGCGGGACTCCCGGTAGAGGCGGGCGCTCTCCAGGACGTTCTTGTTGGCGAAGAGGATCGCCGCGACCGTGTACTCCGCGACCGGGAGGGCGTTGGCGGTGGCGGCCGTGGAGACGGTGATGCCCCGGTCCCAGACGTCCTGGGTGATGTGGTGCTTCACGGAGCCCGCCGCGTGCACGACGGTCCGCAGGCGGGGCATGGCCTCCAGGGCGCAGGCGTCCAGGGGCGGGCAGCCCCAGCCGGTAAAGAGGGCCTCGGCCTCGCTCAGTGCGGCGCGCTGGGCCGGGTCGTCGGCGCCGAAGTCGGTGACGAGCAGGGCGGGTTGCACCTCCGCGACCCGGGCGAGGCGGTCCAGGGCCGCCGGGCGGAGGATCGCGTCGCGGGTCTCCCCGCTCATCGCCAGGACGGTACGGGGGCGACGGGACGCGTGGGCGGGGCGGTTCACTTGACGGCTCCTGCGGTGAGGCCCGAGCGCCAGAAGCGCTGGAGGCAGAGGAAGGCGACGATCAGCGGGACGACGGCGACCAGCGAGCCGATGATGACCAGGGGGTACAGCTCGGGCTGCTGGTAGACGTTCTGGTTCCACATGAACAGGCCGAGGTTGACGGGGTAGAGGCGCTCGTCGTTGAGCATCATCAACGCACCGTAGAAGTTGTTCCAGTTGGCGGTGAACGAGAACAGGAAGATGGTCACGAAGCCGGGTGCGAGCATCGGCAGGGCGACCTTGGTGAAGGTCTGGAGCTCCCCAGCCCCGTCGACCCGGGCGGCTTCCAGGACCTCGCCCGGCACGTACCCCTCGGAGAAGACCCGGGCCAGATAGACGCCGAACGGGTTGACGAGGCTGGGGATCAGGACGGCCCAGTAGGTGTCGACGAGGCCGAGCCGTGAGGCCATCAGGTACAGCGGCAGCTGGACGACGGTGGAGGGGATGAGGACGCCGACGAGGACGACGCCGAACAGCTTCTCCTTGCCCCGGAAGGCGTACTTGTCGAAGGCGTAGCCGCAGGCGACGGAGACCAGGGTGGAGAGGACGGCCGCGACGAGCGTGTAGAGGAGGCTGTTGAGCAGCCAGCGGCCGTACAGCCCGTCGTTGTACGCGAAGAGGGCGTCGAGGTTGGACAGGAGGTGGAAGTCGCCGAGGCTGAAGGGGTTGGTCGCGAAGAGGTCGCGGTAGTTCTTGGTGGCGGCGATGAGCAGCCAGGTCAGCGGCATGAGGGTGTAGACGGCGACGACGGCGAGTACGCCGTTGACCATGACCCGTGAGGTGAGGCCCCGGGTGCGCCGGGCGGGCGGGGGCGAGGGGCGGCGTCCGGTGCCGGGGCGTGGCGTGGGGGCCGGTGGTGCGTCGGGGGTGGCTGTCTGGGTGCTCATGATGCCTTCCACCGGTTGCCGAGCTTGGTGACGACGAAGGACAGCAGGCCGGCGACGAGGGCGAGCAGCAGGGAGCTCGCGGCGGCCAGGCCGTAGTCGTGGCCCTTGAAGGCCGCGGTGTAGATGAACATGGTCGGCGACCAGTCCTCGCCCATGGTGTTGGCGCGGAGCTGGACGAGTTTGGGGGCGTCGAAGAGCTGGATGGCGCCGACGCAGGTGAAGAGGAGGGTGAGGACGACCGTGGGCCGGATCATGGGGACCTTGATCTGGAACGCGGTGCGCAGGGCGCCGGAGCCGTCGACGGTCGCGGCCTCCAGGACCTCGCGCGGGACCGCCTGGAGCCCCGCGTAGAAGATGATCATGTTGTAGCCGGTCCACTGCCAGGCGGAGATGTTGACGACGGAGTAGATCGCCTCGTCCTGGCCGAAGAAGTTCCAGTTCGCGCCGAGTGTGTCGAGCACTTCGGTGATCGGGCTGAGCCCCGGGGTGTAGAGGTAGAGCCAGATGAGCGAGGCGATCAGCCCCGGCACCGCGTGCGGCAGGAAGTAGGCGATCTGGAAGAAGCGGCGGGCCCGGGCCATGGTCGAGTCGACGAGCAGGGCGAGGATGAGCGCGCCGCCGACCATGGCGGGGATGTAGAGCACGCAGTAGAGGGCGATGTTTCCGAACGAGCGGAGGAACGCCTCGTCGCCGAGGGCTTCGGCGAAGTTGCCGAACCCGGCGAAGACCCGCTCGGTGCCGCCGAATCCGAGGCCGGAAGACTCCTCGCGGAAGAGGCTCATCCAGGCCGCGTAGAGCATCGGCAGGACGGTGACGGCGGTGAAGAGGGCGAAGAACGGCACCATGAACAGGGCCACGGCCCGGCGCTGTCCGCGCCGGGCGCCCGGGCCCCCGGGGGTGCGGGGGCCTTCCGCTCCGGCGGGGCCGTCGGCCGGGGGTGGAGGGGTCTTGGCCGGCCGGGTGAGGGGGGCTGCCACCTGGTGCTCCTTCGGCAGGTTGGACGGGAGGGGAGAGGCGGGCGCCCGGGGTGGGGCGGTGAGGGGGCGGGCGGTGAGGGGGCGGGCGTCTGCGGGCCCCTGTCGCGCGCCCGCCGCCGGGTGAGTGCCGGGCAGGCGCACGGACGGATGCCGGGTGCCGGGCGGGTAGGCGCAGGACGGATGCCAGGCGGCGGGCGGGTAGGCGCCGGGCAGGCGAGCGCCGTACGGGCGCCGGGTCTTGGGCGCCGGGCGGGCGTCCGGCAGGCGGGCGCCGGGCTACTGGGCGAGCTTCAGGCCGCGGTCGGTTACCGCCTTCTCGCCCCTCGCCTGTCCGGCGCTCAGCATCTTGGTGTGGTCTCCCCCGGCCGCCATCTGCGCCGAGGTGACCTGCTGCTGGACCGGGCCCCAGGTCCAGCCGGGCACGATGGTGGCGGCGGCCTCGCCTGCGAGCTGGTAGACGTCCTGGCCGCCGAAGTAGGAGCCGTCGAACTCCTTGGCCGCGGCGGAGCGCATGCCCTCGTTGGCGGGCAGGGCGCTGCTGGGGGTCTTGAGGGAGCTGAGGCGGGCGGTCATGGCCTCGGGGTCGGTGGTGACCCACTTGATGAACCGGGCCGCCGCTTCGGTGTGCTTGCTGCCCTTGGGGACGATGTAGGAGGTGCCGCCGTACATGCCGGTGCTCGGTGTGCCGTCCCAGGTGGGTAGCGGGGCTATGCCCCACTTGCCCTTGCTGTCGGGGTAGCTGACGGGGAAGTTCCCCGCGCTCCAGGCGGCGCCGATGATGGTGGCGACCTTGCCGGTGGCGCGTTCCTTGGTCTCGCCCTCGCCCCAGAGCGGGGTCTCGGAGGCGAGGCCGTCCTTGAGGAGGCCGTCCCAGTAGGCGGCGACCTTCCGGGAGTCGGGGTCGTCGATGTTCACCTTCCAGGCGTCGCCCTCGGTGCCGTACCACTGGGCGCCGGCCTGCCAGGCGAGGCCGGACAGGAGGGCGGGGTCGCCGCCGCCGAAGTTGGTGATGGTGAGGTCCGGGTCGCCCTGCTGGATCTTCTCGGCGGCCTTGCGGTACTCGGCCCAGGTGGTGGGCACCTCGACGCCGTACTTCTTGAAGAGGTCCTTGCGGTAGTAGAGCTGGATGGGGGTCACGTCGAAGGGGACCGCCCAGGTGGAGCCGCCGAGGTTGACGAGGGACTGCACCGCCTCGGGGAACTCCTTCTTCACCAGGTCGCCGGAGCTCGCGGTGAGGTTCTCGAGGTTGCCCTCGCTGGCGTACTCGGGGAGGGCGGAGTAGTCCATGGTGGCGATGTCGGGGGCGTTGCCGCCCTTGACCGCGTTCGAGAGCTTGGTGACGCCCTCGGGGCCCGCCGGGACGAGCGAGAACTTCACCTTGATGCCGGACTGCGTCTCGTTGAACGCCTCGGCCGTCTCCTTGGCGCCCGCGGTGGCCGACCAGAACGTGAGCGTGACGGGCTTGCCGTCGCCGGGGCCCGACGCGTCCGGGCCCGAGCCGCCGCCGCAGGCGGTGGCGAGCAGGGCCAGTGAGGCGGCGGACGCGGCGAGGGCGAGGCGGGTGGTGCGGTTCGTACAGGGCATGGCCGGCTCCTACGGGACCTCGGGCTGCGGGAGATGAGGCGAACGGCACACATCATTTTGCGCAGAACCGATCACCGTCAAGAGCAAATGACCAATTCAATCGAATCGATCATCGCGCGATGGCCGGGAGGGCCGGGGTCTCGGTGCGTCGGAGCGCGCGAAAACCCTTGTCCGCAGGGCCTGTTGGCCTTGAAGCAGCGTCCCCGAGGGGCGCATCGCGTCAGGGGCGGGCAGCGGCGGCTCCGCATGAGACCCTCACCCTCAGCGTGGGCAGGATGTCGAGGTGGCGGCGGGCGGCGGACCCCTCGCCGGGCGCGCCCAGCCGGGAGAGCAGGAGCTTCGCCGCCGCCGCGCCGACCGCGTGCTTGTCCGGTGCCACGGCGGTGAGCGGCAGATCGGCCAGGCCCGCCACCTCGTCGTCGTACGCGATCACCGCGAGGTCCTCCGGCACCCGGACGCCCCGGGCCTGGAGGCGCGGGATGAGCACGATGGCGTCCGCGTCGCTGTGCACGATCGCGGCGGTGACGTCGCCGCTCGCCACGCCCTCGCACAGGTACTCCAGCGTCCGCTCGAAACGGTCGGTCTCGGAGCGCGACGGGGCGTCCTGAAGGGGCGACGGGGCGACGGGGCTCAGCCCCAGGGCCTCGACGGCCGCCGTGTAACCGGCCCTGAGCCGGGGGGCGGTGGGGCTCTCCTGGACGGCGAGGGCGATGGACCGGTGGCCGAGCCCGGCGAGGTGCGCCACCGCCTCGGCGGCCCCGTGCGCATGGTCGGAGCGGACCCGGTCCAGGCCCGCCACCGGGTGGCCGAGGGGGCCCCAGCGCTCCACCAGGACGACCGGGGTCTCCTGTTCGGCCACCCACAGCCCCTCCCCCGGCTCCGGCCGGCCGCGCTCCCAGCTCGGCGTCAGGAGAAGGCCGTCGGCGCCGGTGGAGAGCAGGCGGCGGGCCTGGGCGGCGTCCTCGTCGGGGAGGTAGTGGGAGAGCCCGATGGTCAGCCGGGCACCGGCGGCCTCCACCGTCTCCCGGGCGCCGCGCACGACGTCCGCGTAGTAGTACTCGGTGGTCGGGACGACCATGCCCACCACCAGGCCCTCGGCGGAGGGCGCGGCGGGGGCGGGGGCGGGGCCGGGCGAACCGGAGGGCCAGACCACGGCCCCGTGCATCCGCTGCACCAGCCCCTGGGCGGCGAGCGCCTCGACGTCCCGGCGCAGGGTGACCGCGGACATGCCGAGCTCCTCGGCGAGTTCGGCGACGCGGAGGCTGCCCCGTTCGCGGACGAGCTGGAGCACCCGCTCGTGGCGCTGGTCGACGTGGAGTCGCATGGTTCCCCCTGGTCTCGGAGACGGCTGTGGCCGTGGGGCCGGAGGCGGGGACAGGGGCCCGTGACACCTCCGTACGGCACCCCTCAACCATATCGATCACATCCGCTCGAAACGATCCCACCGGCGGTTCTGCCTGCGCGGCGAAGGTACGGGCCGGGTCGGCCGGGTTGGCGCCTACACCCCCACTGAAGCGATCAACACGATCAATTCGGCCAAAGTTATTGAGCGGATTACCGGACGGCTGTTAGAAAGTGCCTGCCCGCTCAGAACAGTCGGTCCAGGGATCTGGTCAGCGCCCGGCGCATCACCCCCGGCGCACCGGTTCCGCCGGAAACGAGACACCCGACCCGGAGCTCCCCATGACATCTGCCTGGTCCCGCCGTACGTTCCTCGCCACCTCCGCCGTGCTGACCGCCGCCGCGGGCGGCAGCGCGCTCGTCCTGGCCGCACCCCGCGCCGCCGGGGCCGCCGCCTCCGCTGATCCGTACGCCGCGCTGCGCACCACCTGGAGCGCCCTGATCCTCGGGGAAGGGTTCAGTCCGACCGCCGAACCCTTCAAGGGGCGGCTGGCCGCGCTGGGTACCCAGGCCCGGGGATGGCGGGACACCATGGCCCCGGCGGACGGGTCGCTGTGGCCGGACGCCGTGTACAAGGACCCCGACCCGGACACCGACCCCGAGTCGTACGGTTTCTCCGCGAGGATGGCCGAGAGCTTCATCCGCCTCAACACGATGGCGCAGGCTTACCGGCAGCAGGGCACCGGACTGACGGGCGACTCCGTGCTGCGCACCGCGATCGTCACCGGCCTCGAACACCTCAACTCCCAGGTCTACAAGGCCGGTCAGGCGCGGTACGGGAACTGGTACAGCTGGCAGATCGGCGCACCCCAGGCCCTGCTGGACGTCTGCGTGCTGATGTACGACGCCCTCACCCCGGCGCAGCTCGGGCGGTACTGCGCCGCCGTCGACCACTTCGTACCGGACTCCGCCGTGGCCTCGTACACCGGTACGAGCACGGGGGCGAACCGGGTCGACCTGTGCCGGGTGCTCGCCCTGCGCGGGGTCGTCGGCGGTACGGCCGCCAAGATCGCGCTGGCCCGGGACGCCCTCTCCCCCGTCTTCCCGCTGGTCACCAAGGGCGACGGCCTCTACGCCGACGGCTCGTTCATCCAGCACACCACCGTCCCCTACACCGGCAGCTACGGATCGGTGATGCTCGGCGGGCTCGGACTGCTGTTCGCGCTGCTCAAGGGGACGGCGTGGGAGGTGACCGACCCGAAGCGGCAGGTGGTGTTCGACGCGGTGGAGAACGCCTGGGCGCCCTTCCTCTACAACGGGCTCGTGATGGATTCCGTCGCGGGCCGCGCGATCAGCCGGGGCGAGGTCGACGACCACCGGCGCGGCCATCCGATCCTCGCCTCGATCGTGCTGCTCGGGCGGGGCGCGTCGGCCGCCGAGAACGCCCGGTGGCGCTCGCTCGTCAAGGGCTGGGCCCAGCGCGACTACTACAGCCCGCCGCTGGGCAACCCCTCGCTCAGCCTCACCGGCCTGGCCCGCCTCAAGTCCGTCCTGGACGACACCTCGGCCGCCCCGCTCCCCGAGCCGGAGGGCCACCGCCTCTTTCCCGACATGGCGCGCGCCACCCACCGCCGCCCCGGCTGGGCCGCCGCCCTCTCCATGGCCGACAAGCGGATCACGTACTACGAGACCGGCAACGGCGAGAACCTGCGCGGCTGGCACACCGGGTCGGGGATGCTCTACTGGTGGGGCGACACCTTCGCCAACGGCCAGTACAGCGATGCCTTCTGGCCCACCGTCGACCCCTACCGGCTTCCCGGGACCACCGCGTCGCGCAAGGTGCTGGCGAACGGGGCGGGCGGCGACTGGGGCGCGGCGATGCCCGATGTGAACTGGGTGGGCGGGGTCACCGACAAGAAGCGGGCGGCGGTGGGGCAGTACCTGAAGGGGCTGTCCAGCACGCTGCTGGCGAAGAAGTCGTGGTTCTTCCTGGACGACACCGTGGTCTGCCTGGGCGCGGGCATCCGCTGCCAGGACGGTACGGCGGTGGAGACCACGGTGGACAACCGGAACCTGGGCCCGGTCGGCAACGCCCCCTTCACCGTCGACGGCTCGGTGAAACCCGTCACCCGCCCGTGGTCGGCGACCCTGACCGGCGCCTCCTGGGCCCATCTCGGCGGGCACGGCGGTTACGTCTTCCCGGGCGGGGCGACCGTGAGGGCGCTGCGTGAGAACCGGTCCGGGCGGTGGCGCGACATCAACACCGGCGGCTCCACGGAGACGCTGACCCGCGCCTATCTCACGCTCTGGGTCGACCACGGCCAGAACCCGGCGGACGCCTCGTACGCCTATCAGCTGCTGCCCGGCGCCTCCGAGCAGCGGACCTCCGCCCGCGCCGCCGACACCGGCTGGCTGCGGGTGCTCGCCAACACCGATGACCAGCAAGGCGTGTCGGTGCCCTCGCTGGGGCTGACCGCCGTCAACTTCTGGTTCGGCGGGACCGTGGGGCCCCTGGTGGCGGACGCCCCCTGCTCCGTGATGGTCACCGAGCACACCGACGGCACGGCCACCGTCTGCGTCAGCGACCCCATGCGGGCCCGGACGAGCCTGACCGTCACCTGGAACAGGGCCGTCGCCTCCGTCGTCTCGAAGCCGTCGACCGTGACGTCCGCGACCACGGGAGCGTCGCTGCGCCTGGTGTTCGGCGATCTCTCCGGTACGCGCGGGGCGACGCAGACCGTCAGGGTGCGGCTGTCCTGACGGCGGGCGTCCCGGCCGAGGCCCGACCGAGGCCCGGACGCGGCCGGCTCGGCCGCGATCCGGTCACGGGTCACCGGCCCGTCGGAGTGTCGCAGCGGATTCCGTACGTCCATGCCTCACCGGCCCCAGGGGGTGTCCGACGCTCCTGATCATGCCGCGCACCGGGCTCGTAGACTCACGCGCATGACCCGACAGGAGATAGCCCCGGCCCTCGTTCCCGCGTTCGCGCCCCACGGCACGCTGCGCGCCTCCATCAATCTCGGCAATCCGATCCTGGCCGGCCGGGACCCGGCGGGCGGCGAGCCGTTCGGGGTGTCGGTCGACCTCGCCCACGCGTTCGGGCGGCGGCTCGGGGTGCCGGTCGAGCTCGTGGTGTTCGAGAAGGCGGCCGCCGCGGTGGAAGCGGTGCGGGCGGAGAAGGCGGACCTCGGGTTCTTCGCCGTCGACCCGGCGCGGAGCGAGGGGCTGCTGTTCACCGCTCCGTACGTGCTGATCGAGGGCAGCTACCTGGTGCCCGAATCGTCCGCGCTCACCGGGAACGAGGAGGTCGACCGCGAGGGGACCCGTATCTCGGTCGGTTCGGGCAGCGCCTACGACCTGTTCCTGACCCGCGCCATCGAGCACGCCGGGATCGTACGGCTGCGGGGCGCCTCCGCCGCGCTCGCCGCCGTGCGGAGCGGCGAGGTGGAAGTGGCCGCCGGGATCAGGCAGTTGCTGGAGGCCGAGGCCCGGCGCGCGCCCGGGGTACGGATGCTGCCGGGGCGTTTCATGGTGATCCAGCAGGCCATGGGCATCCCGGACGCCCGGGGTACGGCGGCCCAGGAGGTGCTGGCGGCCTTCGTGGAGGAGATGAAGGAGAGCTGCTTCGTCGCCGAGGCGCTGGAACGCCACGGTGTGGAGGGCGCCTTGGTGGCACCGGCCGTGGGGCTTCCCTCCTGACGTTCAGCCGCCCTGTTTCCCCCTCCCGGCCCCCGCCCCTCACCTTCCGTCCTGCCCCTCCAGCTCCTCGCCGAGCAGGCGCCGGGCCTTCTCGCGCAGCCGCTGCCGGTGTTCGGGGTCGGTCGCGCGGTCGGCGGCGCGGCCCAGCTCCTCGGCGCGTTCGCGGGTGCGGCGGGCTCGTTCCAGGGGGGTGTCGGGCAGGTTCATGGGGATGTCCTCCGTCGTGGTTCCTCCGTCGGCAACAGGCGTTGCGTGCGCGACCGGAGCCCCAGCGTCACCGGAGTCCGGCCGGAGCGCATCTCGTGCGGTCACGTACGGTGACTTCCCCGGTGGAGGCCGTCGCCTCGCCGCCGCTCAGTCCAGCGGGCCGCGCAGAGCTGTGGAGTTGCCGCGCCAGGCAGTGAGCAGCCGGGCGGCGAGGCGGTCCTCCAGGAACCCGGTGGCCTCGATGCCGAAGGCGATGTCGGGCTCCAGGTGCGGTTCGTCGGCGAGCAGTCCGCCGATGACGTCACGGCGGACGACCTGTTCGTGCACGGCGTCGGCTTCCACGTGCTCGTCGTAGAACCGCTGGGCGGCCGGTCCCGCGCCGACCCGCTTCAGCGCGGCGGCGAGGCGGCGCGAGCCGGGTGACGAGGTGACCTCGACGGCGGCGAAGTGGCCGACGAGAGCGCCCCTGAGGGAACGGTGCAGCCCGAACAGGGACATCAGGTTGACGGTGGCGAGCGCATCGGCGGGCGCGGCGTCGAGGTAGTGCCCGTACGCCGTCTCCAGGGACAGGTCCGTCATCAGGTCGGCGTACAGGCGGGCGTGGATGTCGGCCTCCCGCCCGGCGCCGAACTCGTCGAACTCGACGGCCACCATCGCGGCCTTGGCACGCCCGTACAGCCGGGGGATCACCCAGGCGTGCGGATCGGCCTCCTTGAGGTGGTAGAGCGAGCGCAGGGCGGCGTACTCGCGCAGCTGCCACAGCTCGCCGTCGTCGTGCAGGAAGTGGCTGACGCCATGGCCGTCGTCGCCGACGGGCTCGACCAGCAGACCGGCCAGGGCGGTGTCCACCACGCCGTCGGTTCGGGCGCCCGCGCGGAGCGCGGCGAGGAAGGGTTCTTCCAGGGCGCGGCGCAGCCCCAGCAGGGCTGGGTTCCACTCGTGCTCCTCGTCCACGCCCGCGAAGCCCTGGTAGTGGAGCTCGTACAGGACGTAGAGGGCGAGCTGGAGGTCGTCGCCGAAGGGGTCCGCGTCACCGACCGCGTGGGCCCGGTGGTCCGGGGCTCCGCGCAGGGCGTCGATGGCCTCGCCGGACAGCGGGCCGCGCGGGGCGGGCAGCGGGGGGCTCCGCCGCCTCGGTTCACGGTGGCCGGGCATCAGGCGGCTCCTCCCTCGCTCCGGTCGGCCTGATCGGTCTCATCGGCCTTGCCGGTCAGGTCGGTCTCGTCCGCCGCGGGGTCCCGTTCCCGCTTCACGCGGCGGCGGTGGCTGGTGTCGCACCACGGGTACGTGCGGGTCCTGCGGCAGGTGCAGATGGCCGCGGTGAACCGGCGCGAGGTGTAGAGGGTGCCGTCGTCACCGACCACCTCGACCGGCCCCGCCACCAGGAGCGGCCCCTCGGCCCCGAGGGTGAGGCGGGTGGGGCGGGTCGCGCGGTCGGGCCGGTCAGGGCTGCTGGGCACGGATGATCACCAGCTTCTCCTCGTCGGTACGGTCGTCCAGGAGGCCCCGGCCGCGCAGCCAGGAGAGCCGGGAGAGCAGGACGGGCCCGAACGGCACGTTCGCCGTGTCGCTCACCTCGGCCCGCAGCCCGCCCCGGGACAGCCGCCGCAGGGTCGCCTCCGTACCGGTGAGGTCGGAGTGGACCATGAGCAGGGCGCCTCCCCTGCGCAGGAGGTACGGGGCCGCGTCGCAGATGCGGTCGACCACCGCCCGCCCGTCGTGGCCCGCGTCCCAGGCCCGGGCGTTCCCGCGCCGGGGTGGCGGGCCCAGCGGCGAGGGGACGTAGGGCGGGTTGCTGAGCACCAGGTCGTACGTCCGTCCCGGTACCGGGTCCGTCAGGTCGCCGCGGTGCACGGTGACCCGCTGCCGGGCGAGGAGCGCGTTCACGCGGGCGGTGAGCACGGCCCGCCGGGCGACGTCGACGGCGGTCACGCGCGCACCCCGGCGGGCGGCGGCCACCGCGAGGAGGCCGCTGCCGGTGCCGAGGTCGATCACGTCGGAGCCGGGGCGGACGGTCTCGCGGGCCAGGGCCCTCAGCAGCAGGTGCGTGTCGTGCTGCGGCGCGTAGACACCGGGCAGGGTGCGGACACCCGGCCCCCGGGGCGTGGTCAGCGTGGGGACGGCGGCGGACATGGGGACCTCCTGCACGCGTCGGACGCGTGAATCGTGGGGCATGCCACCCGTCAAGGCTCCGCTCGTTCCGTCCGGGGCGCCATTTGTGGGTTCACGCGGAGTGACCGCATGCGGCCGGGGCCGTACGTACATCCGCGCCGGATGTACGGATGTACGTACGGCCCCGGCCCGCGGGGGTGCCGGTGACGTACGTCAGCGCCTGCGCGACGCGCCCGTACGCAGTCCGGAACCGATCCCTGCCACATGCAGGGCGAGCAGCGTCAGGCCGATGAGCATGACGTTCGTCGAGGCGAACACATCGTTCGTCGAGATGTCCGCCGCGTTGATCAGGAAGGCGATGAAGAAGAGAACTGCAGCGGCTATACCGAGCATGGGGAGTCTTTCCTTCCTAGGTGTGTGGTGAGAGCCGTGTGCCCATGAATCGCGGAGTTAGACCGCTGGACCGGTCCGTACCTTTCCCCGCCTCCCCGCCTCCCCGCCGCCACCGCTGTCGTAGGCCGAACGGGCGGGGTGACACTCCCCGGGGCGCCTCTCCAGGTGTTTCTGCGCCGGGAGCACGCGGCTGCCGTGATCATCTCGGAGCACCGCTCCCCCTTCTGCCGCCTCGCATCCGAACGGGGTACGAGTCCGGAAGGAGTGACGAACCGTTCGCATCTCCCTGACCGGAAGGACGTGAGATGGGCCGTACCGAGGCCGCGGAGCACTCCTTCGCAGCCTGCCCGCTCCCGGTGGGCCCCGGCCCCTCCGGCACCGGGCCCGGCGCCGGGGCCCGTGCCGTCGACGCGGACGTGGTCGGCGCCGTCCTGCGTACCGCACGGGCGGTCCTGGCGGAGCGGGTCGCCCAGGCGGCGGAGATCGACGCCTCGTTCTCCGGGGATCTGGCGGGGCGGGTCGCCGGTTTCACGCTGGAGGGGGGCAAGCGGATGCGTCCCCGGCTGCTGTGGTGGGGGATGCGGGCCTGCGGTGCGGCGGACTCGGTGTCGACCGCCGCCGCGCTGCGGCTGGGGGTCGCGCTGGAGCTCATCCAGACCTGTGCGCTGATCCACGACGACGTGATGGACCGGTCGCGGCTGCGCCGGGGGCGGCCCGCCGTGCACATCGGGCTCGCCGGGCGGGCGGGCCTGTCGCCGGACTCGGAGCGGGGGGCCGCGTTCGGTACGTCGGCCGCCGTGCTGGCCGGGGATCTCGCGCTGGTCTGGGCCGACGACACCGTGGCGGAGACCGCGCTGCCCGCCGCCGTACGGCGGCGGGTCGGGGCGCTCTGGCGGGCGATGCGGACCGAGATGGTCGCCGGGCAGTATCTGGACCTGCACGGCCAGGCCACCGGGGGCTCGTCGGCGGTGCGGGCGATACGGACCGCCTGCCTCAAGAGCGCCCTGTACTCCGTGGAACGGCCCCTGGCGATCGGGGCGGCCCTGGCCGGTGCCGACGAGCGCACCACGGCCGCGCTGTGCTCGGCCGGGCGGTCCGCGGGCATCGCCTTCCAGCTCCGGGACGATCTGCTGGGGGTCTTCGGCGACCCGGCGCGGACCGGGAAGCCGTCCGGGGACGACATCCGCGAGGGCAAGCCGACCTATCTCCTCGCCGTGGCCCGTACGCGGGCCGAGGCCGCGGGCGACGAAGGGGCGCTGGCCGTCCTCGGCCGTGCCGTCGGGAACCCGGACCTCACGGAGGGTGATCTCGCGGCCGTACGCGGTGTCTTCGAGGCAACCGGGGCACACGCCCATGTGGAACGGGAGGCGGAGCGCCTGCGTGACGACGCCGTACGCCGTCTGGGTGAGGCCGTCGACGTGGAGGCGCACGGCGGGCGGCAGTTGCTCGGACTGCTGCGCACGGTCTCCGGGGACCGGTCCGGCCGTGCCGCCGACGCCGGAACCTCGGACGCCGATACGGGTACGGATACGACGCACGGAACGCGCGGGCACGACAGCCGGACGGCGGATGCCCGGGTACTGACCGCGACCGAAGGAGGAAGCACCAGGTGATCACGGTCAAGGGGCACGTCGACCATGTGGTGGTGGTCGGCGCCGGTCTGGCGGGGCTGGCCGCGACGCTCCACCTCCTCGGCGCGGGCCGCCGGGTCACCGTGGTCGAGCGTGACCCCGGGCCGGGCGGCCGGGCCGGGCTGCTGGAGTCGGGCGGCTTCCGCATCGACACCGGGCCGACCGTGCTGACCATGCCGGACCTGGTGGACGAGGCGTTCGCGGCGGTCGGGGACCGGCTGGCCGACCGGCTGGAGCTGATCCGGCTGGACCCCGCCTACCGGGCCCGGTTCGCGGACGGCTCCCAGCTCGACGTGCACACCGACGGGGCCGCGATGGAGGCGGCGGTCGAGCGGTTCGCGGGGGCCCGGCAGGCGGTCGGCTACCGGCGGCTGCGGCGCTGGCTGGAGCGCCTGTACCGGGTGCAGATGCGCCGTTTCATCGACGCCAACTTCGACTCGCCGCTCCAGCTCGCCCACCCCGACCTCGTCCGGCTCGCCGCCCTCGGCGGTTTCGGCCGGCTCGACGCGCGGATCGGGCGCTTCGTCTCGGACGAGCGGTTGCGCCGGGTCTTCTCCTTCCAGGCGCTGTACGCGGGCGTCCCGCCGGCCCGGGCGCTCGCCGCGTACGCCGTCATCGCCTACATGGACACGATCGCCGGGGTGTACTTCCCCAAGGGCGGAATGCACGCGCTGCCCCGGGCTCTGGCGGACTCGGCGGCCGAGGCGGGCGCCGCCTTCCGCTACGGGCAGAGCGTGACCCGGCTGGAGCGTTCGGGCGACCGGGTCACCGCCGTCGTCACGGACCAGGAGCGCATCCCCTGCGACGCGGTGGTGCTCACCCCCGACCTCCCCGTCGCCTACCGGCTGCTGGGCCGCGGCCCCCACCGGCCGCTCCGCCTCCGCCACTCCCCCTCCGCGGTGATCCTGCACGCGGGCACGGACCGTACGTGGCCGGATCTGGCGCACCACACCATCTCGTTCGGCGCGGCCTGGAAGGGCACCTTCCGTGAACTCACCCGCACCGGGACGCTGATGTCCGACCCGTCCCTCCTCATCACCCGGCCCACCGCGACCGACCCCGCCCTCGCCCCGCCCGGCAAGCACCTCCACTATGTGCTGGCGCCCTGCCCCAACACCGAAGTCGGGCCGGGCGTAAGGGAATGGAGGGAGCTGGGCCCCCGCTACCGGGACGAGCTGCTGGCCGAGCTGGAGCGCCGCGAGATGCCCGGCCTCGGTGCGGCGATCGAGGAAGAAGGGCTGGTCACCCCGGTCGACTGGACCGCCCAGGGGCATGCGGCGGGCACCCCGTTCTCCGTGGCCCACACCTTCCCCCAGACCGGTCCGTTCCGGCCGCGCAACCTGGTGCGGGGCACGGTCAACGCCGTCCTCGCCGGATGCGGCACCACGCCCGGTGTCGGCGTGCCGACCGTCCTGATCTCCGGGAAGCTGGCGGCTCAGCGGATCACCGGCCCCCGCCCCGTTGCCCGACCGTCCGGAGAGGCGCCTTCGTATGACCGTCCGTGAACTCGACGCCGCAGGCATCCACGATCCCGCCCTCCGTGCGGCGTACGCCCGTTGCCGCACGCTCAACGCGCGCCACGGCAAGACGTACTTCCTGGCGACGCGGCTGCTTCCCGTGGACCGGCGCCCGGCCGTCCACGCGCTGTACGGCTTCGCCCGCTGGGCCGACGACATCGTGGACGATCTCGACAGCACGGCCACCGCCGGGGAGCGCGCCCGCGCGCTGCTCGCGCTGGAGGCCCAGCTGGAGGAGGGGCTGCGGCGGGACCGGGCCACCGAGCCGGTGATCCGGGCGCTCTCCGACACCGTACGGCGGTACGGCATCGACCACCGGCACTTCACCGACTTCCTGGCCTCCATGCGGAGCGATCTGACGGTCGGCGGCTATGCCTCGTACGAGGAGCTCGGCCGGTACATGCACGGCTCGGCGGCGGTGATCGGGCTCCAGATGCTGCCGGTGCTCGGGACGGCGGGGCCGCGTGAGGAGGCCGCTCCGCACGCGGCGGCGCTCGGTGTCGCCTTCCAGCTGACCAACTTCCTGCGGGACGTGGGCGAGGACCTGGACCGGGGCCGGCTCTATCTGCCGGCCGAGCTGCTGGCGGCGTACGGGGTGGACCGGGAGCGCTTCGAGTGGAGCCGGAGGACGGGGGCGCGGGACGGGCGGATCACCGATGTCCTGCGGGCCGCCGCGTCCCACAACCGGGCCGTGTACCGGGACGCGCTGCCCGGGATCGCGATGCTCGCCCCGGTGTCGCGGCCGTGCATCCGTACGGCGTTCGTGCTGTACAGCGGCATCCTGGACGCGATCGAGGCCGACGGGTACGCGGTCCTGCACCGCCGGGCGGTCGTCCCGCGCAGACGGCGGGCGGTGGTGGCGCTGGACGGGCTGGTGCGGGCGGTCGCCGTACGCGGGGTGAGGCGGCGCCGGGGCGCGGCCGGGGCGGGGGCGTACGTCACCGGGCCGGTCCGGAGACGTACGGCCGACGCCGCTGTCCCCGTCCGGGAGGAGGCGGTATGAGCCCGGCGGCAGGACGGCCCGGCCGGGTTCCGCTGCGGCTGCGGCGCGCGCCCGTCCCGTGGGAGCGGCAGGCGCCCACCTGGCGGGAGGCTAAGCCGGGGCTCATCGCGGAGGCCCTCAAGCGGGCGCAGGCGCGGCCGTCGGGCAACTGGTACGTCATCGGCGCCTCGCGCGGCCTTCCTCCCGGGCGGACCCTGGGGGTGACGGTCGGCTCGACCGAGGTGGTCGCCTGGCGGGACGCGGAGGGGAGGCTCCGGGCCGGTCCGGGGGTCTGCCCGCACCTCGGGGCGCCGCTGCGCGAAAGTCCGGTCCGCTGCGGCACGTTGGTCTGCCACTGGCACGGACTGGCCCTGGACGGCGGGCCGTTCGCCGGGTGGGAGCCCTTTCCGGCCTTCGACGACGGGGTTCTGCTCTGGGTGCGGCTCGACACGGTGGGCGGCGAGGCTCCTTCGGAGCGGCCGTACGTTCCGGTCCGGCCCCGGGTCCGGGACGCCGTGGAGGCGGTGTACGAGGGGGTGGGGCGCTGCGAGCCGGAGGACGTGGTGGCCAACCGGCTCGACCCGTGGCACGGGGCGTGGTTTCACCCGTACTCGTTCGTGGATCTGACGGTCACCGGAACGCCCGCGGACGGCAGGGAGGCCGACCCGGTCGATGACGACGGGTTCATGGTCGACGTGTCCTTCAAGGTGGCCGGGCGGCTGGTGGTGCCGGTGCGGGCGCGGTTCACGGCGCCCGAGCCCCGTACGGTCGTCATGCACATCGTCGAGGGCGAGGGCGCGGGGTCGGTGGTGGAGACGCATGCCACTCCCCTGGCCCCGGACGGGCACGGCAGGCCGCGCACCGCGGTGACGGAGGCGGTGGTCGCGGCGTCGGACCGGCGCGGTTTCGCGGTGGCCCGGGCGGCGGCCCCGCTGCTGCGGCCCCTGATGCGTGCCTCGGCGGGGCGGTTGTGGCGGGACGATCTGGCGTACGCGGAGAGGCGCTGGGAGCTGCGCGCCGGCGGGCGGTTCCCGGGGTGAGGGGCGGAGGCCGGGCGGCCCCACGGGGGCGTTCCGGCCACCTCCGGCGACCGCCTCGGCCGGGACGCGCCCCTTCCCGGCCTCCTCCGGCGGCTCTCCTCGGTCAGTCGGCTCCCAGTGCGGCGAGTCGGCGCAGGGCGGCCGAGCGTCCCGTGCGCGGGACGGTCCAGAGCGTCTGCCCGCGTACGCCCCACCGCTCCAGCAGGGCGTTCGCCGCGAGGAATCCGCTGGTGGCCGCGCGTTCCATCAGCGCCACCGGCAGTCCGGTGCGGACCATGTCCCCGGCCACGGTGACGGCGGGGTCGGGGCTGCGGACGCCCGGCCGGTCCGCGTAGCCACCCACGGGGAACAGCGGGCAGTCCGCCCGCCATTCGTGGCGCTCGTCGAGGATGCGGGCGCTCCGCGTCTCCGGGTAGACACGGTGCAGTTGCCGGAGCGCCTCGGCCTGGACGGCTCCCCGGTCCGCGTCGGGTGCGACGGCGTACGCGTGCAGTTCGACGACCGAGCCCCGGGAGCGGCGGGCCCAGCGGGCGGCCTCGCCCTCCCAGCGGTCCAGGACGCTCACGTTGTCCAGCGGGCCGTAGCCGCTGGTGCCCAGGAAGCCCGGCCGGTCGTACGCCACCGGCCGGTCGAGCCAGAGCCGTGAGACCAGGAACGGCGGTGCGGTGCGCAGCCGTTCGATCCCGGCCCGCCAGTCGGCGTCGCCCAACTCCGGTGACGCGCCGACGACTCGGCACAGGCCGCCGCTGTCCAGGGCGAGGACGAGGGCGTCGTACCGCGTGGTGCGGTCGTCGGTGGTGAGGTCGAGGCCGCCGTCCGGCAGGGGCCGCACCTGCCGGACGGGGGTCTGGGTCCGTACGTGGACGCCGTGGCCTTCCAGGTAGTGGCGGAGGGGGTCCCAGAGGGCGGTGGGGAACGGCTCGTCGGGGACGTCGAAGAGCAGGCCCTCGCTGGAGCCGAGGAAGTAGATGTGGAACATCAGCACGAGTTCGGCGGCGGACAGTTCGCGGGGGTCGGCGAAGAAGCTGCGGGAGAACACCTCGAACGCCAGGTGGTGGGCGGCTTCGGGGAAGCGGATGCGGGTGAGGAAGTCGTGGGCGCTGATGGAGTCGAGCCGGTCGTAGACCTCGGGCACCCGGACGTCCAGCAGCGGCAGGGCGGCTCGCGGGTTCATCCGGGCCAGGTCGCGCGGGCCGAAGGTGGGGCTGAGCGCGACGAACCCCATCGCGCTGAGCGGCGGGGTGCGCGGTACGCGGGCGAAGCTGTCGTGGAGGCCGGAGCTGTGCCGCAGCGGGTAGTCGGGCAGCCGGGTGAGCGAGTCCAGTCCCGGGTCGACGCGGCGGAGGAGGCCGCGGAGGTTGTAGTACTGCCGGAAGAAAGCGTGGAAGCCCCGGCTCATGGTGACGGTGGTGCCGTCGGCGAGGTCGGTGGGCCAGCCCGACAGCCGTCCGCCCAGGCCCTGTTCGCGCTCGTGGAGAGTGACGCGTACACCGCGCTCGGCCAGCAGGGTGGCCGCCGCGATCCCGGCGATACCACCGCCGACGACCGCCACCGCAGGGGCCTGCCCCGTGAAGCGGGGGCGGCCGTCCGGGGCCGGCACCACGGCCGCCCGCCGGTCGCGGCCGTGGCGGTGGCCCCTTCCCGTGTCCCGCAGGAACATCACGCCCCCTCCCCCGCGCGGCCTACGAAGGTGTGGGTGATACCGGTCTGCCAGCCGGGCAGCGGGAGGATGCGTACGCCGGAGAACCCGGCCCGCCGCAGCCGGTCGGCGAAGGCCGGGGCCGTGTCGAACTCGACGACGCTGCGCCGGAGATGGCGGTACAGCCCGGTGTCCCCGGCGAGCCGTCCGGCGGGCTGGATGATCGTGGCGCAGACCGTGTTCCACACGGCGCGGTGGACGGCGGACCCGCCGAGTGTGTACTCGTGCACGGCGAGCCGGCCGCCCGGGGCGAGCAGTCCGCGTACGAGGTCGAGCGCCTTGTCGGGGTCGGCGAGGTTGCGGAAGAGGTATCCGGCGAACACCGCGTCGAAGGAACGGGGTTGGAGCCGCCCGGCCAGCTCCTCGACCGGGGCGTGCACGAAGTCGACGCCTTCCGGCCAGGTCTTCTCCGCCGCCCGGTCCAGCATCCCGGCGGACGCGTCGACGCCGGTGATCCGGGCGTACGGGGCGGCGGCGAGGAGCGCGGCCGTGGAGGCCCCCGTACCGCATCCCAGGTCGAGCACGCGCAGCCCGCGCCCGCCGTCCGGCAGGCCCAACCGGCGGGCGGATCGGCGCAGATGGGCGTGGTAGCCGGGGCTGGCCGCGACGAGGCGGTCATAGGCGGCGGAGCCGTGGTCGAAGGCCGCGGACAGTGCGTCGCCGCGCAACAGGGTCATGGGGTGCTCTCTTCGTGGCCGGTCGGGGGTGAGGGCGGGGGTGAGGGCGGGGGTGGTTCGCCTCCCGCCTTGAAGGACCGTGGCCTGATGGGGCGCGGGCTGAAGGGTCGTGCCTTGAAGGAGAGTTCGGCGACGGTCCGCAGCATCGGAACGACCGGTGTCCGCAGACCGATCAGCAGGTCCTCATGGATACGTGAGCCGCCGTCCAGGAAGCGGAGGAGGCGTTCGCCGGGGACACCGCGGAAGAGGCGGGTGAAGAAGTCGGCGCCGTCGACCCGGCCGCTGTCCAGGGCCCGCAGCATGACCGCGTCCATGGCGCGCGGCCGTGCCCCGTACGGCACGGGCATCCGCAGCTCGCGTCCGGCGCGGAGCTGGTCGGCGATGGCCCGGCTCTGCCGCTGCACGGCCGCGAAGGTGTAGCCGGTGGAGGGGCGGGTAGCGCCCCCGGCGGTGCCGATGCGGAACACCGACTGCCCGGCGCGGGACGGGAAATGACCGTCCGTCATGGGGATGACACCGCGCTCCTGATCCGTGATCCGGAACTCCCCCAGTTCCAGGACCTCTTGGGTGTAGTGGCGCAGGGCGCGCAGATAACCCTCGGTGTCCAGGGGGGCGGGCGAGAACTCGGTGTACTCGACCAGGGCGGTGTACGGGTCCAGGGGCAGGACATAGCCGAAGGAGAGCCCCCGCGCGGGCTGCGGCGTACGGAAGTCCATCAGGTCGGCGGTCGTCGGGTCGAAGGCCGGGCGTTCGGTGCGGACGAACCAGCCCATGAAGTGCTGGAGCAGGGTGGTGCGGGCGGGCGGCAGGCGGTGGGGCGGGCGCGAGTCGAAGATCCGGCGGGCGCGCAGGAGGATGCGCTCGCCCCGCGCGTCCCGGGCGAGGACTTCGCCGCCGCCGTCCGGTGTGTCGCGTACGGCGGTGACCGTCGCCTCGGTCCGGCGGAACGTCGGCATGCCGGACAGCCGCCGGTCGGCCAGGGCCTCGAAGGCGTCGGACCGCAGCATCTTGTAGCGGAAGGGAGAGGGCCGGGTCACCGTGGCCGCCCCGTCGGCCGCCCGTACCCGCAGCTGCGACCAGGAAGCGGCGAGTACGGAGTCGTAGTCGCCGCCCGGCGGTTCCCAGAAGCACCAGGTGCGCGGCGGTGCCCTCAAGGGCCCGGGCGGGGCGTCGACGAGGACGACCGACAGCGGTACGGCGCCGCCCGGCGCGCACAGCCGGTACGCCAGGCTCAGCCCGGCCGCTCCGGCGCCCACGATGACGACGTCGGGGTCAGGCACGGCTTCCCTCTCGGTCGGTTGCCTTGCGGGGCGGTTTGCCTTTCGGTCGGCCGGGGGGGGGGACGGACCGGCCCCTTCCCCGGCTGCGCGGGCACGGGTCCTTCCGGTTGCGCGGGTACCGCATCCTTCCGCACGAAGGGGCCGGACGGATGCGTACGACGCGCCCGTGTGCCACGGGAACCCGGTACCGGACGCGCCCTAGGTGGCGGTGTGGTCCGGGTGGCCCGGGGTGCGGCGGGCCTCCTTCATCTCGGCCTCGTACAGGTGGTCGCGGCCCTCGGCGAGTTCGCCCCGGATCTCCTGCTCGACCGTCCGGAACACGTCGTAGTACGTGGAGTTGTACTCCTCGACGATCTGGAAGGTCCAGTGACCGGGGATGACGTTGCGGCCGAGGATCTCCCGCTCGACCCGGTCGGCCTGGTCCCCGTGCCCGGCCTCGCGGAGCAGCCGTACCGCGTCGTCGAGGGCGAGGTCGGCGCTGCCGGTGAGCTGGTGGAACGTGTAGAGGGCGCCGCGAGCCCGTTCGGTGGTCTCCAGCGCCTTCGAGAGGGCGCCTAGCGCTTCGACGGTGGTGTCGGTGACGCCTTCGGGGCGCTGGTGCCGGGGGTCGGGCGGCCGGGTGGGGGTGTTCATGGGTCTCCTGATCGGCAGCGGTTCGGCGTAGGCGTCCGGGTGGACGGGCGGGTGGGCGGGGCGGCGCTTCACTTCCCACCTTCCTCGTCAGGGGCTCACCACACCTTCTGTGGGCTCCACCCGGACCAAGGGGTATCCACCTTCGCCATCACTCCTCAACATTCCTTATCTTTCTATTCAAGGGTTTTTTGAGGTAAAATACAGCAGCATGGAGAGCGCGGAACGTGAGCTGTACTCGATCGGCGAGGTGGCCGAACGGCTGGGTCTGCATGTGCGGACCGTCCGGAACTATGTGCGCGACGGACGGCTCAAGGCTGTCCGGATCGGCAAGCAGTACCGGATCAGCCGGGCGGATTTCGAGGCCCTGACCAGTCGGCCACCGGGTGACACGCCTTCCGGCGATATCGGCGGACGGGGGCGGGCGGAGGTGTCGAGCATCGTGCAGATCGACGGGGTCGGCCCCGACGCCGCGCACCGGCTGAGCACCTTCGTCACCGCGAGCGCGCAGTCTCCCCGGGACACTCGGGAACCCCTGCGTGTCCAGACGGTCTACGACAAGGAGCGGGCCCGAATGAAGATCGTGGTTCTCGGCAGCGCCGCGGACACCGCCGAGCTGCTGCATCTGGTCGACGGTGTGCTCGGCCCGGACAACGACATGTTCACCACCGACGGCGGACAGGAGGCACACCGTGCCTGACCTTCTTGTGGAGCACCACGGAGTCCCGGTGCTGGCCTGCGGCCCCGAGGGTCCCTCGATCGCCAGTGAGCAGGACGCGCTCGACCATCTGATCGGGCCGGCCTTCCAGGGTGCGGAGGTGGTCGCGGTTCCGGCGGGGCGGCTGGACGACCGTTTCTTCGATCTGAGTACCGGGCTCGCCGGAGCGATCCTCCAGAAGTTCTCCGCCTACCGGCTCCGGCTGGTCGTCGTCGGGGACATCACGCACCATCTGTCGGCGAGCGCCGCCCTGCCCGACCTGGTCCGTGAGGCCAACCGGGGCCGGGACGTCTGGTTCGTGGCCGATCTGGACGCCCTGGCCGCCCGCCTGGCCGAGTAGGGGCCGACGGCGGGTCAAGCGCAAGGGACTGGCGGCCGGGCTGACGGGGAGTCCGATGGGGGCGGTGACAGCCCGGCATCGCCGTACCGGTCAGGCCGGGTCGCGGCCGAACGTCGCGGCCGACCAGAGGTAGCCGAGCACCATGAGCCCCAGGCACCAGCCGACGGCCAGCCATCCGTCGTGGCCGATCCCGCTGCCGAGCAGCAGACCCCGCAGGGTTTCGATGGCGGGTGTGAACGGCTGGTACTCGGCGATCGGACGGAACCAGCCCGGCATGGAGTCGACGGGGGTGAAGGCGCTGGAGAGGAGCGGCAGCAGGATCAGCGGTGTGGCGTTGTTGCTGGCGGCCTCGGCGTTCGGGCTGATCAGGCCCATGCCGACCGCGATCCAGGTGAGGGCCGCGGCGAAGAGCGCCAGCAGCCCGAACGCCGCGAGCCACTCCAGGGCGGTCGCGTCCACGGACCGGAAGCCGATGGCCACGGCGACGGCGCCCACGACGGCCACGCTCATGACCGACCGCAGCACGCTGCCGACGACATGTCCCACGAGCACCGAGGGACGGTGGATCGCCAGCGTGCGGAAGCGGGCGACGATGCCCTCGGTCATGTCGTTGGAGACGGAGACGGCGGTTCCGACGACGGTGCTGCCGATGGCCATGAGCAGCACGCCCGGGACGATGTACGCGATGTACGCGGAGCGGTCCGGGCTGCCCCCGCCGCCGATTCCCGCGCTCATCGCGTCGCCGAAGATGTAGACGAAGAGCAGCAGCAACACGATCGGGGTGAACAGCAGGTTCAGGGTGAGGGAGGGGTAGCGCCGCGCGTGCAGGAGGTTGCGGCGGAGCATCGTGGACGAGTCGCGTACCGCGAGGGAGAGGGAACTCATCGGGCTGCCTCCTCGGGCCGGCCGGTCAGGGCGAGGAACACCTCGTCGAGGTCGGGGGTGTGTACGGTCAGCTCGTCCGCCTCGATTCCGGCCGAGTCCAGCCGGTCGAGGACGGAGCGCAGCTCGCGCTGGCTGCCGCCGCTGGGGACCGTCAGCACGAGCGCCTCGTCGTCCCGGGTGGCGTCGCGCAGCGCGTCGGCGGCGTCCCGGTAGGCGGCCGGGCCGGAGAAACGCAGCCGTACGTGTCCTCCGGGGACCAGCCGCTTCAGCCCCTCGGCGGTGCCTTCGCCGACGATCCTGCCGTTGTTCAGCACCGCGATACGGTCGGCGAGCCGGTCGGCCTCCTCCAGGTACTGGGTGGTGAGGAGGACGGTGACACCGTCCGTGACGAGTTCGCGGATGATCTGCCACATGGCGCGGCGGGAGCGCGGGTCGAGTCCGGTGGTCGGCTCGTCGAGGAAGATGATCCGCGGGCCGCCGACGAGGGTCATGGCGATGTCGAGGCGGCGGACCATGCCGCCGGAGTAGCTCTGGGCCGGTTTCCTCGCGGCGGCGGTGAGGTCGAACCGCTCCAGCAGCTCGGCGGTGACCCGCCGTCCCTCGCGTCTGGGCAGGTGGTGCAGGTCCGCCATCAGGAGCATGTTCTCCTCGCCGGTGATCAGCCCGTCGACGGCGGAGAACTGCCCGGTGACGCCGATCGCGGCACGCACCCCGGCGGGCGATGTCGCGAGGTCGTGGCCCGCGACCCGGGCCCGACCGCCGTCGGCGGTGATGAGCGTTGACAGGATCTTCACAGTGGTGGTCTTTCCGGCGCCGTTCGGCCCGAGCAGCGCGAAGACCGAGCCGGACGGAATGCGCAGGTCGACACCGTCGAGAACGGTGGTGCCGCCGTACGACTTGCGCAGACCGACGGCGGAGACGGCGGTCGGTGACGATGTGACGCCATCTCCGCTGGATGTGGGCATGACAGATACAGGCATGGGGTCCTCTCATGCGGAAGAAGCTGAAGAAGCTCCGGATCGCCGTCCCGGCTCGCTGTCCGGGGCCGCTGGGCGCAGTCGCCGGGGCCGCCGGGGCCGGTCCCTGGAGTCAGCCCCCCTCCCGGGGATTCAGACCTGGGCGCGGCGGATGTCGATGTTGCCGAACCGGGCGCGGGCGCGGACCTTGACGGTGTCCTCGCTCAGTTCCGGGGCCTCGGAGGCGGTGAGCGTGTTGCGCACCTGGCCGGAGTCCGAGCTGACGTCGAGCCAGGCGGCCGTACCCTCGCGGACGCCGACCTCGATCGCACCGTAGGAGGTCTCCAACTGGACGTCTCCCCGGGCCACTTCCGCGATCCGCAGGGCACCGTGGGCGGTGGTGGCGGCGACGGAGCCCTCGGCGCGCGTGATGATGATGTCGCCGCTGGCGCCCCTGACCCGCAGGTCGCCGGTCGCGGTGCCGACGGTCGTGGTGCCGTGCGAGTTCTTGAGGACGGCGGGCCCGTCGACCGTATCGACGCGCAGGCTGCCGGAGCTGGTGGTGATCTCGGCCATGCCCTCGACCCGGCCCACGGTGATCGAGCCGTGCGACGCGGTCAGCTTCAGCGGTCCGGTCGCATCGAGCCGGACATCGCCGGACGAGGTCTTCACACGGACCTCACCGAGCCGCCCCTCACCGAGCACCTGGACCCAGGCGCCGGTGACCTCGACGCGCGAGCCCGTGGGCAGTTCGACCGCCACGTCGACGGTGCCGGTGCGGCTCAGCAGACCGGGCTTGGGCGTCCTGACGGTGAGGACGCCGTTCGCGTACGTGACCTGGGTCTGGTCCGCCGCCCGCAGGTCCTGGTCGCGCTTCGGGTCGCGGGGGCGCACCTCGACGCCGGTCTCGGGGCGGTCACCCGCGCTGAAGCGGAGGGAACCGGCTCCCACGTACGCGGCGACCGAGATCGGTCCGGGTGTGTCGAAAGAAGGCATGGCTGTCCCGTCCTCTTGGGTCTTCGGGGCGTCCCCGCTGGTGGGACGTGGTGGAGGTGGTGGATTACGGTCCGGGGGCAGGGTGCGGTCAGCGCACCCAGCCGGTGAAGCTCTGCCCGATGGTCCGGGTCCTCTCCGTCGTACGCGGCCGGGTGGAGCCGTCGGCCGCCGCCGAGACCGCCCGCACCAGCCAGGCGTTGACCGACAAGCCCTCGCGGTTCGCGGCCTCCTCGGCGCGGGCCTTGAGGTGGGCCGGGAGACGCAGGTTGACGCGGGCGGTGCCGCCCTCGTCACCGTCGGCCGGGGCCTTCAGCGGCTCGACGGGGGCGGTCGGTTCCTCGGGCGCGCCGCTGTCGGCGGGCGGCGGTGTCACCACGAAGTCGGGGTCGAGCCCGCGCAGCCGTACGTCGACCGTGCCGGGGGCGAGTTCGCGGGTGACCTCGTCCATCGCGGCGGAGAGCACATGGAGCATGGTCAGCCGGGTCGCCGACTCCAGAGGGGCCGTGAGCCTCTCCGCCAGCTCACGCGCTTCGTCGCCACCGGCTTCGGCGGCGATCAGGAGTTCACGGCGGAGGGCTTCGACATAGGGGGTGAGATCCATGACACCATTATGGCGCCACATTGGCGCCACCGGCAAGCCTTTGAGACACCCCGCCCGGATCTCACCCTTGAACACCCCACCCGAGCTGGGGAAACGCAGGAAGATCGAGGCAACGCATCGCGACGCCGAACTCCCAGGAGAGGCCAATGCGCCCCGAAGAGCACCAGATGGCGCCACCATGAAGCATGTGTGGCACCACTTGGGGCCACACACTGCCGCATGGCACCACATGGCGCCCCCGGAAGGCCGCGCCCGGCACCGGCCACTCGCACGGGCGCGTGTGTCCCCCGGTACGGCGGGGCAGTCGACGGTCATGACTGTTCTGCGCAGAGTCGCCCGGCCCATGCTGGCCTCGATGTTCATCAGCGGCGGATACGGCGCGGTGCGCGACCCCGCGCGCCTGGCGCCCGTCGCGGAGCCCGTGACCGATCGCGTCACCGAGATGCTCGCGCCCTGGAGCTCCCTGCTGCCGGAGGACCCCGAGCGCCTCGTACGCCTCAACGGAGTCGTGCAGCTCGGCGCCGGTCTCCTGCTCGCGCTGGGGCGGGCGCCACGGCTGGCGTCGGCCGCGCTCGCCGTGACCCTGGTGCCGACGACGCTGGCGGCCCACCGGTACTGGACGATCGAGGACCCCGAGAAGCGCGCGGCCCAGCGGGTTCAGTTCCTCAAGAACACGTCCCTGCTCGGCGGACTCCTCATCGCCGCCGCCGACACCCACGGCAAGCCCTCGCTCGCCTACCGCACCCGCAGCACCGCGAGCCACGCCTCCGCCGCCGTCGCCCACCAGGCGCACGCCGCCGCCGGAACGGCCCGTAAGCACCTTCCCTGACCCTCCCCCGCCCCCTCCCATGCCCGTTTGCCTAAAATCATTAGGCAAATGTATATTCTTTTAGGCAAACGGGTGTGGGCATACGGAGGGTGACATGGCAAAGGCAGGGCCGGCCGCGGAGCGCGTGGTGCGGGCGGGGGCGGAGCTGGCGGACGAGATCGGCTTCGAGTACGTGACCCCCTCCGAGCTCGCCCGGCGGCTGGGCGTCAGGACCGCGAGCCTGTATTCGCACGTCAAGAACGCCCACGACCTCAAGACGAAGATCGCGCTGCTCGCCCTGGAGGAGCTCGCCGACCGCGCGTCCACCGCGCTCGCGGGACGGGCCGGCCGGGACGCGCTGACCGCCTTCGCGGACGCCTACCGCGACTACGCCTACGAGCACCCGGGCCGCTTCACCGCAGCCCGCTTCCGGCTCGACCCGGAAGCCGCCGCCGCGAGCGCCGGTGTCCGGCACGCCCGGATGATGCGGGCGATCCTGCGCGGCTACGACCTGGCCGAGCCCCAGCAGACGCACGCGGTACGGCTGCTGGGCAGCGTCTTCAACGGCTACGTCGGCCTGGAGGCCGCCGGCGGCTTCAGCCACAGCGCCCCCTCCTCCCAGGAGAGCTGGACCGAGATCCTCAACGCGCTCGACGCCCTGCTGCGCAACTGGCCGGCCCCTGCCGTCCCCGGCTGACCCGGGCCTCCCCCACCCCTCGCGGCCGAAGAGATCGCGCCCCCGGGATATCGCGACCCACGAGATACAGAACCCCGACCGGAGAGACGCAGGACATGGACACCCGGCACGACATGAACACCCGGCACGGCTGGACCACGACCCCCATCACCCCCGCCCTCCTGCGTGGCGCGCTGGAGCTGGAGCTCACCGAACGAGGCGCGCTCCCCCACCGGCTGCCCGCGCACGCCCGGGCGCAGATACCCGACGGCCAGCTGGCCATGGCACAGTCGCAGCCCTCCGGGGTCCGGCTGGTCCTCCGTACCCGGGCCACCGCCGTCGAGCTGGACGTGGTGGCCACCAAGCGGGTCTACGTCGGGGCGCCGCCGCGCCCCGACGGGGTGTACGAGCTCCTCGTGGACGGCCGTCCCGCGGGCCGGGCCCGCGCCGCCGACGGCGACACGCTCACCATCGACATGGCCGCGGGAACCGCGGAGGCCCGGCCCGGGCCCGTGGAGACCCTCCGGTTCACCGGCCTGCCGGAGGGCGAGAAGGACGTCGAGATCTGGCTGCCGCACGACGAGGCCACCCGGCTGGTCTCGCTGCGCACCGACGCGCCCGTCCACCCCGCTCGGCCCACCGGCCGCCCGGTCTGGCTGCACCACGGCAGTTCCATCAGCCAGGGTTCCAACGCCACGGCCCCCACCGGCACCTGGCCCGCCCTGGCCGCCGCGCTCGGCGGAGCGGAACTGATCAACCTGGGGTTCGGCGGCGGCGCCCTGCTCGACCCCTTCACCGCGCGCGCCCTGCGCGACACCCCCGCCGACCTGATCAGCGTCAAGATCGGCATCAACCTCGTCAACTCCGATCTGATGCGGCTGCGCGCGTTCGGTCCGGCCGTCCACGGCTTCCTGGACACCATCCGCGAGGGGCACCCCACCGCTCCGCTGCTGGTCGTCTCGCCGGTCCTCTGCCCCATCCACGAGAACACCCCGGGCCCCAGCGCCCCGGACCACAGCGCGCTGAGCGAAGGGCGCCTGCGGTTCACGGCCACCGGGGACCCCGCAGAGACCGCCGCCGGGAAGCTGACCCTCACCGTCATCCGGGACGAACTGGCCCGGATCGTCGAGCAGCGCGCCACCACCGACCCGCATCTCCACCACCTGGACGGCCTCGCCCTCTACAACGAGGCCGACCACGCCGAGCTGCCGCTGCCCGACGCCCTCCACCCCGACCCCGCGACCCACCGGCGCATCGCCGAACACTTCGCCCGTCTCGCCTTCGGCCCCGGGGGGCCTTTCGGTACGAAGACCCCCTGAGCCGGTTCCACGGGCCGGACCCACTGACCGGTACGGCCCCGGGCCCCGGCCCGCCCCGGACGAAGCCGGTGGCGGGCAGCCCGTTCCGTACCCTGGGGGCATGCGTATGCGCCCCACGCTCAGCTGGACCCCTCCCGAGGACCTGGCGCCCGCCACCACCGACCTCGAACCGGTCGCCGAGGCGCTGGGCAGCGGCGGTGTGCTGGTGCTCAGCGGGGCGGGCCTCTCCACGGAGTCGGGTATTCCGGACTACCGGGGAGAGGGCGGCAGCCTGAGTCGGCACACCCCGATGACGTACCAGGAATTCACCGCGAGCGCCGGGGCGCGGCGGCGGTACTGGGCGCGCAGCCATCTGGGCTGGCGCACCTTCGGCCGGGCCCGCCCCAATGCCGGGCACCGGGCCGTGGCCGCGTTCGGGCGGCACGGCCTGCTGTCGGGGGTGATCACCCAGAACGTGGACGGCCTGCACCAGGCGGCGGGGAGCACGGACGTCGTGGAGCTCCACGGGGGCCTGGACCGGGTCGTCTGCCTTTCCTGCGGGGCCGTCGGCCCGCGCCGCGAACTCGCCCGCCGACTCGAGGAGGCCAACGAGGGGTTCGCGCCCGTGGCCGCCGCGATCAATCCGGACGGTGACGCCGACCTCACCGACGAACAGGTCGGGGACTTCCATGTCGTGCCCTGCGCCGTCTGCGGGGGCATCCTCAAGCCGGACGTGGTGTTCTTCGGGGAGGCCGTGCCCCCGCAGGGGGTCGAGCACTGCCGTCGGCTGGTCCGCGAGGCGGCTTCGCTGCTGGTCCTCGGCTCCTCCCTGACGGTGATGTCCGGCCTCCGCTTCGTGCGGCAGGCGGAGCGGGCCGGACAGCCGGTGCTGATCGTCAACCGGGACCCGACCCGGGGTGACCGGCACGCCGTCACCCGTATCGCGCTCCCGCTGGGGGCGGCCCTCACCTCCGTGGCCGACCGGCTGGGCGTCCCCGTCGCGGTGCCGGAGCCGGACCCGCCACCGGGTCCGGCTCCGGTCACGCCGTAGGGGGCCCGGCTCGCGTCAGGTTTCGGTGCGGTTGAGGGTGTTGCCGATACGGCGGGGTGCGGCGAGTGCCCCGTAGACGGCGGCGAGGACGAGGGTCAGGGCGAGGACGGTGGAGACGGCTGTCCAGTCCATGACGACGGGGATGTCCACGGGCCAGTTCCGTGCGGCGGTCAGCCCCCATCCGGCCGCGATGCCGAGGAGCGCCGCGAGGGTGGCGATGGTGAGCGACTGCCAGACGACGATGCGGCGCAGGGTGCCCGGGGACAGGCCGATGCGGTGCAGGCGTACCAGGTCGGGGCGGAGTTCGGTGGCGGATGAGGTGATGGTGATGCCGAGGACGGTCACGACGGCGGCGAGTGCGAGGCCGAGCATGAGGTACCACACGGAGGACGGGGTGGTCTCGGGTCCGGTCTCGATACGGACGTCCGACATGACGACGTCGACCGGTTCGAGGGCCTTGACCAGCCGCTCCTCCGTGTCGGGGGCGAGGCCGGCGGGAGAGGCGATGACCGAGTAGTCCACGGTCGTCGCGCCGAGCGCGCGGGCGGCCCTGCTGGTGATGTAGGCGGAGGCGCGGGTACGGGTGGTGGCGTCGACGGGGTCGGAGAGGACGGCGCCCCTGATCTCGCGGCGGATCTCGGGCTTCTCGCCGTTGAGGGAGGCCGGTCGGGAGAGGGTGACGCGGTCGCCCTTGATGTACTCGGGCGCCACGACCAGGATGCGGCCGTCCTCGAGAGCCTTGCGCTCCCGGGGGGACCAGGTCCGGCCCGTCAGGACCGCGAACGTCTTGCCGTCGTCGACGATCCCGAGCGTCTGCGTCCAGTCCTCGTTCCCGTTTGCCGCCCAGGCGACACTCCAGGGCGGGGTGAGGGCGGGGGTGACGGAGGCTGCCAGGAGTTCTTCGTCGACCGGGTAGGAGCCCCGGACGATCGGGGTCCCTTCGGGGAAGGCCGTGGCGAGGCGCTTCTCGACCGCGCCGGGGTCGCTGCCGCCGTGCAGCAGGGCCTCCACCTGGTCGAGGTGGCGGCTGCCGACGTAGGTGGCGCGTCCCTGGGCGGTGACGCTGGACAGGGTGCCGAGGATGCCGATGGTCAGGGCGAGCGCGACGGCCCCGATCACGATCGCCGAGACGGGCCGGCGCGGGTCGCGGGCGAAGGCGCGCAGGGCGATCCGTGCGCTGAGCGTACGGTCGGCCGACCGGGCCAGGGCCCGCAGCGCGTCCCCGACGCGGGTGAGCGCAGCGGCGGCCAGGAACACGATGGCCGAGACCGCCGCTGCGGCGGAGATCTCCTCGTCGTCCTGGAAGGTCACCGCGACGGCGATGCCGAGTGCGGCGAGTCCGCACAGCGCCGGAGCCCACAGGCGGGCCCGCTTTCCGCCACGGGGGGTGGTGCGGGCCCGTTCCCGGGCGGGGAGCCCTGCCGGATACCGCGAGGTCAGTACGGCGGCCAGGGCCGCCACGGCCACCGACAGCAGGATGGTGAGGAGCCCTCCGGCAAGGAGCGGGTCGTAGGGGGCGACGTCCTTGTCGGTGACATGGGGCAGCACCGGGCGTACGGCAAGGGCGAGAAGGCTCCCGGCGGCCCACCCGGCGGGAACGGCGATCACACTGGCCGATACGGCCCCGGCGACGGCGGCGCGGCGCAGGTCGCGGTCCGGTACGCCGAGACCGGCGAGGATCGCGAACTCGGTCCGGGTACGCCGCATCCGCAGGGCGAACGCCCCGGCGGCCATGACCCCGAGCACGACGATCCCGGGAGCGAGAAGCAGCGCGGGCTCACGTTCGATCATCGTCCGGGAAGCGACGAAGCCCGCTCTGGTCTCGAGCCGCATCTCCTGCTCGCCGATGGCGCTCTGCGCGGTGTCCATCTGCCCGGCGTCACCTGCGAGAAGCAGGCCGTAATCCGAGAAGACGACGTTGGTGCTGTCCTCTCCGGTCCTGGGCCAGGCCCTCAGCTGGCCGGGGGCGGCGAGGTAGTCGTAGGAGGCGTGTGCCTGCGGGCTCTCGACCAGGCCGACGATCCGCGCGGGCGCGTCGCGCTTCCAGCGGTAGGGCAGGCTGTCGCCCAGGCTCAGCCCGTGGTCGTCGGCGAGGGCCCGGCTCACCGCGATCTCCCCGGATTCCGAAGGGAATTGGCCCTCCAGCAGCCGGTACCGGCCGTCCGCCAGGGGCGAGGACCAGTCGGTATCGGCGTAGTACACGGCAACCGTGCGGTCCTTCACCCACACGGGGAATTCACTGTTGCTGTCGATCTCGAGCACGGTGATACCCGGTACACGCTGCCGCAGCTCCTTCGCGAGCCCGGCTGTCACCTCGGGGTCCGCGTGGCTGACGAATCCGTCGGCGCGGCCCATGGTGCTGGTGGCCCGCTGCTCCGCGGAAGGGGCGACCGAGGCGAACACCCCGGCGGCCAGCGTGGCGAGCAGCACGGGCAGCGCCAGCAGCACGAGGAGCCCGATGCGCCTGCCGCCGCGCCCGACGACGGTACGTCTGCCGACCAGGTGCACGTACGTTCTCATGCCGTGCCCGCCTCGGCGGAAACGCTGGAATCGGCGGTGCCGAAGGAGACCAGCGTGCCGTCGTGCAGGACGGCGATCCGGTCCGCGTGGGCGAGGTTGGCCGGGTTGTGCGTACTGAGCACGACGGTGACGCCCTCGTCACGGAGCTGGGCCAGTACGTCCATGATCTCCGCGCCCGTCCTGGAGTCCAGGGACCCCGTGGGCTCGTCGGCGAGGACGAGCGTGCGCTCCCCCACGATGGCGCGGGCGATGGCGGCGCGCTGCTGCTGGCCGCCGGAAACCTCGGCGGGAAACCGCTCCTCCAGCCCCGCCAGACCGACCCGGCCCATCGCTGCGCGTGCCGCCGCCGTCGCGTCGCCGCGCGCGGTGCCCAGGGCTTCCAGCGGGAGGCGCACGTTCTCGATGAGCGTCAGGTCGGCCAGGAGGCTGAAGTCCTGGTGGACGAAGCCGATCTCCCGCAGCCGCAGCGCGGACAGCTCGGCCGAGGTGCAGGCGTGGAGCTCGCTCCCCAGGACGTCGAGCGTGCCCGAGCCGACGCGTTCCAGCCCGGCGATCAGGTGGAGCAGTGTGCTCTTGCCGGAGCCGCTGGGGCCGGTCAGCGCGGTCAGCGTACCGGCGGGAACGGACAGCGATATGTCCCGCAGCGCGGTCACGGTCTGGCGGCCCATGGGGAACGTCTTGCCTACCTGGGTGGCGGTGATCGCCGCGTTCTTGCCCACGTGAGTGGTTGTCCTCTCCGACGCGTACGCGAACGGGGCGGCCTGCGAGCGGCAGGAGATCGGCCGGTGCGCGCGTCCCCTGCTCAGGGCCCGTGAAGGGCCGTCGGCAGTGAGGCCGAGGCGCGTTCGGCAACCGCCCCCGATGGGTTGCCGTAACCGGAGCAAACTTACTCGACCCGGTTGACAGCCCCGGGGGCGGAAGTTGATCTGGCCCGTCCCGGCAACGTAGTTGGCCGAAAAGCGCCGCAGGACATGGGAGGGGGTGAGCATCGTCCGTCACCGGGGGACGCGGTGGCCTGCCCCCTCGTGGCGGAGGCGCCGGAGGCGGCACGTACGGTACGGCGGGTGAACAAATCGTCCGAAGCCGTCTCCGAGGCCGCCGCCCACGAAGGAATGCCGGCCCCGACCATCCGCGTGTTCCTGGCGCTCGCTCCGCCCGATGACGCCAAGGAGGAGCTCGCGCGGGCGTTGCGCCCGGCCTACGCGGCGTATCCGCGCCTGCGGTGGAACCGCATCGAGGACTGGCACATCACCCTGGCGTTCCTCGGTGAGCTCCCGGTCACCACCGTCCCGCCGCTGGTCCCGCCGCTCGCCGCGCTCGCGGAGCGGCGGCGGCCCCTGCCGCTGGCGCTGCACGGCGGCGGGCACTTCGACGAGCGCGTTCTCTGGAGCGGGATCGAGGGGGACCTCGAAGGGCTGCACCGGCTCGCCGCCGACGTACGGGGCGTGGTCAGGGAATACGGTGTCCCGTTCGTGGAGCGGCCGTTGCGGCCCCATCTGACGCTGGCCCGCGCCCGCCGGGGTGACCACTCCGCCGTGGCGGAGGCCGCCGCCGGGCTCGACACGTTCGCCGGTCGCGGCTGGGATGCCGGACGTCTCCACCTGGTGGGCAGCAACGCCGGTCGCGGCCCGGGGCCGATCCGCTACCGCGACATCGAAGCCTGGGACTTCGGTGGCGGGAGCCGTGCGCAAGGGAGCTGAGAACGCCCCGCCCGGGTGTCCCGCCGAGGCGGACCCGCCCGGGCTGCCTCTCCTCGGAGCGCCCCGCCGGAGCGTCCGCCTCTCCTTGAGCGCTCCAGCGCGCCCTGCCTGAAAGTGAGTTGGGCCGCCGCGCGGCGAGGGGCGTGTCGGGGAGCCGGACACTCTCCCTGCCGGTATATCTATGCGAGCACTCGCAAAAGGGATCAACTTCCCTCGGTGCGAACCGTCCCGCCGACGGCCCGTTCACCGCCGGGCCGCACGCAAGGAGAGAGACATGCGCCACGGAAGCGCGCTGCGCGAGCAGATCCGGACGCCCGGGACCACCCCGCTCATCGGCATCTACGACATGTACTCGGCATCGGTCGCCGCCCAGCACTACGACGGGTTCTTCGTCTCCGGCTTCGGCTTCGCCGCCTCCCACTACGGGCTGCCGGACATCGGCTTCATCGCCTGGCCGGACATGGTCGCCTTCACCGAACGGCTCCGGCTCGCCTTCCCCTCCCACCATCTGCTGGTGGACATCGACGACGGATACGTGGACCCGGAGGTGGCGTGCCACGTGGTGCAGCGGCTGGAGCGGGCCGGGGCGTCCGGCGTCATCCTGGAGGACCAGAAGCGCCCGCGCCGCTGCGGCCACGCGGACGGCAAGAGCGTCCTGCCGCTGGAGGAGTACCTGGAGAAGCTCAACCTGGTCCTGGAGAGCCGGCGTGACCTCGTGGTCGTGGCCCGTACCGACGCCACCGAGGACGAGGACATCCTGCGCCGCGCCCAGGCGCTCGCGGAGACCGATGCCGATGTGGTGCTGGTCGACGGGGTGCGGGACGTCGAGTGGATTCGCCGTATCCGGAAGGTCATCGACGACAAGCCCCTGCTCTTCAACCAGATCGCGGGCGGCAGGTCACCGAGGCTCTCGCTCTCCGAACTGACCGATCTGGAATGCCAGGTCGCCATCTACAGCACCCCCTGCCTGTTCGCCGCGCACACCGCCATCGACCACGCGCTCGGCGAGCTGAAGCGGGCCGACGGGCGGCTCCCGGAGTTCTCCCCCGGCACGTCGGTCGGCGTACGGGCCTCGACCGCCCTGCTGGAGAAGAACATCAGTCGGCACCACCCCTCGCACCGATAACCGATAGGCGTCGTTCACGGGCACGGTCAATGAGCGTCCACGGCCTCCCCCAGGGCGGCCGTGAGGCGGCCCAGGACCTTCTGCAGACCCAGCACCTCCGCCACCGACAGACCGGTCGCCGCGAGCACGCCCCGGGGGACGGACAGCGCGCGTTCACGGAGCCGGGCGCCCTCGTCGGTCAGCTCGATCAGGACCGAGCGCTCGTCCTCGCGGCTGCGCTCGCGGCGTACCAGCCCCGCCGCCTCCAGGCGCTTCAGCAGCGGCGAGAGGGTCCCGGAGTCCAGGTGGAGACGCGCCCCGATGGCCTTGACGGGCTGGGGCCCGTCCTCCCACAGCACCAGCATGACCAGGTACTGGGGGTAGGTGAGGCCGAGGTCCTTCAGCGCCTGGCGGTAGAAGCCGCCGAACGCGCGCGACGCGGCGTGCAGCGAGAAGCAGACCTGGTGGTCGAGGCGCAGCAGCTCCTCGTCGGGGACGGCGGCGAGGTCGGACGGGGTGCCCGGGGTGGCGGTCATGGAGCCAGCGTACCGTCGGCCACATCATTAAGTTGTGCACAACTTAATGATGTGCAATCTTTATGGCGTGGCCGCGACCACCCCGGTCGCGGCCCCGACGAGAAGGGGCACCCCATGGACGCGCTGTACACCGCCGCCGCGACCGCCAACGGCCGCGAGGGCCGCGCCGTGAGTTCGGACGGCCGGATCGACCTGCCCCTCGCCCTGCCGCCTGCGCTCGGCGGCAACGGCGAGGGCACCAACCCCGAGCAGCTCTTCGCCGCCGGGTACGCGGCCTGTTTCGCCAGTGCGATGTCCGCGGTCGCCCGGGAGATGAAGGTCGACACCAAGGACGTCTCCGTGACCGCCGAGGTCTCCATCGGCAAGGACGGCAGCGGTTTCGGGCTCGCGGTCGTCATGCGCGTCGAGCTGCCCGACTCCCTGGAGGGCGAAGTCGGGCGGCGGCTGGTCGACGCCACCCACGCCTACTGCCCGTACTCCAAGGCCACGCGGGGGAACATCGACGTGGAGCTGGTCATCGAGTAGTCCGCTCCTCGGGCGGTCGGGCGGGTCTTCAGGCCGTCAGGCGGGCCAGCACCGCCGCGACCGCCCGGCGCACGGCCTCGCGCGCGTCGTCCGTCGGGTCGAGCGTCTCGAAGCCGTGGCGGCCCTCCGGTACGTCGACCACCTCGACGTCCGCCCCGCAGCGGGCGGCCTCGGTCAGGAACTCCTCCACGGTGACGGCGATCCCGGCGATCTCGCGCCCCGCCCGGACCAGCACCACCGGGAGCTTCCCCACGCGGGCGACCGCCTCCACCGGGCGGAACCGGGCGCCGGACAGCCCCCAGCCCGGCAGCGGCGCCAGGATCGGGTAGTTGGCGGCCAGGCAGCGCAGCCACGCCGGGGGCGCGGCCAGCCAGTCGGCGGTGAGGGGGCCGCCGCCCGAGAAGAACCACAGGGCGACCCGGTCGCCGTCCACCCGGGGATCGGCCCGTACGCGTTCCACGGCGGCGGCCACGTCCTCGGCGGCCCGCCCGTAGTCGCTCACGGCGTGCAGGCGGTGGTCGAGCGTCACGGCCGCCGCCCCGAGCCCGGCGACGTAACGGGCGTACCCCGTCAGGGTCGGCCAGTCCCGGGGCGTCGGCCGTACTCCGGCGGGTACGGGGCCGCCGTGGACGAACACCACGGCCGGGTGCGGTCCCGGCCCGTCGGGCAGGTACAGGTCGGTGTTCCCGGTCCGTTCGCGGGGCCGTTCGGGTACGTCGAGGAGGAACGGCCGCAGATGCGGGGGCGTCCGGGCGGCGTCGGCGGAGCTCAGCCGGTGGCCCCCGCCGCCCGCCGCCGCCAGCAGGACCCCGGCCAGCTCGGCGGGGCAGGACAGCATCGGCCAGTGGCCCGTGGGCAGTTCGAAGAAGGTCACCCCGCGTCCGGCCAGGGCCACGAGGGCGGGGTCGCCCGCGTCCACCCCGAGCTGGACCAGCTCGATGCCCGGCCCGTTGCCGGTGCACAGCACCCCGGTCGCGGGCACCTGCGCCGCGGCCCCGGTGAGCCGCAGCGGCTGGAGCAGGGTGCCCAGCGGCTGCGGGGCCGCGCGGGCGGTGAGCCCGTCGAGCGCCTCATCGGAGAGTCCGGCGGTGCTCCCCCAGAGCGGCCACGCGTCCCGGTCCGGGGGCGGCAGCTCACCGGCCCGTTCTTCCCCGGCGCTGGCGGACAGCCGGTCGCACTCTCCCTCGCCCCCGCCTCCGTCCCCGCCTCCCGACAGCCGCTCGCGCAGGCGCTCGTCGGGTACGGCGGCCAGGGCAGGCACCCCGTCCTGCGGCATCCCCGCGTCCAGGTGGATGATCCGGGCGATCGCTCCCGCCCGCCGGTCGGCCGCGCCCAGCACCGGGTGGATGCCGTAGTCGTGGCCGACGAGCACGATCTCCCGGCCGGGCCCCGCCCCCACCCGGTCGATCACCGCGAGCACGTCCGCGATGTGCGTCTCCAGGTCGACGGCGGCCACGTCTCCGGCGGGGCGTCCGCCGAGTCCGGTGAGCGCCGCCGTGTGTACCTCGGCGCCCTTCCCGGCCAGCCGGGCGGCGGTGTCCCGCCACACGTGCGGCCCGGTGAACGCCCCCGCCACCAGGATGAATACGGTCATGGTTCCTCCTCGTCACCGCTGCCTTCCGCGCACCGGCCCGATCTCCCGGCAGCGCTCGCCGGTACCGTAGGAACTCCTCTTGGGGGAGGTTCACGTGTTTTCGTCGTACGACGGTCTGTGCACCATCGGCGAACTGGCCGAGCGGGCGGGTGTCAGTGTGAAGACCGTCCGTTTCTACTCGGACGGGGGGCTGCTGCCGGAGGCGTCCCGCAGTGCGGGCGGGCACCGCAGGTATGCCCCGGAGGCTGTGGAGCGGCTGAGCCTGATCCGTTCGCTGCGCGGTCTGGGCCTGCCGGTCGCCGAGGTGCGCCGCGTCCTCGACAAGCAGGACGAGGGGGATGCGGGGGACGCGCTGGAGGACGCCGTCGCCGGGCGGCTGCGCGTGCTCGGGTCCGAACTCAGGGCCCTGCGCTGGCGGGAGGCCGCGCTCCAGCTGGTGCGGGACTGCCCGCCGGCCGAACGCCCGGACCGGCTGCGCCTGGTCGGGGCGGTCGGCGCTCCGCCGAGCACCGCCGCACTGGTCCGGTTCTGGCGCGCCTGGCTCCCGGCCCGGATGCCCGCCCGGTCCGTACGCGCGTTCCTGGAAGCGGCCGTACCGGAGCCGCCCGAGGCCCCGGGGCCGGGGCAGGTGCTCGCCTTCGCGCGGCTGCACGCCTTCGTGAGCGGCCCGTGCGCCGGGAGCGGTCCCTGTCGGCCGAGGGCCCACCGAGGTGCGGGGGCGCGGGAGTCGGCGGTGCTGTACGCGGGTCTGGCCACGGCGTACGACCTGGCGGCCGGGGAGCTGCGCCGGGGCCGGGAGCCCCGTCCCGGCGAGGCCCTGGACGGGTTCGTGGACGCGTACGCGCGTACGTACGGCACCCGCGACACGCCCGGGTTCCGCCGTGGGCTGGCCGGTCAGCTGGCCGCCGACCCGCGGATCGACCGGTACTGGGAGCTGACGGCCGAGGTGCTCGGCGCGCCCGGCCGCCCTCCGGAGCCGACGCCCGGATCGGCGCACGACTGGCTCCTGGCGGCGCTGGACGCGCAGTTGGGGACGGCATCCGGCTGAGGATCGAGGCGCGGGGCCCGGGACGTGTGCGTCCCGGGCCCCGCGGCCGACGGTCCGGCTAGAAGGCGGTCCAGGTGAAGGCGACCTTGTCCCCGGCCTTCAGCTTGAACTGGCAGCCGCCGACCGGGATCGACGTGCCGTTGACGGCGATGTTCCAGTAGGCGACGCCACCGCCGCTGACGTTCTTTATGGTGTCGACCGAGAAGTCGTCGAACGAGGCGTACCAGGTGCCGTCCCAGGTGAAGTGTCTCTTCTTGGCAGCGTCGTCCAGGGCCGCGGTGGGCGTGGGAACGGCGCTCGGGTTCGCCCCTCCGTTGGTGCCGTCGCAGCGGTGCGTGCCACCGGTGGCGGTGGTCACGTCATGCCCCTTGGTCCTGATCTTTCCCTTGAAGAGGCGCCCGTCCGGCCCCTTCACGGTCAGCGTGACCTTCACCGGGGCGTTCGTGTGGGCCTTGGCCTGCGGCTGGGCCACGGCGGGGGCGGAGGCGAGAGCGAGGCCGAGGGCGGCCGTGACGACGAGGGTGCGGCGGGCGGATGTCAGGTGCACGAGCGTGCCTTTCCGGTGCGGGACGGCCTGCCGTGCCGCCGCACCGGAGCCGTCGGCCCGCGGCGCGTCCGGCCGCGTGACTCGCGGCGTACGCGCAGCGGTTCGCGGCTGCGGGCTTCGCACTGCAGACCATGACAGGGGAAGCGGTACACGTCACGCGCCGGGCTGTCCGACTCGCGGCCCGGGGGCCGCACACGGTTGCAGGTCAGCGCCGGATTCCCACCGGCTTCCCCCAGTCGCGCACGCATTCAGTTGTCGCTCCGGATCACCGGAGCCCTCGCATCGTAGGGCCGGGCGGCGGTGCGCTGCCGGGAAACGGCCCAACACGTGGGTGCCCACGAGCCGGTCGTACGGGAAGGGCGCCCCGGTACGCGGTGGTTCAGCGGCCGGCGGCCGGGCCGAAGCGCTCGGGGGCGAGCGCCGCCAGGAGGGAGGTGACCACGAGGTCCGTCGAGGCAGCCATGTCCACGGAGTCCGGGGAGAGCAGCCACTGGACCTGGAGGCCGTCCATGACCGCGATGATGGCGTTGGCCGCGTCCCGGGTGGTGCCCGCCCGGTCGGCGGGGAGGTCGCACGCCTCGTGCAGGGCGTCGGCGACGAAGGTCCGCAGGCCGTCGTAGCGGTCGCGGAAGTACTCCTGGGCGGGGTGGTCGTCGGTGACGGACTCCGCCGAGAGCACCGCGTAGAGCCGGACGATGCCTTCGCGTTCGGCGTTGCGCAGGGCGGTGTTCACCAAGTGGCGGAGGAATTCCAGCCCTTGGGGGCGGTCGGGGCCGAGCTGTTCGATGTCGGCCCGGTCGCGGAGTTCGAGGACGCTGGTCAGGAGCAGTGCTTTGGAGCGGAAGTAGTGCAGGACGCCCGCCTGGGTGAGGCCGACGCGGTCCGCGATCTCCGCCAGCGAGGCGTTGTTGTAGCCGCGGGCGGCGAAGGTGTCCATGGCGATGGCCAGGATGTCCTGCTGCCGCTGCTGGGCTTCGGGGCTGCGCGGCGTACGGGGCCGCGCGGGGCGGCGTGCCGGTCCGCCCACTGACTGGTTGCTCACCGGATCAGCTTAAGCCCGCCCCGGACGGCTCTTCGGGAGCCGTCCGCCTACTACTTACTAACCACTTAGTGGGTGTGGTTTCATGCCGTTGCCCCTCCGCTTCACGTCGTTGCCCCCTCATGCGTACGCGTACCGACCGAAGGAGAGCCGCACATGTCCCACCCCCGTCCCCCACATCCGAGAGCGCGCGCGGTGTGCGCCGCGCTCGCGCTGGCCGTCGCCGGGCTCGGCGTCAACGCCACCGTCACCACCGCCCGGGCAGCCGACCCGGTCGCGCAGGTCTGGGTCACCACCGCCGACGGCGGCAAGAAGCTCGCCGCCGAAGGGAACGTTCCGTTCGACGGCACCCCGCAGGGCGTCGACATCCGTATCGACGCGGGCAGCAAGGGCCAGAGGTTCACCGGTGCGGGCGCCTCCGTGACCGGCGCCTCCGCCCATCTCATCCAGGGCCTCCCCCAGGCGCAGCGCACCACGCTGCTGCGGTCGCTCTTCTCCGCGGAGGGGGACGGAATCGGGCTCAACTACCTGCGCCAGCCGCTGGGCAGCACCGACTTCGACGCCAACTCCAACGCGTACACCTATGAGGACACCCGGGGTTCCTTCTCCATCGACCGGGACCGGGCGCAGATCATCCCGGTCCTGAAGCAGGCCACCGCGATCAACCCGGCCATCCGGTTCATGGGCTCCCCCTGGTCTCCCCCGGCCTGGATGAAGACGAACAACTCCCTCAACGGCGGCAGCCTGCGGACCGAGCACCACCAGGCGTACGCCGACTATCTGGTGAAGGCGATCAGGGCGTACGGGCAGGAGGGCATCGCGCTCACGGACCTCACCGCCCAGAACGAGCCGGAGTTCGCGACGAGTTACCCGTCCATGAGCATGACCTCGGCCCAGCAGGCGGACTTCCTCCGGGTGCTGGACCGCACGCTCACCGCCGCGAACCTGCCGACCAACATCCTGGCGTACGACCACAACTGGGACCATCCGGACTACCCGCTGGACGTCTTCGCCAGGACGGGAGGCATCCAGCGGATCATCGGTGCCGCCTTCCACTGCTACGGCGGGGCCCCGGCGACGCAGCAGCAGATCGTGAACGCCGGGAAGCGGGTCTTCTTCACCGAGTGCTCCGGCACCGACAGCGTGAACCCCGCCGCGACCTTCGGCGACACCCTGAGGTGGCACGCCGAGAACCTCGTCGTACAGAACATGCGCAACGGCGGCGAGACGGTCATCAACTGGAATCTGGCCCTGGACCGGAACGGCGGACCCCACCAGGGCCACTGCGCCGACCGGTGCAACGGGATTGTGGAGATCGCCGACGGCCAGGTCACCCGGAACGCCGAGTTCTACGTCCTGGGCCATGTCACCAAGTTCATCAGGCCCGGCGCGACCCGTATCGGCTCCACCAGCCAGGGAGCGGGGGGTGTGCAGAACGTCGCCTTCCAGAACACCGACGGGACGCGTGCCGCCGTCGTCGTCAACACCGCCTCCGGTGACCGCCGGTTCTCGTTGACCGACCACGGGAAGTCCCTGGCGTACACGCTGCCCGCCGGTGCCGTCGCCACCTTCACCTGGGCCGGGGACGGCGGTACGACGGAGCCCCCGCCCGGCTCCATCGACCCGGCCGCCTGGTACCGGGTGCAGAACGCGGGCAGCGGCGCCTGCCTCGACGCCGCCGACTGGGGTACGGGGGACGGCACCGCGCTCCAGCAGTGGGCCTGCGGGACCGGGGCCAACCAGAGCTGGCAGTTCCGGCCGACGGGCGGTGGCCACTACCAGGTGGTGAACCGGCACAACGCGAAGGTCTGGGACGTGGACGGCGGCGCCGGGGCCACCGCCGACGGCACCCGGGTCCACCTGTGGTCCTCCGTCGGCTCCGCCAACCAGCAGTGGCGCCCCGAGCCCCTGGGCACCACCGGCCGGTACCGCTTCGTCGCCCGCCACAGCGGCAAGTGCCTCACCGTCAACAGCTCCTCCACGGCCGACGGCGCGAGGCTCTCGCAGCAGCCGTGCGGCGGCTCCCCGGCCCAGGCGTTCGCCCTGACCGGCTGACGCGGCGGAACCGGAGGCGCCCGGCCCCTCCGTCATGCGGGGCCCGGAGAAGGCGCGGCTCCGGTCCCCGCTCACGGCCCCCGGCCGCCCGGGGAGTCCCAACCGCCCCGGGACTCCGGACCGTCCTGGGAGTCCCGGGAGTCAGGACCGTACGGCGGCGGTGACAGCGAGGACTCGACCAGGGCGAGCTGCTGGGCGAGGCTCGTCAGCCACACCTCCAGGTCGACGGAGAGCACCGTCGGCGGCTCGGCCCCCGGTGCGGTCCGGCGCCCGGGGACCGGCCGCTCCCCGGTCATCCGCGAGGCGATCCGATCGGCTTCAGCCACCAGCTCCGCCGCCCCGGCCGCCACCCGCGCCGCGTCCTCGTCCGACGCGCCGGGCGCCGGGCGCAGCCCGAAGCGCCGCAGCCAGTGGGCACCGAGGAGCATGTGGTTCGACACGATGAGCGTCGCGTGCCAGTCGGTACGGGCGTCCTCCGGGACGTCCGAGGACTCGCTGCGGTACTGGGCGTACGCCGCCTCGGCGAGGCGCAGCCGGTGGGCGGCAGGCAGGGTGTGCGGCGAGGCCCGCGAACCGCCCGGCCGCTCCAGCAGCGCCCGGGCCGTCGGCTCCACCAGCGCGGCGCACGAGCGCAGCAGCTCCGCCATGGCCCGGCGCACCTCCCGCCGCGCCCCGGCCGGCCAGGCCAGCAGCCCGCACAGCAGCCCGATCACGCTGCCGGTGACGACATCGATCATCCGCGCCTCGGAGAGCCGCCAGGTGACGGGCTCGATCTGGGCGAACGCGGTGGCGACGACCAGCGTGAACAGCCCCTGGGCGTACGCGACGCCGAGCAGCGGCCCCAGGGCGAACGCCGCCAGCATCACCGGGGCGAGCAGAGCGGCGTACGCGTCGGTGTGCGGGCCCAGCCAGATCAGGAGCGCCCCCGCCACGAGCGCCCCGGCCGCGTTCCCCGCCACCGCCAGGCGGACCGTCCGCCAGGTCGCGCCCGCCGTCGTCCGGCCGAGGGTCAGGACGGCCAGCAGCACCCAGAAGCCGTGGGCCAGGTCGAGGGAACCGGCCACCGCGCGGGCGGCGGCGAGTCCGAGCGCGGTCCGTACGGCGTTCTGGAACAGCACCGACCGGAACGTCACGTTGCCTGCGACGCGCCGGGCCCACAGCCTGGGCGTGGACAGCTCCGCGTACCAGAACAGCTCGCGCGGGACGGCCGGAGCGGTGGGCCTGCCGTGCGCGGCGATGTCGGTGGTGACCTCCACCATCCGCGCCGATTCGGCCAGCGCCAGCACCCGCGACCGCCGCCGCTCCACGGCGACCGGGGGCCGTTCGCCGGGCGGTCCGGACGCCCCGCGTACGCGCTCCGCCTGGAAGTCCCGCATCGCCGCCTCCAGGGCCCCGGCCGGGGGCGGGCCGCCGCCGGTGCGCAGGAGGCGGGCGCAGTCGGTGCACAGCCCGGCGACGCGCTCCAGGAGGGCGGCGGAGGCGGGGTCGGCGGCCGGTGGGGCCTCGGCGAGCGTGGCGAGCTGGTTCAGGAGTCTGCGGACCGTACGGCCCGCCTGTTCCAGCGCACGGTCCGTGCGCCCCGCGCCCGCCGGGCGTTCGGCGGGCGGTACGGCGGACAGCCGCAGCTTCGCCCCGGTCTCGCGCAGCCTCTCCGGTGGTACGCCGCCGGGGGCGGTACCCCGGGCGGCCTCGTCGAGGGCGCAGGCCAGCCGTTCCCGGTAGGACGCGGCGGGCGGATCGGGCAGCAGGACCTCGCACACCGCGAGGAGCAGCAGGCCCGCGGTCAGCCCGGCCAGCCGTTCGCCGAGGCTGTCGGGGGCGTACGGCGGAAAGCAGGCGAGGATGTAGAAGAGCTGGAGGCCCGGGGCGACTCCGGCGGGGCGCGGGCCGCCCACGGCGGCGAACGCCAGCAGGAAGCCGACGACGAGCATGCCGCCGACGGCCGCCCAGGTGTCCACGGCGAGCAGGGTGCCGAGGGCCGTCAGGGCGAGGGCCGGGGGGAGCGCCCGCAGCATGGCGGAGGCGCGCTGGCGGCCGGAGCCCGGGACGGGCGAGAGCAGGCCGAGGGCGATGGGAGCGAAGAGGGCGTACAGGGCGGGGACCGGGAGCCCGGCCGCGTACAGCAGGGGGTAGAACCCGGCGCTCGCCGCGACGGTGACCCGGACGGCCCGGCGGAGAACGGCCGCCCGCCGCTCCCCGGCGGGGATCACCTCCCCCCTCCGCCCGGACCGGCCCCTTCGCCCGGCCCCGCGCGGAGGGGGGCTGCGGGGTGCGGGGGTGCGCTCGTGGTCTCGCTTACGGGAGGCAGGGGTTCGCGTACGAGGAGCGGGGATGCGCTCGTGCCGTCCGTGTCGGTGGCCGCCGGGTGCGGGGTTTCGCGTACCGGTGGCGGCTGTGCGGCGTTCATGCGGCACGCTCCTTTCCGGACCTCGGGTCTCCGGCCTCCCGGCCCCGGACCTTTGGCCTCCCGGGCCCCGGGCCCCAGACCGCCGGATCTCCGAACTTCCGGTTTCCTGACCTCCGGGCCTCCGAACCTCGGTTTCCGGCTTTCCGGCCTTCCGACTTTCCGGCCTCCCGGTCCTCGGGCCGTCCAGCCCTCGGGCCGTCCGGCTGAGGCCCGCTCCGCCGTCGGCCGCTGTCCCTCCCGCCATTGTCGGCCCGCTCCGGGCCGCTCGCCCGCCCGCTCGCTCACGACGGCGGGCGGGCGCGTGAAGGGCACCCGGTAGCCGGGCCCGGAGCGCTCAGATCGTCGCGGTGTCGATCACGAAGCGGTAGCGGACGTCGCTCGTGAGGACCCGCTCGTACGCCTCGTTGACCCGGTCCGCCGCGATCACCTCGATCTCGGCGCCCAGACCGTGCACGGCGCAGAAGTCCAGCATCTCCTGGGTCTCCGCGATGCCGCCGATCATCGAGCCCGCCAGCGCCTTGTTGCCGCCGATCAGGGAGAAGAGGTTCAGCGCGACCGGCTCCTCGGGCGCGCCCACGTTGACGAGGGTGCCCTCGGTCCTCAGCAGGTCCAGGTAGGCGCCGAAGTCCAGCGGGGCAGAGACGGTGGAGAGAACGAGGTCGAAGGTTCCGGCCAGCTCCTCGAAGGTCGTGGGGTCGCTGGTCGCGTAGTAGTGGTCGGCGCCCAGCTTGAGGCCGTCGTCCTTCTTGCGCAGCGACTGGGAGAGGACCGTGACCTCGGCGCCGAGCGCGTGCGCGATCTTGACGGCCATGTGGCCGAGACCTCCGAGCCCGACGACCGCGACCTTCTTGCCGGGGCCCGCGCCCCAGCGCCTGAGCGGGGAGTACGTGGTGATGCCCGCGCACAGCAGCGGTGCGGCCTCGTCCAGGGCGATGCCCTCGGGGATGGAGACGACGAACCCCTCGGTCACGACGATGTGCGTCGAGTAGCCGCCGTAGGTCGGCTCGCCGCTCCGGTCGAGGGCGTTGTACGTCTGGGTGCTCCCCTCGGCGCAGTGCTGTTCGCGGCCGATCAGACAGGCGTCGCACGTTCCGCAGGAGTCGACCAGGCAGCCGACGCCGACGCGGTCGCCGACCGCGAACCGGGTGACGCCGGGCCCCGTCTCCGTGACGATCCCGGCGATCTCGTGGCCGGGCACCATCGGGAAGATGCCCTCGCCCCAGCCGTCGCGGGCCTGGTGGATGTCGGAGTGGCAGATGCCCGCGAACTTGATGTCGATGAGGACGTCGAACTCGCCCACCGGGCGGCGCTCGATCGTGGTGCGCTCCAGCGGGGCCTTGGCGCGGGGAGCGGCGTAAGCGGCAACGGTGGTCATGCCGGAGGTTCTCCTCTGGGTGATGCGGTAGGAACGTCTCCCAGCATCGGGGGCCGGGCCGGGTTCACCCAGGTCACCGTTGTGCCTACGTCCGGTGGTCCTACTACTGGCGGGGACAGGCTCCCGCGCGTACGACCAGGAATAATGGGGTGCATGGACGATCAGCCCGAAGCCGCCGCCCCCGAGCCGCTCGACCGGCGCGCCGAGCTCAGCGAGTTCCTGCGCACCCGGCGGGCCCGGCTCCGGCCGCAGGACGTGGGGCTGCCGGAGTTCGGGCGGGCCCGCCGGGTGCCGGGGCTGCGGCGGGAGGAGCTTGCGCAGCTGGCCGGGGTCTCCGTGGCGTACTACACCCGGCTGGAACAGGGCAACGGGCGCAATGTGTCGGCCGAGGTGCTCGACGCGATCGCCCGCGCGCTGCGGCTCAGCGACGCCGAGCACGCGCACCTCACGCACCTGGCGAAACCGGCCCGGCACAAGGGGAGGCGCCGCCCGGCCAGAGTGCAGCGGGTGCGGACGGGGCTGCTCCACCTCCTCGACAGCATGGAGGGCGTTCCCGCGTACGTGCACGGGGCCCGCTCCGACATCCTGGCCTGGAACCCGATGGCGGCGGCGGTGTTCGGTGACTGGGGCGCGCTGCCGCCCGAGGAGCGGAACTGGGCGCGGCTGGTGTTCCTCTCCCCTGCCTGCCAGGACCTGTTCGTGGAGTGGGACTCCAAAGCCTCGGACATGGTCAGCTATCTGCGCCTGTACGCGGGCTGCCACCCGGACGATCCCCGGCTCTCCGCGCTGGTGGGCGAACTCTCGGTGAAGAGCGAGGAGTTCAGGCGGCTGTGGGCCACGCACAACGTGAAGGAGAAGGGGCACGGCACAAAGCTGATCCGGCATCCGCTCGTCGGGGACATGTCCCTGTCGTACGAGACGCTGCATCTGCCGGACGACCAGGAGCAGTGCCTGGTCACCTATCACGCGGAACCGGGGTCGGCGTCAGCCCAGGCGCTGCGCCTGCTGGCGAGCTGGGGCGCGGACGCGAGCCGGGCGCCCACCGGCGCGTAGGGAGGGTTCGCCGGCCGGCCCGCCCTCGCGTTCGGCCTCCTGCACCCGCCCTCGTGCCGGCCGCTCTCTCCCGCCCCTCGCGTCGGCCGCCCGCTCCCGGCCCTCGTGCCGGCCGTCCGGTCAGGTCCCGGCGAACGCTCCGGCGTGGTCCGCCGCCCAGGTGCGGAACGTCCTGGCGGGGCGGCCCGTCAGCTTCTCGACGGTCGGCACCACGGCCGCCTTCGCTCCCGCCCGCTGGCGCTCCGCGCTCTCCAGGAACGCCTCGGCCACCGGGCGCGGGTACTTCGCGAGGAGCGCCTCGCGCGCCCGGTCCGGGGTCAGCTCCTCGAAACGCAACGGGCGCCCCAGCGCCTCGGCGAGCTGTTCGGTCTGTTCGCGCGCGGTGATGGCCTCCGGCCCCGACACCGCGTACGTCCGCCCCTCGTGGCCCGTCCCGGTGAGGGCGGCGACCGCCACCGCCGCGACGTCCCGGGGGTCGACGCAGGCGACCGGCGATGTGCCGTACAGGGCCCGGACCACTCCCTCCGACCGGATGCCGGGTGCCCAGGACAGTGTGTTGGACATGAACGTCCTGGGGCGGACGAACGTCCAGGGAACCCCGGAGTCCCGGACGGCCTGTTCGTTGCCGCGCTGGAGGCGGGTGATGAAGTCGTCGGCGTCCGGTTCCTCCACCGCCATCATGGACAGCTTCACGAGACGGCGGACGCCCGCGGCGGCGGACGCCGTCGCGACCCTCTCGTCATCGGGCTCCGTGGGGCTGTTCGTCACCAGGAACACCGCGTCGACCCCCCGCAGCGCCCTGTCGAGGGAGTCCCGGTCGCCGTACTCCCCCGCCACGACGTCGACCTCGGGCCCCCGCACCGCCACACGCTCCGGGCGACGGGCCAGAATGCGCACCGGCCCGGTGCCCGCCAGCAGACCGGCGACCTCGCGTCCCACCGCTCCGGTCGCTCCCGTCACCAGAATCACCGCGCACACCCCTCACACACCGTCATCAACATGGTTCCACCCACCGCTCACCGCCCCCGGCGCAGGACTTCCGGGGTTCCGGAATCCGGGTCAGCGCGCCCCCAGAGGGCCCGACAGCACCGTCACGAAGACCGGCTCACCGTCCTGGTGGCCCGTCACCCGTATTCTCGCCCGGCCCGGCGCCGCGCCCGGCAGCACCTCCGCACCGATCGAGCACGGGCTGCCGAACTCCGCGTACCGGTGGAACCGTGTGGTGCCCTCGGCGGGGACGAACCCGCCCTCCCCCACCACCAGGCACGCGGCCTGCCGTGCCGCCTCCAGCAGCAGCATGCCCGGCACATGGTCGTTGGGCCGCTGGAACAGCGTCGGATGGCGGGTGTCCACCCGTAGCTCCCAGACGCCTTCGCGCGGGCTCTCCGACAGCACCACGTCCACCGCCCTGGCGCGGCCCGCCCGGGCCGCGGGAACGGGTGCCGTCCGGGGTATCACCTCGCCGGGCGCGGCGGCCCCGCGGCGCATCCGCTGGTAGACGCGGGGGCTGGTGAACCTCGTGGCCCCCATTCCCGTCGCGACCAGCTGCCCCGCCCGGTGCACCACCCAGTCCACCCGCCCCTGGACCGGCAGCCCGCCGCGCCACTTGAGCTCGGAGCAGGTGACCTCCACATCGATCACGGTGGGCAGGCCGCCCACCTCCAGGTGGTCGGGGTCGGTCGCGTAGTCCAGGTCGGCCATCAGGAAGTGGTGGCCGACCGGGACTCCGTACCCGGCGTGGAAGGCGAGCATCGCCGCCTGCCGCATCGCCTCCGTGACCAGGAGGGGGTCATGCCGGTCGGCTCCCACCGGGGCGAAGAACGGGTGGTCGTGCGGGAGCACCGCCTCCACGGAGAACCGGTCCGGTCCCAGCTTTTCCCAACTGCGCGGAAAAGCGTCCTCCGGCCTGCTCCTGTGCACCAGATCCATTCCCACCGGATGGACCACTCGGACCTCCGAACCCACGGCCGACGCCGGTACAGGGCCGGTCAACACTGCTGCTTCGGGCACAACTCCCCCCCAGGGGTCATGTAATGGCGGGTCATCACCTATGGCGCGCTGACAAGATACCGACTGAACGATCTTTCTTCTATCCTCGTTCCCGTCTCCCCGGGCCTGTGGGGGGTGCGAGGTGAGCAGGCAGGACCGGGGGATCGGCGCCCACCGGGAAATCCTGACGGCAGCGGCGGGCATGGCCTTCGGGAAACCCGGTCCGCAAGTCGCCGTCCGCAACGGAAAAGCCGAAATCGCGGGGCCCGGAAAAAGCGCTCCGCTTTTTCTTTTCCCGTCGGAGAAGGAGAGCGCGTCCGGCGTTCCGGAGTTCTGGGAAACACCGTCTCCCGTTTCCGGCCGACTTCTCGGCCGCCGGAAACCCGTGGGCAGAGGAACGCTGTTCGGCCGCCTCCACACCAGTCTCCTCACCCGTGCCGGTGTCCGTCCCTCCATGGCGCGGGCAGGCCCCGGATCGCACCGGCCCTCCGCTCGGCCGGCGGCGGACCGCCCGCGCCCTGCTCCCCCAGGCCAAACAGAACAGCGGATTCCGCCCGCGCGTCAACCCCTGTCCCAGCGCCGAACGGTCAGGTGGACAGGGCCAGTCGGGCGCCGATGCCGATCATCATCACGGCCACGAGACCGTCCAGGACCCGCCACGACGACGGGCGGGCGAGGACCCCGCTGAGCAGCCGGGCGCCGAACCCCAGGGCGGCGAACCAGCAGAGGCTGGCGGCCATCGCGCCCGCCCCGAACGTCCAGCGCAGCGATCCGCGTTCGGAGGCGATGGAGCCGAGCAGGAACACGGTGTCGAGATAGACGTGGGGGTTGAGCCAGGTCATCGCGAGGCAGGCGAGCACCGCGCCCCGCTTCGCCCCGGAGGGCGCCTCCCCGGGATGCAGGGCCGACGGGCGCAGGACCCGGCGCGCGGCGAGCACGCCGTAGCCGATCAGGAACGCGGCGCCCAGCAGGGAGACCGCGGTCAGGGCGGACGGCCAGGCCACGACGACGGCTCCGACCCCGGCGACGCCGAGGGCGATGAGCACCGCGTCGGACAGGGCGCAGATGGCCACCACGGGGAGAACGGCCTCACGGCGGACGCCCTGGCGGAGGACCAGGGCGTTCTGGGCGCCGATGGCGACGATGAGGGAGAGGCCGGTGCCGAATCCGGCGGCGGCGGTGGTCAGGGCATTGGTCATGGTCCCGACGCTAGGGAGCCCCGGCATCCCTGTACAGCTAATGATTCTTACGTATCATTAGCTGTCGTGATGCCGGAACTTCCCCTCGACCAGGTGCGGACCCTGCTCGCCGTGGTCGACGAGGGCACCTTCGACGCGGCGGCGAACGCCCTGCATGTGACGCCGTCGGCGGTCAGCCAGCGGGTGAAGGCCCTGGAGCAGCGCACGGGACGCGTTCTGCTGATGCGGACGAAGCCGGTCCGGCCCACCGAGTCCGGCGAGGTCGTGGTGCGCTTCGCCCGCGGGCTGGCCCGGCTGGAGCAGGACACGCGGGCGGCCCTCGGGATGTCCGGCCCGGGCGAGCCGACGCGGCTGACGATCGCGGTGAACTCCGACTCCCTGGCGACCTGGTTCCTGCCGGCGCTGGGCCGCGTGCCGGAGGAGCTGGGGATCGGTTACGAGCTCCGCCGGGAGGACCAGGACCATACGGCCGCACTGCTCCGCGAGGGGGTGGTGATGGCGGCGGTGACCTCCTCGCCGGAGGCGGTGTCCGGCTGTTCGGTGCGGGGTCTGGGCCGGATGCGCTATCTGCCGGTGGCCACCCCGGACTTCGCCGGGCGGTGGCTCGGGCCGGGCACCGGGGCTCCGTTGCGCGATCTGCTCGCGGACGCGCCGGTGGTGGACTTCGACCGGCGCGACGACCTCCAGGACTCCTTCCTCCGCTCCCTCGGGGGTGGGCGCGGGGAGCGGGCACGGCGCCATTTCGTGCCCACGTCGGAGGGGTTCGTCGACGCCGTGGCGGCCGGGATGGGCTGGGGCATGCTGCCCGAGGCGCAGGCGGGCCCGCTGCTCGCCGACGGCCGACTGGTGGGCCTCGCCCCGGACCGGCACATCGACGTCCCGCTGTACTGGCAGCAGTGGAAGCTCGACTCCCCGGCCCTGGCCGCCGTGGCGGAAGCCGTGCTGGCGGAGGCCGCCGGGGCGCTCGGCGGGGCCGCTTAGGATGGCGGGTCCTCCCCCGGGTCGGCGGGCCCGGCTCCGTACGGGCACCTTCCGGGGGCCGTTCCCGAGAGTTCCGGAGGCCCCTCCTTGCGCGTGCTGCTGGTGGAGGACGACGAGGACCTGCGGGCGGTGGTCGCGGCGGGGCTGCGCGAGGCGGGCTTCGCCGTCGACGGTGCGGGCGACTGGCCGGAGGCGGACGTGATGCTGCATGTCACCGCGTACGACTGTGTGGTCCTGGACCGGATGCTGCCCTCCGGCGACGCCCTCGGCGGGCTGGAGGGCAGGCGCCGGGCGGGCTGGTCCGTACCCGTGCTCTGCCTCACCGCCCTGGGCACCCTGGACGACCGGCTGCACGGGCTGGAGAGCGGGGCGGACGACTATCTGGCCAAGCCGTTCGCCCTGCGCGAGCTCGTCCTGCGGGTCCGCAGCCTGACCCGGCGCGCGGCCGAGCGGCTGCCCGCCTTCCTGAGCTGCGCGGACGTGGTGATGGACCTGGCCCGGCGGGAGGTGCGGCGGGGCGGGGTGCTGCTGTCGCTGAGCCCGAAGGAGTACGCCGTGCTCCAGCAGCTCCTGGTCCATCAGGGCAGCGTCGTCACGCGTACGGCGTTGCTGGAGCACTGCTGGGACGAGATGGCCGACCCCGTCTCCAATGTGGTGGACGCCGTCATCGCGGGCGTACGGCGCAAGCTCGGCGCCCCGGTGCTGGTGCACACCGTGCGCGGCCAGGGGTTCCTGCTGGGCGCCCGATGATCCGGACGCAGGGCTCCGGCTCCGCGCGGCGCCGCTCCCCGGCCCGGACCCGGCTGCGGCGGCTGCAACTGCGCCTGACCGCCGCGTACACGCTGATCACCGTCGTCGGGCTGAGCTGTCTGTCCTGGCTGGTGATCCGTACCGACGACCGGTCCCGGGAGAGCGCCGAGTACGACGAGATGCGCCGCCGGGCCTCCGTCGCCGCCTCGCTCGTCTATTACGAGGACGACCGCATCCGGCTGGACGGGCTCACCGACGACGAGGCGACGGCGGGCACGCCCCAGATCCTGGTGCTGGAGGACCGGCCGGGCGACGGTCCGGCCGTGGTGTTCCGGGGCAGCGTCCAGCAGTTCGACGTACCGGCGGCCACGGTCGCGCGGGCGGCGCGCGCGGCGATGCGTGAGGAGGAGCCCGTGCGGCAGGAGGTCAGCGACCGTACGGGCGGACCCGTCCGGCTGCTGGCGGTGCCCTTCTGGCACGACGCGACCGACGAGGTGGCGGGCGCGGCCGTCGCGGTCGGGGACCCGGCGTACGGGTCGGCCGAGCACCGCAGCCTGGTCCTCTCCCTCGTCGTCGGGTGTGCCGCCCTCACCGCGCTGGCCGCGCTCACCGGGCATGTGTTGTCGGGGCGGTCCATGCGGCCCGCCTGGCAGGCGCTGGAGCAGCAGGAGCGGCTGCTCGCCGACGCGGCGCACGAGCTGCGGACGCCGGTGGCGGTGATGCGCGGTTCGGTGGAGGTGGCCGAGCAGGCTCCGGGCGGGTGGGAGACCCATCTGCCGAGGCTCCGCCGGGCAGCGGACCGGATGGGGCAGGTGGTGGAGACGCTGCTCGTCCGGGGCAGGCTGGAGGCCGCCGTGGACTCCGTACGGACCGAGCCGCTGCGCCTGGACCAGCTGGTGGAGGAGGTGTGCGCCGATCTGCCGGAGGGCGGGCACCGCCTGGAGCTGCGGGCGGCGGAGTCGGTGGTCGACGCCGACCCGGCGCTGGTGCGGGTGGCCGTCCGCAACCTGCTGGACAACGCCGTGCGCCACGGCCGGACGCCCGGGGAGGCGGACCGGGCCGAGCTGCTCGTGACCGTACGGGGGCCGGAGGTGTCGGTCGCCGACCGGGGTCCGGGGGTGGAGCCGGGGCGGCTGCCGGAGCTGCTGGAGCGCTTCCGCTCCCCCGGTGGCGGTACGGGCATCGGCCTCTCGCTGGTGCACCGGGTCGCGCTCGCCCACCGGGGCACGCTGACCGTGCGCGCCCGGCCCGGCGGCGGTGCGGTGTTCGTCCTGCGGCTCGCGCCCGCCCGGTCGCGGCGGAGACGGGCCGGGACGGGCTGACGCTCACGATTCGCTCATGATCGGCCGTCCATGATGCGGGGGAGATACGCAGACGCACGCACGGGAGTCCCCTTGTCCAAGCACGCCCTCACCCCCTTCCTCCGCCGCCGGTCCACCCTCGCGGCCCTGGCCGGGGGCGTCGCCGCGACGTCCGCGGCGGGGCTCCTGCTCTCCAGCGCCTTCGCCGCCAAGCCCGCGCCCGAGGTCGTCCTCCCGAAGGCGAACGCGGCCTTCGACTACCAGATCGGCGGGGCCTACACCCCGCCCGCCGGGGTCAGGGCGGTCTCGCGCGACCGGGGCGCGAAGCCCGTACGCGGTCTGTACAACATCTGTTACGTCAACGCCTTCCAGACCCAGCCGGACGCGCTGGAACAGTGGCAGAAGAAGAACCCGGACCTGCTGCTGCGCGACGGCAGGGGCCGCCCGGTCAATGACGAGGCGTGGGGCGAGGCGCTGCTCGACACCTCCACGGCCGCCAAGCGGACCCGGCTGGCGAAGATCGTCGGCAGCTGGATCGACGGCTGCGCGAAGTCCGGGTTCCAGGCGGTGGAGCCGGACAACCTCGATTCGTACGAGCGCTCCGGCGGCCGGCTCACCCGGGCGCACAACGCCGCGTTCGCCAAGCTGCTGGCCGCGCGGGCGCACGCGGCGGGGCTGGCGATCGGCCAGAAGAACACCACGGACCTGCTGGGACAGCGCAAGGCGATCGGCTTCGACTTCGCGGTCGCGGAGGAGTGCGGCCGCTACGACGAGTGCGCCGACTACGCCACCGCGTACGGCAACCGGGTCTTCGTCATCGAGTACACCTCCCGCGATTTCCGGAAGGCGTGCTCCGCCGTGGGCAAGAAGCTCTCCGTGGTCCAGCGGGACCTGGAGGTGCGGCCCGCGGGCCGGGCGGGGTACGTGTTCCGCACCTGCTGAGACGTCCCGGAACCCGTCACTCCGATGGGGCGGCCTCCCGGCGGGCGATGACCGTGAAGAGGGAGCCGTCCCGGTCGCCGATCACCGATTCGGGCCCGTCGTCCGGGGAGACGGCGGGCAGGGAGGCCGTTCCGCCTGCCTCGCGCGCGGCCCCGGTGGCCGCCGTCAGGTCGTCGACCGGGAAGCGGACGTGCCAGCGGGGGCGGAGCCGGGGGTCGGGGGAGGCGCCGTCGCCCCCGCCGCGCAGGGTGGCCACGGTGCGGCCGCCCTGCCGGACGACCACGGTGTCCTCCTCGTAGGCGTAGCCGACCTCGCAGCCGCCGGGCTCCAGGGGGTCCCAGCCGAAGACCCCGGCGTAGAAGACGGCCGCGTCGAAGGCGTGGCTCGTCCGCAGGTCGAGGGAGACGGGTGCGCCGTCGCGGCCGATGGACCACGGCGGGGTGCGGCCCTCCCAGAAGCCGAACCCGGCCCCTTCGCGGTCGGCGGCCACGGCGCCCCGGCCGGGGCCGAGCCGGATCGGTCCGACGGCGATGGTGCCGCCGCGTTCCCGTACGCGGGCGGCGGTGGCGTCCACGTCGGCGACGGCGAAGTACGGGGTCCAGGCGGTGGCGGTGGGCAGCCCGGGTGCGATCTGCCCGATCCCGGCGACGGGCATGGTGCCCGCCTGCGCGACGGAGAACCCCTCGCCCAGGGTGCCGGAGCGGAAGGTCCACCCGAGAACGGCCGCGTAGAAGTCCTGTGCGGCGCGCAGGTTACGGGTCATGAGGCTGACCCAGCAGGGGACGCCGTGCACAGGGGTGCTCTGCTCTGCCGCCGTCATCGAGATCCGTCTCCTCGCCGGGACACCATGCCTCCCATACCTACGCTGCCCGGGTCGGCGGCGCCACCCGGCACCTGCCCCGGAACCGGCAGCCCGGGCGGCGCGGGGCGGTCAGCGGCCAGTGGCCGGGGCGGGTACCGCCGCCGCGGGTTCGCCCAGGTGCCCGGCGGCCGTGCGCCAGGCGGTGGTGACGGCTTCGCGCGCCGTGGCGGTCGCGGCCGCGATGCCCGGCGGCAGGTGCACCGGCGAGCCCAGGTGGACGTGGAGCCGGGGGCGGCGGGCCGGGGCGGTGAGGAACCCGGCGATCTGCTTGGCGCCCGAACCGGAGGTCACCCGGCGGGCGCCCGCCTGGCCGAGGGGGACGACGGGTGCACCCGACGCGTGGGCCAGACGGGCGAGGCCGCTGCGGAACCGCTCCGGCGGGGCCTCGGCCCCGTCCGTCCGCAGGGGCAACCGGCCCTCCCCGTAGATGAGGACGTGGCGGCCCGCCCCGAGCGCGGCGGCGGCCGTGTCGAGGGCCTCGGCCGCCCGGTGGGTGCCGCGGTGCACGGGCACATGGCCGCCGCGCTCCAGGAACCGGCCGAGGACCGGGACACGCCAGAGCCCGGCGGTGGCCATGACCACCGGTTCGATGTCGAGCCGCAGCAGCGCGGCGAGGACGACGCCGGGGTCGGCGAGGGAGGTGTGGTTGGCGACGATGATGGAGCCGGGCGCCGGGGCAGTGCCGTGGTCGGAGGTGACGGTGAGGCGGCCGAGGCAAGGGATGACGGCGGCTGCGACGCTGCTGAGCACGGCTCTCCTGGGGTCGGGATGACGGGGTGACCTGGTCGGTCGTGTTCATCGTCGCGACGGCGGAGGTCTCGGACCTGAGTTCGGATACTCACCCGGGGTGCGCTGCGGTGCTCGGGCGGCGCGTCCCGTCCGGCGCGGGGGCCGTCGTGCTCCGGTCCGGCGGAGGAGCCATCGTGATCCGCCTGGCGGAGGAGCCGTGGTGCGGTGCCCGGCGGAAGGACCCCTCTGCCCTGCCCGGCGGAAAACGGTGGGCGTGGGGTGCGGTCCCGGCGGCAGACTGCGGGGGTCACCGACGATGCCTCTCCACCTCGCAGAGGCGCCCCCGAGGAGCTGCCCCGTATGAGTCCCGCCCCCTCTCCCGGCTTCGGCTCCCCCGCCTTCGAGGTCCCCGGTGCCCTGGTCGCCTCGTACGGCGCACCCGGCGACACCCGGGGCCGGGCCTGGCTGGCCGCGCTGCCCGGGCTGGCCGCCGGTTTCCTGGACCGCTGGGGGCTGCGGCGGGACGGGCCGGCCGGGCACGGGACGGCCGGGCTCGTGCTGCCGGTGGTACGGGCGGACGGGACGCCCGCCGTGCTCAGGCTCCAGCCGCCCGCCGAGGAGAACTCCGGGGTGGCCGCGGGGCTCCGGGCCTGGGACGGCGCCGGGGCGGTCCGGCTGCTCGACGCCGATCCGGTGGCGGGCGCGCAGTTGCTGGAGCGGCTGGACGCGGGGCGCCCGCTGTCGGCGGAGCCGGACGAGGCGGTGGTGCTGGGGGTCCTGGCCGGGCTCATGGCGCGGCTGTCGGCGGTGCCCGCGCCGCCGGGGATGCGGAGGCTCGCCGATATCGCCGCCGCGATGGCCGAGCAGGCGCCCGGGGCCCTGCCGCTGCTGCGCGATCCGGCGGAGCGGGAGCTCGTACGCACCTGTGCCGCCGCCGTGGCGGAGCTGGCGGGCGAGGCGGGCGACCGGCTGCTCCACTGGGATCTGCACGACGGCAACGTGCTGGCCGGGGAGCGCGAGCCGTGGCTCGCCATCGATCCCGAACCGCTGGCCGGTGACCCCGGGTTCGAGCTGTGGCCCGCCCTGGACATCCGCTGGGAGAAGGTCGCGGAGGGCGGGGTGACGGGCCCGGTGCTGTACCGGTTCGACCTGCTCACCGAGGCGCTCGGCCTGGACCGGGCGCGGGCCACCGGCTGGACGCTGGGCCGGGTGCTGCAGAACGCGCTCTGGGATATCGAGGACGGGAAGGAGGCGCTGGAGCCCGCCCAGGTCGCCCTGGCCACGACGCTGCTGGAGCACCGGTCCTCATGATCCGGTCCCCGGCGTGATCCGCGTACGGGACATGGTCCGGTACGCGGCAGGGGCGAGCCGTCGGCTACCTTATTGCACATAGGTTGCAACTACTGATTCATGGCAAGGAGGCACCCGTGGGCTCTCCCGTGGTGCTGGGCATCGAGTCGTCGTGCGACGAGACCGGGGCGGGCCTGGTGCGGGACGGGCGTCTCCTCGGCCACGCGCTCGCGTCCAGCATGGACGAGCACGCCCGCTTCGGCGGGGTCGTGCCCGAGATCGCCGCGCGGGCCCATGTGCACTCCTTCGGCCCGGTCGTCCGGCAGGCGCTGGAGAGCGCGGGGCTGCGGATGGCGGACATCGGGGCGGTCGCCGTCACCACCGGGCCCGGGCTCTCCGGAGCGCTCCAGGTGGGGCTGGCCGGGGCGAAGGGGCTGGCGTACGCGCTGGATGTGCCGCTGTACGGGGTCCATCACCTGGCGGGGCATGTCGCCGCCGACACCCTGGAGCACGGCCCGCTCCCCGATCCCTGTGTGGTGCTGATCGTCTCCGGCGGCCACACCTCGCTGCTGCTCGTCCGCGATCTCGCCCGTGACCTCATCGTCCACCTCGGGGACACCGTGGACGACGCGGCCGGTGAGTGCTTCGACAAGGTGGCCCGGGTGTTCGGGCTGCCCTACCCGGGCGGTCCGGCGATCGACCGGGTGGCACGGGAGGGCGACCGGCGTGCGGTGGCGTTCCCGCGCCCGATGACCGGGGCGCGGGACGCCCCGTACGCCTTCTCCTTCTCCGGGCTGAAGACGGCCGCCGCCCGCTGGGCCGAGCAGCGGCGGGTGGCGGGCGGGGAGCTGCCGGTGGCCGACGGGGCGGCCTCGCTCCAGGAGGCGGTGGCCGATGTGCTGACCCGCAAGGCGGTGGCAGCCTGCCGTGACCACGGGGTGTCCACGCTGGTCGTGGTGGGCGGGGTGGCCGCCAATTCGCGGGTACGGGAGCTGGCCGAGCAGCGGTGCCGGGCGGCCGGGATCACGCTGCGGGTGCCGCCGCTGCGCCTGTGCACGGACAACGGGGCGATGATCGCGGCCGTCGGTGACCTGCTCGTACGGGCCGGGGCCGAGCCCGCGCCGATGGACGTGTCGATCGACCCGTCGGCGCCGCTGGAGTACGCGGCGCTGCACCCGGTGGCGCGGAGCGCGGTCGCGGCGGCGTGAACGGCCCGGTCCCGGACGCCGCTGCGGTGTCCGGGGCCGGTTCCGTCGTACGGAGTCGTTCTTCCTCGTACGGGGGTCAGACCGCCAGCCACACCGCCGTGTCCTTCGGCAGCCGGCCGTCCTCGTCCAGGGGGCCGCTGGCCAGCAGTACGCCGGTGTGGGCCGGGAGTTCGGCGGGGGCGTCGGCCAGGTTGACCGCGCAGACGAGGGCGGACCCGCGCGCGAAGACGAGGGCGTCCCGGTCCTCGCTCAGCCAGCGCAGCTCCCCGGTGTGCAGCTCGGGCAGGGCGCGCCGCTGCCGCAGGGCCTCGCGGTAGAGGGCCAGCATGGAGTCGGGGTCGGTGACCTGGAGGTCGGCGGCGCGGGAGGCCCAGTCCGGCGGGAGCGGCAGCCAGGGTTCCACCCTCGAGCCGAAGCCCGCGTACGGTTCGTCCGCCGCCCAGGGCAGCGGGGTGCGGCAGCCGTCACGGCCGGGGGCCCGGCCCTGGGAGCGGAAGTACATCGGGTCCTGGACGCGGTCCAGCGGTACGTCGGCCTCCGGGAGGCCCAGCTCCTCGCCCTGGTAGAGGTAGACGGAGCCGGGCAGGGCGAGGGAGAGCAGGGCGGCGGCGCGGGCGCGGCGGGTGCCGAGCTCCGGGTCGCTGGGGATGCCGAACGCCTTGGCCGTGAAGGCGAATCCGGTGTCCTCGCGGCCGTAGCGGGTGACGGTGCGGGTGATGTCGTGGTTGCACAGCACCCAGGTGGCGGGGGCGCCGACCGGGGCGTGTTCGGCCAGAGTCTCGTCGATGGACCGGCGCAGCCGCTCGCCGTCCCAGGGGCAGCTGAGGAAGCTGAAGTTGAAGGCGGTGTGCAGTTCGTCGGGGCGGAGGTAGCGGGCGAAGCGTTCGGAGTCGGGGAGCCAGACCTCGCCGACGAAGATGCCGCCGAACTCGTCGGCGATGGCCCGCCAGCTCCGGTAGATGTCGTGGAGTTCGTCGCGGTCGACGTACGGGTGGGGTCCCGGGTGTCCGGCGAGGTCGGGCAGGGCGGGGTCCTTGGCGACGAGGGCGGCAGAGTCGATGCGGACCCCGGCGACGCCCCGTTCGAACCAGAAGCGCAGGACGTCCTCGTGCTCCTGGCGGACGGCGGGGTGGGCCCAGTTGAGGTCGGGCTGCTCGGTGGCGAAGAGGTGGAGGTACCACTCGCCGTCCTCGACCCGGGTCCAGGGCACTCCCCCGAACTCGCTCTCCCAGTCGTTGGGCGGCAGTTCGCCGTTCTCGCCGCGGCCGGGGCGGAAGTGGAAGAGTTCGCGTTCCGGGCTGCCGGGGCCTGCGGTCAGGGCCGCCCGGAACCAGACGTGCTGGTCGGAGACGTGGTTGGGCACGATGTCGATGATGGTCCGGATACCCGCCTGCCGGGCCTCGGCGATGAGCTTCTCGGCCTCCGCGAGGGTGCCGAAGGCCGGGTCGATGACCCGGTAGTCCGCGACGTCGTAGCCGCCGTCCGCCATCGGGGAGAGGTACCAGGGTGTGAACCAGAGAGCGTCGACGCCGAGTTCGGCCAGGTAGGGCAGCCGGGACCGTACGCCGGTCAGATCGCCGGTGCCGTCGCCGTCGCCGTCGGCGAAGCTGCGGACGTAGACCTGGTAGATGACGGCCGAGCGCCACCAGTCATCGGCGGCGAGCTGGCTGCCTTCCATAAGGCGGGTTCCTTTCGGACGGGCGCGGTCGGCGGGTGTGCCGGTCCGCGCGACAGGGAGGAGCTGGGGGTTCTGGCGCCGCCGCCCCGGAGCGGGGCGGGAAGGCCGGGGCGGCGGCGGGTTCTGGGGCGTCCGGGCCGGTCAGCCCTTGGTGCTGCCCGCGCTGATCCCGGCGATGATGTGCCGCTGGAAGACCAGGAACATCAGGACCATCGGGATGCTCGCGATGACCATGGCGCCGATCAGCACGGTCAGGGGCACGTTCTGGGAGAGCTGGACCAGGGCCACGCTGATCGGCTGTTTCTCGGTGTCGGAGAAGACCATCAGCGGCCAGAGGAAGTCCTGCCAGACGGCGACGAGCGCGAAGATCGAGACGACGCCGAGGACCGGCCGGGACAGGGGCAGCACGATGGACCGGAGCGTACGGAGCTTTCCCGCGCCGTCGATCTCGGCGGCCTCCAGCACGTCACGCGGGATCTGGTCGAAGAACCGTTTGAGCAGATAGAGGTTGAAGGCGTTGGCGACGGCGGGCAGCCAGATGGCCAGGGGGTCGTTGAGCAGGTTGACGTGGATCAGCGGCAGGTCCGCGATGGTGAGGTACTTGGGTACGACGAGGGCCTGGACCGGGACCATCAGGGTGGCGAGGATGCCGCCGAGGATCACCGTGCCGAAGGCGGGCCTCAGCTTGGACAGGGCGTAGGCGGCGGCCGTGCAGAAGACGATCTGGAGCAGCCAGGCCCCAGTCGCCTGGACCACCGTGTTCCACAGGTGGGTCGGGAGCCGCATCAGGTCCCAGGCGTCGGTGTAGCCGGTCACCCGCCACTGTTCGGGGACGAGGGTGGGCGGGGTGCGGACCACTTCCTCGGGCGGTTTCATCGCGCCCGTGACCATCCAGTAGACGGGGAAGAGGAACGCGAGGACGAAGACCACGGTGACGAGGGCGAACACCGACCAGTACGTGGCCTTGCCGCGCCGCCGGGCGAGCGCGAGCGGGGAGACGAGGGTGCGTACGGACCGCTCGGCGGGGGCGTCGGCCGGCCGTTTCGTGAGGGCGGCGGGCTGCTGTACCGGGGGCGGGGCTGTCTGGGTCATGGTGGCGGGGCCGCTCCTCTCAGTCGGTGCGGGTGAGTCGCAGATACAGGGCGGAGAAGGCACTGAGCACCAGCAGGAGCAGCACGCTGAGGGCGGACGCGCCGCCGAAGTCGTTGTAGAGGAAGGCGTACTTGTAGATCAGGTAGAGCACGGTGACGGTGGAGTTCTCCGGGCCGCCTCCGGTGATGACGAAGGGTTCGGTGAACACCTGCATCGTCGCGATGATCTGGAGGAGCATCAGCATCAGGATGATGAAGCGGGTCTGCGGGATCGTGACGTGCCGGATGCGCTGCAGGAGGGATGCGCCGTCCAGTTCGGCCGCTTCGTACAGCTCGCCGGGGATGCCCTGGAGCGCGGCGAGGTAGATGAGGACGGTGCCGCCCATGTTGGCCCAGGTGGCGACGATGACCAGGGAGACCAGGGCAGTGTCGGCGCCGTTGGTCCAGTTCGACGTCGGCAGGTGGAGGAACCCGAGGACCTCGTTGGCGAGGCCCGCGCCGGGATCGTAGAACCACTTCCACAGCAGGGCGCTGACCACCGGGGGGATCATCACCGGCAGGTAGACGACGACCCGGAAGAACGCCTTGGCGTGCCGGAGTTCGTTGAGGACCAGGGCCATGACGAACGGGACGGCGAAGCCGATGACCAGGGCGAGCACGGTGAAGGTGAGCGTGTTGCGCCAGGCCGCCGTGAACTCCGGGTCCTGGAAGACCCGGGTGAAGTTGGCGGTGCCCACCCACTGGGGGTCGGAGCCGGGCGTGTACTTCTGGAACGCGATGATCACGGACCGGACGGCCGGGTACCAGGAGAAGAGGATGAAGCAGAGGAGACCGCCGGCCAGGAACGCGTAGGCGGTGGCCTGGTCGGCGATCTTCCGGCGCAGCGGGCCGTGGGGCCCGCGGCCCGCCGGGCGGGCGCCCCGGGTGGGGGGCGTCGCGCCGGAGGGCCGCGTCACCGCGGGTGGAGCGGGGCGGGACGTGGTCTTCATGGCGTTCAGCCCCGGGTCAGGATTCCGTCGATCTTGGCCTGGGCGTCCTTGAGGAGCCGGTCGATGTCGGCGTCCTTCTTGGTGAGGACGGCGGAGACGGCGCCGTCGAGGACGGCGTAGATCTGCTGGCCGTGCTTGGGCTCCAGCTTCATGTCGAGCTGCTGGCCGCCGTCGATGAACGCCTGGTAGTTCTCCACCGGCACGTTGGCGGACGCCTTCTTCAGCTCCTGGTCCCTGGCGTCGGTGGCGCCGGTGAAGAGGCGGGGCTCGGGCAGGCCGACCGGGGACTTGTCGGCGGCGGCGCGGGCGTAGTTGTTCATGAAGCCCTGGCCGGGGGTGAGGAAGGTCCACTCCAGCCACTTGAGCCCGGCCCTGATCTGGTCGGGGGTGGCCTTCTTGTTGAACATGTAGCCGTCGCCGCCCATGAGGGTGCCCTTGCCGCCGGGCATCGGGGCGAACGCGAGGTCCTCGTACTTCCCGCCGGCCTCCTTGACGATGCGCGGGACGTTGTCGGGGGCGGCGAGGTACATGCCGAGCTTGCCGGAGCCCATCATCTGGAGGGTGTCGTTGATGATGAGGAGCTGCTTGCTGCCCATGGAGTTGTCGCGCCAGCGCATGTCCTTGAGGTTCTGGAGGACCGCCTTGCCCTCGGGGGTGTCGACGGTGGCCTTCTTGCCGTCCTCGCTGACGACCGAGCCGCCCTGGGAGTAGATGTGCGCGGTGAAGTGCCAGCCGCCCTGGTTCTGGGCGCTGTACTCGGCGAAGCCAACAGTGCCGTCACCGAGGGCCGCGATCTTCTTGGCGGCGGCCTGGACCTCGGGCCAGGTGGCCGGGGGCCTGGCCGGGTCGAGACCGGCCTTGGTGAAGAGGGCCTTGCTGTAGAGCAGGCCCATGGAGTAGTTGGTGCGGGGGACGCCGTAGATCTTGCCGTCGACCGTGTAGGCGTCGCGCAGGGGCTGGGCTATGTCCTTGTACGCCTTGAGGTCCTTGACGTACTCGGTGATGTCGGCGGCCTGGTTGATGGAGACGACGCGTTCGGTGTCGGTGAAGTACGTGTAGAAGACGTCCTCCATCTGACCGCCCGCGAGCTTCGCGTCGAACGTCTTGGGGTCCTGACACGGGAAGGCGTCATGCGCGACGACGTCGATGTCCGGGTTCTGCTTCTCGAACGTCTTGACGTCCTCGTCGAACCGCTGGTGGTCGATCTTCGCACTCGGCTGGGGCCAGCAGTTGACGGTGATGCGCGTCTTGCCGTCCGCCGCGCTCCCGCCCTCGGAGTTGCAGGCGGCCAGACCGGTGACGGCCAGGGCGGTGGCGACGGCGGTGGCACAGGTACGACGGAGAACAGGACTTCTCATCGGTGGACCCCTCTAGGGCAGGAGTGCGGGAAGCCCACAGCCAGGAGCTGTGGCGCGGAGCACACTCAACCACCACCGACGAATGCCCGCAAGATGTCGCGCTGATTTCGTAAATCATTGACAGAAATGGTCTGTCGCGTGCAGCAGGCGCCCGCAGAAGCGCGGACGAGGGGCCGCACGGGGAGGGGTGGACGCGGCCACGACGGGGCACGCCGACGCCGCAACGGCCGCAAGCGGCGGCAGCCATGACAGGGCGCGGGGCACCGAGGAAAACCGGGAGGGGAAGGAGTGCCGTGGAGCCTGCGGCGATCGGGGCAGCGGCGGGAACACACGCGGCCGGTCCCGATCCGACGCTACGAACCTGATCTGCACCCGGCCCATTGGGAGCGCTCTCCGCACAGACGTGCGAGCTGCTCACCGGCGCAGGACGGGCTTTTCACGGCCTGCCGCCGGGTGGCCGCGGTGGCACCGGCACCCTCGGGGGCACTCGGCCGACCCGCGGCCCCACCCACTCCTGCGGGCGACGCTTCTTCAGTAAGCCGTCGCCTCGGATACGCAAGAATATGGCAATAGTTGCACGACGTTTATCGCCCCGTGATGGACAGGCCGGCCATCGTCGGGCGGTCGGCTCTCTCTAGCGGAAGGCGGCGGGCGAGCTCACGCCGCCGAAGTCGATCGCCCGGTCCGCGTCGCGCAGGACCTCCTCGGCCACGCGGCGCACCTCGGCGGGCACGTCCCCCTGTTCCTCCACGAGTCCGGCGTAGATCGGCGCGTCGGTGCTGTCTGCGGAATTCATGCGTGTTTTCCCCGGTCGGGTCTGGGTCGGAAGCCGCCGCCGGTCGGCGGAGGCGGGGGCGAGTGTACGTGGTGGGCAGCAGGCGCCGCGATTCCCACCGGGGACCGAGACACCCCCGTACCTGCTGGAACGGCGAGCGGGCGGCTGCCGGTGAGGTCCGGTGAGAGATCGGTCACCGGACGGGCGCGGCGGGGTGTCAGGCGTGTGCGCGCCCGGCGGTGGGCAGGGGCCGGTGCCCCTCGGTCCACTCGTTCACCCAGCCGCAGCCCGAACAGGCGTAGCGCCCGTCGAGCCCGGCGATCTGGGTGCCGCAGCGGGCGCATCCGACGTAGGTGATCTCCGGATGCTCCGTCGGCGCCCCGGACGGGGCGGGCTCCGGCGAGCTCTGCGTGGTCATCGCCCGGCTCCGGCGGCATCCGGGAGAGCGCGGGCGGGCCGGGCACCTGTCGTACGTACGAAGTTCGTCATGCCGGAAACGTAACGCAGGGGTCTGACAACGCCCCGTCCCCGCCCGGACGACCGACACCCGCTTCCTCTTGGGGCAATTTCTGATCGGACAGGAGATATTGTCGGCCGTTTTTGACTGCTTTTCGCTATGAACAGAGGCGATGGGACCCGGCGAGGCAGGATGTCCCCCGTGATGGGCAACCTCCCCGTGGTGACGACCAGTTTCGTCGGCCGCGGCCACGAACTGGACCGCATCGAACGGGCACTTCAGGATCACCGGCTGGTCACTCTCAGCGGGAGCGGCGGGGTGGGCAAGAGCCGGCTGGCCCTGCGCGCCGCCGAACGGGCCCGGGACCGGTACGCGGACGGCGTGTGGTGGGCCGACCTCTCCCATCTGGACGACGACCAGCTGCTCACCACCACCGTCTGCGACGGTGTCGGGCTGCTCGACCACAGCCCGCGCCGACCGGTGGCCGCGCTCTGCGAATGGCTCTCCGACCGCCGTCTGCTGCTCGTCCTCGACTGCTGCGAGCGGATCGTCGACTCCTGCGGGCAGCTCGTCGCCGAGCTGCTCTCCGCCGCGCCGGGGCTCACCGTCCTCGCCACCAGCAGGCAGCCGCTGGGAGCGGAGGGCGAGCACATCGTGGAGGTGCCCCCGCTGAGCGCGGGTGACGACGGCGACGAGGCCGTCCGGCTCTTCCACGACCGGGCGGCCGCCGTCGTCCCGGGGCTCTGCCTCGACTCCCCCGGCGACACGGCCGCCGTGGCCGAGATCTGCCGCCGCCTCGAAGGGATACCGCTCGCCCTCGAACTGGCCTCCGCCCAGCTGCGCGAGAGCAGCGCGCAGGAGATCACCGGGCGGCTCGCGTCCCGGCTGGACGCCCTCAGCGACGACACGCTCTGGCCCCGCCGCCACCGCGCCCTGCGCACCACGATCGGCTGGAGCCACGAGCTCTGCGCCCCGCTCGAACGCCTCCTGTGGGCGCGGCTGTCCGTCTTCCGCGGCGTCATCATGGCGGCCGACGCCGAGGCGGTGTGCGCGGGCGGGCCCCTCGGCGCCGAGGAGATCGCCCCCGCGCTGGAGAGCCTCGCCGACCAGTCCGTGCTCCGGCGTGCAGGTGACGGCTACCGGATGCTGGACACCCTGCGCGAGTACGGGGCGATGTGGCTCGCCGAGCTGGCGGAGGACGCGCTCTTCGCGGACCGGCACGCCCGGCACTTCGCGCAGACGGCCGTGCGGGCGCACACGGGCTGGCTGGGCCCCCAGCAGGTGGCGTGGTACCACAGGGTCGCCTCCACCCACGCGGACCTCTGCGCGGCCCTGGAGCACCTGCTGACGGAGGACCCCGAGCGGGCGATGGAGATGGCCGGGTGCGCCGGTCTGTTCTGGAGCTGCTGCGGCCATCTGCACCAGGCCCGCACCTACCTGGAACGGGTGCTGGCCCTGCCGCTGTCGGCCGGACCGCACCGCACCCGCGCGCTCTGGGCCCTCGGCATCACGCTGACCCTCCAGGGGGACCACGAGGCGGCGCGCCGGGTCGGTGCGGAGTGCGAGGAGGCGGCGCGCCTGGGCCAGGACGCCGAGGCGGCGCTCTCGGCGGCGCACTCCGTGAGCTTCACGTATCTGATGATGGGCCGGCCGCAGACCGCGCACCTGGTCAGCGACCGTGCCCTGCGCCTCCATCCGGGCGACCCCGCCGACGCGCCCTCCCAGATGCGCTGCCGGGTGATACGCCTCTTCTCACTGTCGGCGCTCGGCCGGCTGGACGAGGCGTACGAGGAGGCCACCCGGCTCCAGCGGATAAGCCTGCGGTTCGGCGAGCACTGGGCACGGGCCTACGCCGATCACCAGCTCGCCCTGATCCACCTGTTGCAGGGCCGCCCCCGGCACGCCGAGAGCCACGCCCGCGCGATGCTCGCCAGCAAGCACGAGCTCCACGACAGCCTCGGTATCGCCCTCGGCCTCGACCTGCTCGCCGGTGCCATCGCCGCCCGGGGGGACGGGGTCGCCGCGGCCCGGACCTCCGGCACGGGCCACACGTACTGGCGGATCATCGGCCACCCCCACCGCGGTACCCCGGAGCTGGGGGCGATCCGGGAGCAGTGGGAGCGCCAGGCCCGGCAGGCGGCCGGGGACTCCGCGTACGAACGGGCCTACCGGCGGGCCTCGGCCGACGACGCGGAACGCGGCCTGGCCCACGCCCTGGAACGGCGGCTCCCTTCGTAGACCGTCCGGTTCACCCCCTCCCGCCCCCTGCCCCTCCCCCGGCGGACCGGTAAGGGCGGGCGGGCCGCACTAGCCTGACGGTATGACGATCATCAGCCGGCTCCGCCCCGACCATGCCGCGGCTCTCCTGACGTTCGAGCGGGAGAACCGCGCCTACTTCTCGGCCTCCGTGCCGGACCGGGGCGACGACTACTTCACCGGCTTCGCCGCACGCCACGGCGAGCTGCTCGCCGAACAGGACGCCGGGCTGCACCACTTCCACCTCATCGAGGACGCCGACGGGACCGTGCTGGGCCGGATCAACCTCGTGGGGGTCGAGGGAGGGTCGGCGGAGCTCGGCTACCGGATCGCCGAGAAGGCGGCGGGGCGCGGGCTCGCGACCTGGGCGGTCCGGCAGATCTGCGCGACGGCGGTCACGGAGTACGGGCTCACCGCACTGCGGGCGGAGACGACGCTCGACAACGCGGGCTCCCGCGCGGTGCTGGCCCGTACCGGGTTCGAGGCGGTGGAGGACGTCATGTTCGGCGACCGCCCGGGGCGCCGGTACGTCCTCGACCTGAGCAGGACGGCATAGGTACGCAAAGAAGCAGGCGGCACAGGGAGAAGGGGTACGCCGGGTGTCCGGCGTACCCCTTCCCGCGCCTCGGCTCCATGCCGCGGAGACGGTCAGTCGTTGTCCGTCTCCTCACGGACGATGGTGTCGTTCTTGGCGTCCACGTCGAACGTGGTCTTCTTCCAGTCGGAGCCGACCACGTCGACCGACCAGATCACGCCGTCGCCGTCGTTGTCCTCCAGGTTGACGGAGGTGACGGTCCCCTTCTTCTTCTCCGTGGCGACCTTGGCCGCCTGCTCGGGCGTCTGCGTGGCCTGGGCGAGCCAGTCGGCCGTCTGCCGCTTGTCCTCGTCGTCCTGGTCCGCGTCGACACGGGCCTCGATCACCTTGCCGTCGACCGCGTTGATCCGCACGGTGTGGACCGTGCCGTCCTTCTCGGCGACCTCCGCGACCCAGACGGGGCCCTCGCCGCCCGGGCTCGGGCTCGGCGAGCCGGTGCCGGTGCCGGTCGGGCTGGGGCTCCCCGTCGGGCTGGGGCTGCCGGTGGGGCTGCTGGTACCGGTGGGGCTGGGGCTCTCGTCGCGGTCGTCGTCGTCCACACCCTCCAGGTCCAGTTCGACGAGCTTGCCTCCGGCCACTTCGCCGACCGCCGTCGTGGCCGCGTCGTCGAAGGTGACCTCGGTGGCGTCCAGGACCCTCTTGCGTTCCTGCTGCGCCTCGGTCAGGTCCGCGGTGGCGGACGGGGAAGCCGTCGTCCGCTGCGGCAGGACCTTGGCGGCCTCGGATGTGGCCGCGGACGTCGCACTGTCCGAGCTCTGACCACAGGCCGTCAGCAGCAGAGCCGCGGCCGCCGCGCAGGCGGCGGCGCCGGTCGCCCTGAGGTTGCGGGAGCGTGGGGAAAGACGGTTGTTTCGTCGGGGCTCAAGTCTCATGTACGCATGCCTAGCCCTCCCGGCGACCAGTCATGTTGTCCTACCGACCGGAGTCACCCGATCGACAAAACACCTCCGCCCGTTGGCCGTCGCGCGGTGGACACGCCCGGCTCCCCGGGCGATGCGTGCCCGGGTGGGAAACAATGGAGGCAGGGTCCGATGTCGTCATGGCCCCGCCGGGAGGCCGTCATGCAGCACACGGAGCGTTACGAACTCATCTTCCGGATGTCCGGCGCCGAGGACGACGTGGTGGCCGTCCGGCTCACCGACCGGACCGGGGCGGGCGGGTCTCCGGTGTACGAGGACGAGACCGGGATCGTCCGCGCCGAGATCAGCGACCGGGGCGAGGTGCGGATGCTCGCCAGCGGAGGACATCAGATCCCCGGCACCCCGCTTCTCGTCCGGCCGCTGAGCGAGGGCGTCGCCGGGAGGCGCTGAGCGCCGGGAGGCGCTGAGCGCCGGGAGGCGCTGAGCGCCGGGAGGCGCTGAGCGGCGGACGGACCGGCGGGGCGCACCGACGGACGGTGCGCCCCGCCGACGTACGCCCTGCCGCGCATCCGGCTGACGTCCGCGCCGCGCGCACGCCGCCGACGTCCGCCCCTGCCGCGTCCGCCGTGCCGCGCGCCGCCCCGTTGACGTATGCCTGTCACCGCCCCCGTTCATGCCCGCTTCTCGCCCGATTGTGTTTACATTCCCGCACCTCAGTCGTAACCTGAGCGCGAAACCACAGACCCGGGCATGAAACGGATACGAAACCACATGTACGCACCGGAGCGTCAGCAGGAGATCCTCCGCCTCGCCCAGGAGGGCGGCCGGGTCGATGTGCTTTCCCTGGCCGAGGAGTTCCAGGTGACCGCCGAGACCGTCCGGCGCGACCTCAAGGCGCTCGACCGGGCGGGGCTGCTGCGCCGGGTGCACGGCGGGGCCATCCCGGTCGGACGGCTCGACTTCGAGCCCGACCTCGCCGAGCGCGACGCCGTGGCCGCCGACGAGAAGGACCGCATCGCGCGGGCCGCGCTCGCCGAGCTCCCCGCCGACGGCAACGTGATCATCGACGCCGGGACGACGACGGCCCGGCTCGCCGCGGCCCTCCCCGTCGACGCGGCGCTGACCGTGGTGACGCACGCGCTGCCGGTGGCCGCCCGCCTGGCCGACCACCCGGGCATCGCCCTGCACCTGGTCGGCGGCCGGGTCCGGCACCGGACGCGGGCGGCGGTCGACGCGTGGGCGCTCGGCTCGTACGCCGAGATCAGCGCCGATGTCGTCTTCCTCGCCACCAACGGCTTCGCCCCCGACAGCGGCCTCACCACGCCCGACCTGGCCGAGGCCGCCGTGAAACGGGCGGTGGTGAAGGCCGCGCGCCGGGTGGTCCTGCTGGCCGACTCGGGCAAGTTCGGGCAGCGGCACTTCGCCCGCTTCGGCGACCTCACCGATGTGGACCTCCTCATCACCGACACGGGCCTCGGTCCCGACGACGCCCGCGCCATCGAGAGCGGGGGCACGGAAGTGGTACGCGCATGATCCTCACCGTCACCCCCAACCCCAGCCTGGACCGCACCTACGAGCTGCCGGGCCTGGTGCGCGGCACCGTCCTGCGCGCCACGGCGGACCGCGTCGACCCCGGCGGCAAGGGCGTCAACGTCTCCCGCGCGGTCGCGGCGGCCGGCCACCGCACGGTCGCCGTCGCCCCCATGGGCGGACCGGAGGGCGCGCTGCTCGCCCGGCTGCTCGGCGAGCACGGCATCGAGGCCGCCGGGGTGCCGGTCACCGGCTCCACCCGGATCAACGTCACCCTCGTCGAACCCGACTCCACCCTCACCAAGGTCAACGCCGCCGGGCCCGAGCTCAGCGCCGCCGAGGCGGAGGACCTCCTGGAGGCCGTACGGACCCGCTCCGCCGCCGCCGACTGGATCGCCTGCTGCGGAAGCCTGCCGCGCGGGCTGCCGCCCCGGTGGTACGCGGAGCTGGTCGCGCGGAGCCACCGGGCCGGGGCGCGGATCGCGCTGGACACCTCCGGTGCGGCGCTGACCGCCGCGCTCCGGGAGCGCCCCGACGTGATCAAGCCCAACGCCCAGGAGCTCGCCGGGGCCGTCGGCCGCCCGCTCACCACGGTGGGCGACGCGCTGAAGGCGGCCGATGAGCTGCGCGAGCGCGGCGCCCGGGCGGTGCTGGCGAGCCTGGGGGCCGACGGGCAGCTGCTGGTGGAGGCGTCGGGCGCGTACTTCGCGACGGCCCGGGTCACGACCGTACGGAGCAACGTCGGCGCCGGGGACGCCTCCCTGGCCGGTTTCCTGACGGCGGGCGGGCAGGGCCCCGAGGCGCTCGCATCGGCCGTCGCCCATGGCGCGGCGGCGGTGCGGCTGGCGGGAAGCATCATGCCCACCCCGGCCGATCTGGATCTGTCGGCGGTCGTGACGAGCGCCGAAGTCCCCCTGGACCGCCCGCTGACGGAACCCGCCCCATGAGCGCCTCCCTCTCCCCCACGAGCCCGCCGCCCCACGTCCCCCGAGCCGCCGCAGGGCGGTCCTCTGAGCAAGGAGCACCGCGATGAGCGAGCTGATCACCGCGGAACTGGTCGACCTCGATCTGTCCGCCGCAACGAAGGACGCCGCCGCGAGGTCGCTCGCCGAGCGGATGGTGGCCGCGCACCGCGTCACCGACCTCGACGGCTTCCTGGCCGATGTCGCCGCCCGCGAGGCCCAGATGCCGACGGGTCTGGACGGCGGGATCGGTATCCCGCACTGCCGGAGCGAGCATGTGAGCGCCCCGACGCTGGCCTTCGGGCGCAGCGCCCGGGGCATCGACTTCGGCGCGGCCGACGGCCCGGCCGACCTGATCTTCCTCATCGCCGCGCCTGCCGGGGCGGACGACGACCATCTGACCATCCTGTCGGGGCTGGCCCGCAGGCTGATGGACCCGGAGTTCACCGCCGCCCTGCGCGCCGGGGACGATCCGGGCACGGTCGCCGCGCTGATCCGGGGCGAGGAACCGGCGCCGGAGCCCGAAGCCGCGACGCCGATACGGACAGCCGAAGAGGCCGCCCCCGCCGAGGACGCCGCGCCCTTCCGGATCGTCGCCGTCACCTCCTGCCCCACCGGCATCGCGCACACCTACATGGCCGCCGAGTCCCTCACGGCGGCGGGCCGCGCCGAGGGCGTCGAGGTGACGGTGGAGACCCAGGGGTCGGCGGGCTTCAGCAAGCTGGACCCGGCCGTCATCGCCGCCGCCGACGCGGTCATCTGGGCGCATGACGTGGAGGTGCGGGAGAAGGGCCGCTTCCGGGGCAAGCCGCTGGTGGACGTCGGGGTGAAGGCGGGCATCAACCGGCCCGCCGAGCTGATCGCCGAAGCCCGCCGCAAGGCGGAGCGCGGTGAGATCGCCGCCGTACCGCAGGGCGAGGGCGGGGACGGGGCGGAGGGCGGTGCGGACGGCGGATCGGGTGCGGACCGTGCGCACTTCGGCGTCCGGCTGCGTACGTATCTGATGTCCGGCGTGAGCTACATGGTGCCGTTCGTCGCGGCGGGCGGTCTGCTGATCGCCCTGTCGTTCGCCATCGGCGGCTACGAGGTCGCGGACGCCAAGTCGGTGGCCGACCACTTCGTGTGGGGCCAGGCGGACAGCTGGGCCGCGCTGCTCAACCAGATCGGCTCCGCCGCCTTCGGCTTCCTGGTGCCGGTGCTCGCCGGGTACATCGCGTACGGGATGGCCGACCGTCCCGCGCTGGTGCCCGGCTTCGTCGGCGGGGCGATCGCGCTCACCGTGGAGGCGGGGTTCCTCGGCGGTCTGGTCGCCGGTCTGCTGGCCGGTGCGGTGGTGATGGCCATCCAGCGGGTCCCGGTCCATCCCACCCTGCGCGGGATCATGCCGGTGCTGGTGATCCCGCTGATCGCGTCGGCGGTCGTCGGGTTCCTGATGTTCATCGTCGTCGGCAAGCCGATCGCCGCGCTCCAGAGCGCCCTGACGGACTGGCTGAACGGTCTGTCGGGCTCCAACGCGGTCATCCTGGGAGTCGTCCTCGGGCTGATGATGTGCTTCGACATGGGCGGCCCGCTGAACAAGGTGGCGTACGCCTTCGCGGTCGGCGGTCTCACCGATCCGACCGACGGCAGCCTCAAGGTGATGGCGGCGGTCATGGCGGCCGGGATGGTGCCGCCGCTGGCGCTGGCCCTCGCCACCGCCGTACGGAAGAAGCTGTTCACGAAGACCGAGCGGGAGAACGGCCGGGCGGCCTGGGTGCTGGGCGCCTCGTTCATCACCGAGGGCGCGATCCCGTTCGCCGCCGCCGATCCGCTGCGGGTGATCCCGTCGGTGATGGCGGGCGGTGCGGTCACGGGTGCGCTGTCGATGGCCTTCGGGTGCACGCTGCGCGCTCCGCACGGCGGCGTCTTCGTCGTACCGCTGATCGGTGAACCGTTCCTGTATCTGCTGGCGATCGGCGCGGGCACCCTGGTGGCGACCGCGCTGGTCGTGCTGCTCAAGGGGGCCCGCCGGACGGCGGCGGTCCCGGCCGGGGAGGCCACGGCCGCCGGTGCGCGGGTCGGCGTCACCGCCTGACCGGCGCGCTCACGGAAACGGGGTGCGTGTTTTTCCGATCATGTACTCCGTTCCCCGTGTCCGCCCCGGTCCCGGTCGCTAGATTGAGGGCATGACCGACAGCTGGGACGCGGCCGACCGGGCCGTGCTGACATTGCCCTCCGGGCGTCTGATACGGGGCCGGGGGCTCCGCAAGCCTCTTCCCGACGGCCCGGAGCCGGAGTTCGCCGTCTATCTGCTGGGACACGCGCCCGCCCCGGCCGGCTGGGAGTCGCGCTGGCTCCGGTGGCCGGACTTCCGGCTTCCGGCCGACCCGCAGCAGGCCCGGGAGCTCCTGGAGGAGGTCTGGCGGCGGGCCCCCGACGAGCGGGTCGAGGTGGCCTGCGGCGGCGGGATCGGGCGGACCGGGACGGCGCTGGCCTGTCTGGCCGTGCTGGACGGGGTGCCCGCCGAGGACGCGGTGGCGTTCGTCCGGCGGGGTTACCACCCGCGCGCCGTGGAGACACCGTGGCAGCGCCGTTACGTACGCAAGTTCGGCCGGCCGGGGTAGCGGGGAGCGCCCCGCCCTCCCGGCCGCCGCCGTCAGTTCGGCGCCCGGCGGCGCAGCAGGAGGAGGACCGGGACGGCGGTGGCCACGGCCGCCGGTCCGGGTCCCGGGAGGAGCGCCGCCCCGGCCACCGTGGAGAAGGTGTCGGGGACGGGGAGGTCGCTCCAGCGGCCGACCGGCCAGGCGATGACGACGGCGCGGCCGACGACCTCGTCCACCGGGACCATGCCGTTGTTGCGGTCGTCGGTGTGGTAGCGGGAGTCCGACGACGCCTGGCGGTGGTCGCCCATCACCCAGAGCCGGCCCTGCGGGACGGTGACCTTGAAGGTGCCCTTGGGGTCGTTGCTGCACGGGGTGTTGCCGGGGAACACATAGGGCTCGTCCAGCGCCTTGCCGTTGACCTTGACCGGTCCGTCGCCCGCGCACTCCACGGTGTCGCCGCCGACGCCGATCACCCGCTTGATGAGGTCGCGCTGCTCGGCCGACGGCATCAGGCCGACGAAGCCGAGCACCTTCTGCACGGTGTTGGGCGGGTCGACGGCCACGTCGTCGAGCCAGCCGTCCGGGTCGTGGAAGACGATCACCTCGCCCCGTTCCGGTTCGGAGCCGAACCACGGGGTCAGCTTGTCGACGAGGACCCGGTCACCCTTCTGGAGGGTGTTCTGCATGGAGTCCGACGGGATGGAGAACGCCTGGACGAGAAAGGTCTTGATGAGCAGGGCCAGGACCAGGGCGATCCCGATGAGGAGCGGGAGCTCCACCCAGAACGGCCGGTGTTTCCTCGTCCCCGCCCGGCGTCCGCCCGCACGCACCATCACACCGCTCCTCGCCCCGTGTCCCGCACACCCGCCCCGGTGGGGAACGGATCTTGTCGGGTCACTCTATGGGGCTCGGCGGATGCGGCGGGTCGCGGCTCCGGGGGCGGACACACTCTAGGAGGCGGGTGCGGCGGGGGCGGTGCCCTCCGGCGGGACCGTGGCTCCCGCTCCGGCGCGTACGGCCTCGACCACGCTCTGGTGGAAGGCGCGGCTCTCCTCCTCGGATGCGCACGGCACAGGGCTGCCCGCGAGGGTGAACCAGTCCGACGAACCGCTGTACTGCACGGCCACCGACGCCTGGCCCTCGGACCACGTCGTGTGCACCGTGAGGTCTCCGCTCAGGATGCCTGCTTCTTCGGTGCGGACTCCGCCGGTTCCCGCGAAGACACCGCTGGTCGTCCACGATGCCCAGCTCATGACGCGTCGCCTTTCGGACGATGACAGGTCTCTGCGGCGGACTGCTTCCGAGTATGGCACCGCTGTCGGGAGGGTGCACGGGGTGCGGAAGCGGTTCGTCCGCCGCCCTTTACTACAGACGTTCCCGTACTCCGCGGACATATGCGGCCTGACCCGCGTGCTGGAGGCCCTCGGCGACGACGCTGATCAGCCGGACGCCCAGGGTCACCGGGGGCGACCATGCCTCGTCGACGATCCGGTCGAGGGCGCGGCCGTCCAGTCCGTGGACGAAGGCGAGGGTCTGCTCCTGGACGGCGTCGTAGTAGCCGAGGAGCAGGTCGGCGGAGTCGACGCGGACGGCGGCGACCTCTTCGGCGCTGTGCCCGAATCCGGTCGCCTCCTGGTCGAACGGGAGGCCGAAGCGGTCGGCCCAGCCCTGGGTCAGCCAGACCTGGCCGGTCCCGGCGGCGTCGGCGATGTGGTCGTCCTGGACCCGGGTGAGGTGCCAGACCAGCCAGGAGATCGAGTTCGCCCCGTCGTCGGGCCGGGCGTTGAGGTCGTCGGGCGGGAGCCCCTCGGCCGCCGCGTGGACCGCCTCCCCGACCCGGCCGAACGCCTCGGCGAGCATGCCTGCGCTGTTCATCGGTCCACCTTCGCTCCCGGCTTCCAGGCCCCCGCACACCCCCGCTTACGATCGACTCATGGTCCGCGGGGGCGCGCAAGGCGTCGGTCAGGATCTCGCCGGGCCGCCCGGGGGCCCGGCGAGGCGCGGCCCCGGGCAGGCGGGTCAGACGAGCAGCCGCAGCAGGTGGGCGCAGGCGGCGGACTCGTCCGGGTGGCGGGCCATGACTTCGTCCCGGCCGCGTTCGTACGCGCCGGTCTCCCAGCCGCCGTCCGCCGCCCGTCGCAGGAAGAGGAAGTCGGTCGGGGTGGGGGCGGGCTCGTGGACGCCCTCGATCCGGTAGTAGCCGCCGGGGATGCGGGCGTCCACGAGTGCGGTGTGCAGGGCCTGACGGTCCATGGGGTGTTACGCAGCCGGGGTGAGGTAGCCGTGGTCCAGCAGCCACTTCACGTTCAGCCGCTCACCCTCGCCCGGGTTCAGGAAGACGGGGTCGAGCTTGATCTGCCGGCCGCCGCCGGGCTGCTCGAACCACGGGGCGATGCTGCCCTGCCAGACCCAGAAGGGCTTCGCCACCTTGTAGACGCGGTAGTCGCAGGGGGTCGCCGCCTCACGGGTGTTGAGGTTCTGCGGGGGCAGGGCACGCTCGGCGTAGGCGTCACCGGCCGGGGCCAGATAGCCGCCGTACTCCGAGCCGAAGCGGTCCAGGCGCTGGCCGGTGCGGAGCTTGGCGGGCTCCTTGTCGACCTCCCCGTTGACCTCGGCGAAGCCGTCGTTGGGCGGGTACTTCCAGCTTCCGGTGTCCGCGGGCCCCTCCCAGTACTTCTTGAGGAATGCCTGCGGGGAGAGGTCGCCGGTGCGCTGGTACCCCTTCAGGAGCGGGCCGACCGGGGCCAGGCGGTTGTTCGGCAGCCACTTCGGGCCGAGCCGGGCGTCGCCGCGGTACTCGCCGGTGCAGGGCGCGTGCCGCTCGGCGGCCACCGGGGCGGCGGGCTGCGGGGCGGCGCTCGCGGCGGGTGCGGTGATCAGTCCGGCGGTGATGCCGAGCGCGGCAAGTACGGTACGGATGCGGTTCATTCAGGAATCCCCTCGAGCACTGATGATCAATCAGACAGCTGACGAAGGGTAACCGCTCGACTACGTGGAGCCTTTGCGCCATGCCGGTTTCCGGCCGGGCCGGGACCGCGCCTCTCCGGGCCGCCGGGACGGAACGGCACCGCGCCCCGGCCGGGAGGAGCACGGGCCCGGCCGGGGCGCGGTGGGGAAGAGAGCCCGCGGTCAGCTCACGTTGACGTCGATACAGGCGTAGAAGGCGTTCGGGGTGTCCGCGATGTTCCAGACCGCGAGGACCTTCTGCTCGCCCGTCCTGCTGCCGAAGTCGACCTGATGGGTAACGGTCGCGCCGGGCTGGGCGCCGCCGTCGTCGAACTCGGCGATCTTCTCGCCGCCGACGAAGTACTGCCAGGTGCTGGTCGCGTGGCGGGCGGTGAGCCGCCACTCGAACTGCTGCGAGCGGTTCACCGGGGTGACCGCCCAGCCCTTGGAGTCGTCGTCGAGCTCGGCGAATCCGCTGTTCCCGCCGCTGCAACTGCTGAGCCCCTTGGGGCCCTCGACGCTCTGGGGTTCGTAGCTGATCGATCCGCAGCTGACCGTTCCGGCGGCGCACTGTGCCTGCCTGCTGGGCGGATCGGAGATGTAGCCGTGGGCGCTGGCGGAGCTCGCCGGGAGGCTCAGGGCGAGGACCGGGGCGAGGACGGCACCGACGGCGAGTGCGGTCTTCCTTTTCGCGTGCATGCTTTCTCCTTCACAGGAGACCGCACCGCGCGGTGGCGGGCCGTGGGGGGCCCGGCTTCGGCGGCGCGGCCTCGCGAGTGTGGGGCCAACGAGGCGCGAAGGGCCGCAAGTCCCTTGCCGGACAGGCCCGATGACCGGTGCCGGAAAGGTCTTACACTTGGACTGGACCATACTCTCCGTCGCGTACGCGTCAAGGGGGGTGCGCGAGGGGCGGGAGGGGCGACGGCCCGGCCCGCCCCGTGACGCACGGTCACCGGGCCGCGTGGCGGGACGCCATCACCCCTGGTCGTCGCCGTAGCGGACCGTGACCCGTTCGAAGCCGAGGGAGCCGAGCAGACCCTTCAGCATGTCGGCGGTGTTCTTCTCCGCGCGGGCGGTCAGCCCGCTCTCCTTCGCCGCCTCGCCGATGTGCCGGACGGCCAGCTGGTTGACCGCCTGCTCGCTGCTCGGGTTGTCGGAGAAGAAGTCGCCAAGCCGGTCGAGGATTCCGCGCTGCTTGGAGACGGTGTAGGAGCGGTCCGGGTCCAGCGCGGGCTTGCCCAGCACCGCGCGCGGCAGCCGGATCTCGGCGGTCGTACGGTCCTCGTTGACGACGACCTCGCTCTCGGTGATCTTCCCCAGGTCGACGGAGGCGCCGACCGTGCCCGCGCCGACGAACAGGGTCCGGGTGCCGCGTACGGCGTCGGGCAGGAACCTCGCGTCCTTCTCCAGGTCGACGACGACCTGGAAGTTGCCCGAGGCCGCCTCGTACGCGCTCATGTCCTGGATCGACTTGAGCACCGCCGGGCCGGACCGGTCGCGGGTCTCCTCCCCGAAGAGGCTGTCGAGGCCCGGCAGGAGGCTGAGCCTGCCACCGGCGAACAGCAGGGCCAGAACCGCCGCGCAGATACCGAGAACCGTCAGCACCCCCCGGCCTCGGCGGGGCGTGCGCTGCTTCCCGCCCTGCGGGGCGGAGTCCGTGGGTGCGTCGCTGGACGTCATGGACTGCGTGTGACCCGCCACCGGACTTTCAACCCATCTCCCTTGCGAAATGGGCCGGTTCAGGTATGCGGGCGCAGACGGGCGGCCTTCAGGGGCGGCCGGAGACCCTGACCGTGTCGTCGTTGTCGGAGGTCGTGGTGGTGGTCACCGATGTGGTGACGTGCCCCGCGAGGCCGAGCACCAGGAACAGCACCACGAGCCACTTCGCCGCACTGCTCATGACCAGCGGCCGGGTGGCGGAGCGGGGGTGCTCCCGCGGTACGGGGAGGTCGTCGTCCCCGAAGAGGCCCTTGGGGTAGGCCGGGGTGAGCATCATGACGTACGCGGAGAACCTCATCCGGTAGCGCAGGGTGGCCGCCGTCGCCTCGAACAGGGGACGCGGCATCCGGCCCAGGACCAGGGTGATCAGCCACCACACGAAGGACAGGGCCCACCAGCCGTAGACCGCGAGGCTCTGCACGACCGCCGCCGGGATCATCAGGAAGATCCGGAACAGCACCGCGAGCCGGTTGAGCCCGGTGGGCCGTACGTCGATCTGGACCGGGTAGTCCGGGGGCGGGGTCAGGGCGAAGGGCGGGTAGCGGTCGATCAGCAGCATCTCGCTCGCCGACACGCGCATGTCGTAGCCGAGGAACCCGGCGAGGAAGCGGAAGACGGGGTCGGGCAGACGGCCCAGCACCAGGGCGGCGAACCAGCCCGCGATCACGGTGAAGAACGCCGCGATGTGCAGGAAGAACAGCACGATGAAGTGGGGGATCAGGAGCAGCAGCCGCACCAGCACCGTCAGCCGGCGCTGACGGCCCGGCTCGATGATGTCGAGGACGGGCCTGAACTCGTCGGCGTCGGCCTCCTTGCGGCCCGGGCTCCATCGGCCGTCGGCCATGTCGCTCCTCCTCGGCAGGGGGTCCGTACGGCATCCGCGCGCAGGACGTGTCCCCACGCTGCGGCAGGACGGGGCGGCCCGCAAACGGCCGCGGCCCGAACGGGTGCCCCGGCCCGGACCAACCCCCTCCCCCGCACAGGCCCCTGCCCCGCTGACGGCCGGAGTTCCGCCAGCGGTCGGGGGGTGCCCCCTGCGGTCAGCGCCTGCGGAGCCGGTTCAGCAGGGCTCGGCGGGAGCCGGGCCGGGTGCCGTCCTCGGCGGTGCCGCGCCCGCCGCCCGGACCGGTGGCCTTCGCCGAGCCGACGCCACCGGCCTTCGTAGCACCGGCCTTCGCCCCGGCGGTGGACGGTTCCTTCGCACCGGCCCTGGGCGGCTTCTTCACGTCGGCCGTGTCCCGGGCCTTCGTCCTGGCACCGGAGGCAGACGGCCCGGCGATGGCAGGTTCGGGGGCGGCCTTCGGGTCCGCGTCCTTCCGCTCCGGCCGGGGCTTCTCCGCCTCGGGCCGGGGCCTGCCCAGGTACGCGTGGTAGTGGTGGCTGATCCGGCGGCCCAGCAGGAAGTAGCCGAGCAGGGCGCCCGACGTGTTGAGGATGACGTCGTCGATGTCGAAGGCGCGTCCCGTGACCAGGGCGCCCTGGACCAGTTCCACGAGGACCATGGCGGCGGCGGTCAGCAGCGTCATGCTGATCATCCGCAGACGGCGCGGCACGAGGAACGGCAGGAGCAGCCCGAAGGGCACGCCGAGCAGCAGGTTTCCGCCCGCCTGCTTGCACGCGGCGAGGAAGGTGTAGTCCTCCGCGTACTGGCGCAGCGACCGGCCCGGCTGGAGATTCGACGTGACGATGTCCGCGGAGGCCGGTGAGGGCGTGAGTGTCACCTTGGCCAGGAAGTAGGAGAACACCACCAGCCCCAGCAGCACCACCGTCAGAACGCTCACCCTCAGCAGCACGCGCGCCCATGTCCCCTGTCGCGCTAGGGGTTTCGTCTCGGCAGTCATGGCGGACGGATGCCCGCGCCGGGGCGGAAAACACCCGGCCGGTCGTCCGGTCCTCGAAATCGCCCGGCCGTCCGGTGGCGCCTGCGACGATGGGCGTATGAGCGCACGCGAGAAGAAGGACCTGCTGGCCGAGACCGACCGGCTGCGCGAGGAGGGGCGGGCCGGGGAGGCGCGCGAGCGGCTGCTCGCCCTGACCGCCCGGTTCCCCGACGACGCGGAGGTGGCCTACCGGACCGCTTGGGTCCACGACGTCCTGGGCCTGGAGACCGAGGCGGTGGCGTATTACGAGCGCAGCGTGGCGGGGACGGGGCTCGGGGCGGAGGACCGGCGGGGGGCGCTGCTGGGCCTCGGCAGTACGTACCGGGTGCTGGGGCGGTACGGGCAGGCCGTGGAGACACTGCGCCGGGGCGTCGAGGAGTTCCCGGACGACGGGGCGCTGAAGACGTTCCTGGCGATGGCCCTGTTCAACACGGACGAGCACCACGAGGCCATGCAACTGCTGCTGCGGCTGGTGGCGTCGACGAGTGACGACCGGCATGTCCAGGAGTACCGGTCGGCCATCGAGCACTACGCGAAGGATCTGCGCGAGACGATGTGAGCCGGGGGGGGCGGAGGTGAGGGTCGGGGGTCGGGGCGGCGGAACGCGACGCGCCATGCGGGCGGCCGAGCGCGGTCCCGGGGCGCGGGCCTGCCGAGAATGCTCGCGTGCACTCCGCTCCCCCGCCCTCGTCCTCCCCGTCCACCCCGTCTTCCTCTTCCGCCTCGTCCGCCGCGCCTGGGGCTGATGTCCTCCCACCGCGCGGCGCGTGGGCGCTGCTGCTCCTGTCGGCGGCTTCCGGGGCGGCGGACGCGTTCGCCTTCCTCTGTGTGGGGGAGGTCTTCGCGGGGGTGATGACCGGGAACCTGGTCCTGCTGGGGGCCTCGGCCGCCGGAGCCGGGGAGGACGGTGTGGCGCTGCGGGTGCTCACCGCCCTGGCGGCGTACGTCTGCGGGGCGGCGGCCGGTGCCGTGATGACGGGGCGGCTGGGGCTGCCGCTCGGGGTGGTGCTGCTGGCCGAGGTCGTCCTGCTCGGGGCGGCGGCGGTGCTGTGGGGGCTGGGCCTGGTGGCGTCGTCCGGTGACCGGCTCGGGCTGCTGGCCCTCGTATCGCTGGCGATGGGCGTCCAGGGGCGCGTCCGGGTGACGCCGACGAACTATTTCACCGGGACCCTCACCTCACTCGCCGGCCGCGCGGCGGCGGGTGAGCTGGGGCCGGGTGACGCCTGGGCGCTGGGCCGGCTGGGGGCGGTGGTGGCCGGGGCGGCGGTCGCGGCTCTGACGGAGCGGTGGTGGAGCCCCGGGGCGGCGCTGGGCGCGGTGGTTCTGGCGGCGGGGGCGCTGGCCCTCGAAACCGCGCCGCGCCGGGGCCGGGGAACGGGGAAGCCCCGGCTGGATCGGGGGAATCCAGCCGGGGCGGCTTGATAGCGAGCATCACACCCGCGTATAGATGAACGATAAACCATCTTGGGCCGTTCCGGAGAACCCGCCCCCACGGATGTGACCCATGGCACGGAATTCTCGATTCCGCCCCCTTGGCGGCTTCGGCCGCAGCCCGCGCCGGTCAGCCGCGCGACGCGTCACCGGTGCCGTAACGGCGGCGGAACCGCTCGACACGGCCGGCCGTGTCGAGCACCCGACGGCCCCCGGTGTAGAACGGGTGGCTCGCCGACGAGGTCTCCACGTCGATGACGGGGTAGCTGTTGCCGTCCTCCCAGGTCACGCGCTCGCCGGAGTCGGCGGTCGAGCGGGTCAGGAAGGCGGTGTCCGCGACGCGGTCACGGAAGACCACGGGGCGGGAGACGGGGTGGATACGGGACTTCATGGATGCGTTCCTTCCTCACCGCCGATATCGATGCCCGGTGGCGGTGATGGTGCCGGTGGCGGTCGCTGTGGCGGTCGCGTACAGGGGACTCGTACGCCGAACGCCGTACGTCAGCGCGTCTCACGGAAGAGGACGTGCCGCCCGGCCGCCGGGTCGAACTTGCGCAGTTCCAGCCGGTCCGGGGTGTTGCGGCGGTTCTTGCGGGTCACATAGCCGTGCCCCGTTCCGGCGGTGGACCGGAGGGTCACGACGGGCCTGAGCTCACTGCGTGCCATGGGCGCCTCCTGCGGTGTTCGACGACCCCGCCCCCGTTATGGGAATGGGATTCGTTTTCGTTCTGGTGAGGGTAACGTGGCGCGCCCCGTCGGCATTCCCGGGCCGGACCGGCCCACCCGGACCGGGCCCACCCCCGGGGCACCCGTACCACCGGGGCAGACCAACAGCCCTTATGCGTACGTCAGTTCGGGAATCCCGCACGCCGCACAGCCGCTGGCATATGCCAGAAGCAACAACGCATCGAGTGTTGCCAAATCCCTTACGGGCCGCCGCGGCCTGTGCGACAGTCGATAGCGGTCCACCCCTGAGACCCGGCCGTTCCGCGCCTGTATCGGAGTACGAGATGCCGTCCCATCTGTTCGCGGACCGCCCCGCACCACAGCCCTCCGCGCACGATGCCGCTGTGCTCGACGGCCTGATCCACCGCACACGTCAGCTGCGCGAGGACGTCAATGCCGTCGCCGTCGGACGGAGCGCGGCGGCGGTCGGCGAGGACGGCCCTCAGGCACGTCGGCAGCGCGCCCTGTTCGATCTGGCCGTCCAGCACCTGGACGGCCTCGACGAGCGGCTCGGACAGCTCAGGGCCGGGCTCCCGGCTCCGCGCGCCACCGGCCGGGACGGCCTCGGAGCCCAGGACGGCCTCGGAGCCCAGGACGGCCCGGCGGCCGGGGCGCCCGCGAGCCGGGCGGGCAGCGCCGAGTGGAACCTCATCACCGACGAGGTCAGCTGGTCCGACGAGCTGTACGAGATCTTCGGCAGGCCGCCCGGTTCGCCGCCGCTCTCCCTGGACGACCTGCCGTCCGTGCTCGTGCCCGAGGACCAGCCGCAGCTCACCTCCATGGTGACCGGCTGCCTCGTCGACGGACGGCCGATGGACGGGGAGTTCCGTATCGTGCTCCCCGACGGCCGGGTGCGCGGGCTCCGTATGACGGGCGAGCCGGTCCTCGACACCGAGGGCTGCACCGCCTCCATGTGGGCCGTCCTGCGGGAGACCGGCGAGGAGAGCGCCAGGCACGGCCCGGACGCGGCGCAGCGCGACGAGCCCGTCGAGCGCACGGAGCACCGGACGGCCGTGGAGCTCCAGGAGGCCGTTCTGCCGCCGTGGCGCGGTTCGTCACCCCTTCCGCGGCCCGCCTCGGGCGCCCTGGACGTCGCCGCCCACTACCTCCCTTCCGCGTCGGGCGGCCGCGTCGGCGGCGACTGGTACGACGCGATGGCGCTGCCGGACGGCCGGACCCTGCTGACCGTCGGCGATCTGGCCGGGCAGGGGATTCCCGCGGCCTCGGCCATGGCCATGGTGCTCGGCGCGCTGCGCGGCATGGCCGTCGCCGGTATCGAGCCGGGCGCCCTGCTGGGCCACCTCGACCACCTCCTGGAAACGTCGGCGCAGCCCGCCCCGGGCAGCGCCCTGTGCGGGCTCTTCGACCCCTCGACCGGCCTCCTCACCTGGGCTCAGGCGGGCCACCCCGCGCCCCTGCTCTTCCGCGCGGGAACGGGACGGGTGCTGCCGTCCCCGGACGGGGTGCTGCTCGGTGCCGGGGCCCGGTTCGCCCATGAGCAGGACGACGTGCGCCTTCTCCCCGGCGATGTGCTGGTGCTGCACACGGACGGACTGACGCGGCGCGGCGACCGGGGTGCGGGCCCGGAGGCGCTGCTCGCTCTCGCCTCCCGGTTCGCACAGGCCCGTACGGCACAGGAGTGCGTGCGGGGCGTGGTCGAGGAGTTCGGCGGGGCCGAACGGCTGGACGACGCGTGTGTGCTGGTGGCCCGGGTCGGGGCGTGAGGGAGCGCGTGCGCGCAGGACGGTGTGGCGCGGGACCTGTCGGAGTGTCAGGACGGTAGAGGGTTCGCGGGCGGTTACGGCCTCCGTCGGCGGATGCGGACGGGCGGCGGTCAGGTCTGCGTACCCCTGGCCTTCCTGGCGACCGGGCTCTGCGGCAGCGAGAGCTCGATCTGCTCGCGGAGGTCCTGGATCTTGGTGTGGCCCGTGAACTGGCCGGTGAGCCGGTACATCTCGCGCAGCCGGTCCCAGGTGCGGTGCGAGGAGGTCTCCCCCATCGACACCAGGGCGAGCCGGGCGTAACGGTCGCCCTGCTCGGGGTCGTTGGCGATGAAGCAGGCCGAGGCGAGTGAGATGTGGTCGAAGAGCTTGGACCGCTGACGTCCGCCCACCCGCAGCTCCAGGGCCTGCTTGGCGTGGTGCTGGGCGATGACGGCGGCGGCCGGGTCGTGCTCGGCCAGGGTGCGGAACGCCAGGGCCTGCATGCCGTGCATGTCGGCCTCGTCGAACATCTGCATCCAGCTGGGCGGCGGCACATCGCCCCTGTCCGAGACGAACAGCTCCTCCGCCTCACCGAGGGTGCGCCGCATGGCCTGGCCCCGGCCCATCGCCGCCTGCGCCCATGCCTCGATGGTGCGCAGCATCGCCTGCGTACGGGGCAGGGTCTCCTCGCCCGAGCCGGACTTGGCCAGCTTCATCAGGTCGAGGGCGTCGTCGGGGCGGCCCAGGTGGACCATCTGGCGTGCCGCGCGGGAGAGCGCCTCACCCGCGCGCGGCCGGTCGCCGCCCTCCCTGGCCGCGTGGGCGGCGATGACGAAGTACTTCTGGGCGGTGGGCTCCAGGCCGACGTCGTGGGACATCCAGCCCGCGAGTACGGCGAGATTGGCGGCGACGCCCCACAGGCGGCGCTGGAGATGGTCGGGGTGGCGGTAGGCGAGCATGCCGCCCACCTCGTTGAGCTGGCCCACGACGGCCTTGCGCTGGAGTCCGCCGCCCCGGGAGGCGTCCCAGGCGCGGAACACCTCGACCGAGTGCTCCAGGGCCTCGATCTCCTCGGAGCCCACGGGCGCGGCCTCGTACCGGTCGAAACCGGCGGGGTCGGCGTGCTGCGGGTCGTTGGCGCGTGGCGCGTCGGCCGCGAGGACGGGGTCGCTGTGCAGCCAGTCGTACATGGGGCCGGCGATGGTTGAGCCGGCGGCGAGCGCGGCGCCCGCACCCACCAAGCCGCGTCGGTTGAGCATGAGGTCCATTCCCGTGAATTCGGTGAGGACCGCTGCCGTCCGTTCGGGCGCCCACGGCAGTTGATCGGGATTCTTCTCCGAGCCCGAGTCACGCCGTTTCCCCACACGCCCGCGTCGGCCGAACCCGAGGTCCTCGATGGTCACGACACGGCCGAGCCGCTCGGTGAACAGGGCTGCCAGCACTTCGGGCACGGGATCGCGCGGGGACTCCCCCATGTCGATCCAGCGCCTGACGCGCGAGGTGTCGGTGGCCAGCTGCGGGTGGCCCATGGCCGCCGCCTGCCGGTTCACCATTCTCGCGAGTTCGCCCTTGGACCAGCCGGCCAGGCCGAACAGGTCAGAAAGGCGGGTGTTGGGTTCTCCGGTCACGTCAAGCCCCCAGGTTCTCGGCTGACTTGACACTAACCCCCTGTCAGATGCGCTGTGACTATTCGCCAGGGTTCGCCAGGGTCCGCCAGATGGTCTGCCACCCGTGACCCGTTGTCAGGTAGGAAAGCGCCACCCCGCCCGGCAGCCCTAGGTACTCCCCAGGGTGCCGAACGGCCGCCGGCCGGGTTGGCGCACGTGACTTGTCGGCGCACGAAGGGATCTGTCTCGCCCATGTACACAGCATCGTCCTCCGTGTCCGCCCCGCCCCGGCCGCTCCGTCCCATGGGGACGGGCGGCGGGCCGTATCTCGCCCCCCACGCCGGCGCACCGGCGCAGGGCCTGGGCCGGACCCGGCGGGCGGCGGGACCGGGTGCGGGACCTCTCAGCGGAAGGATCGACCTCTCCGGGCCGCAGGGCGCGCAGGTACGGATGGCCATCGCCTCCGTGCAGCGCATCTGCCCCGAGTTCAACCCGGTCCAGGTGCTGCGGCGCAGCGGCCGGTCCGTCCTGATCGTGGGCACCACCGGGCGGGCCACCGCCGTGGCGAAGTGTTTACTGGACCACTCCCCCGCGTGGACGGAGCGGTTCCGGCACGAAATAGCGGCATACCGCGCGTTCGTCCGGCACCGCCCCCCGGTTCGGGTGCCCCGGCTGATCGCGGCGGACCCGGAGAACTGCACGCTGGTGATCGAGCGGATGCCCGGCCGGGTGGCCGCGCTGACCCGGCACCCGGCGGAGGCTCCGCCCCGGGCCGACATCCGTGCCGCGCTCGGCGCGGTCGCCCGGGTGAACGCCTGGCGTCCGCCGCCCGGGCTCTTCGAGGCGCCGCTCGACTACGCCTCGCGGATCGCGCGCTACCACGAGCTGGGGCTGTTCACCGACCGCGACCTCGGTGATCTCCAGAAGCTGCTGCACGGTCTGGCCCACGCGGGCGGCCGTCAGGGCATGGGCCAGTTCTGCCACGGTGACGCGCTGCTCTCCAACATCCTGCTGTCACCGACCGGGCCGGTGCTGGTCGACTGGGAGCACGCGGGCTGGTATCTGCCGGGCTACGACCTGGCCACCCTGTGGGCGGTGCTCGGCAACGCCCCCGGGGCACGCCGCCAGATCAGCCAGCTGGCCCAGGCCAGAGGGCCGGCCGCGCGGGACGCGTTCCTGGTGAACCTGATGCTCGTGCTGACCCGTGAGATCCGGAGCTACGAGACGGCCGTGCAGCGCACCATGCGCGAGGCGCCCCCGGTGAGCGCGGGCCAGGACCGGCCGGGCGCGCTCTCCTCGGGCGAGGAGCAGCGGTTGCTGCTGCGCAGGCTGCACGACGACTGCGCGATGGCGCGCCGGGCCGTGCGGGCGGCGGTCGGTACGCGCTGAGAGTCCCGCTAAGAGTCCCGCGCTGAGAGTCCGCCCGCCCGCTGCGGAAGGCGGGCGGAGCGGAAGGCGGGCGGGCGGGCGGAAGAGCCACTGTGCAGGGAAAGCGCGCTGCGGGACCGGTGCCGACACACCGGTCCCGCAGCGCGCTGCGCTGTTCCCGCGCCGCTGTGTGACAGCGCACTGACGGATTGCCACCCGGAGGCCCTCCCCGGGTGAGGCGCGCCACGAGACCCACGTCACCTACGACCTCCGGTAGTGGGTCCGGACCCTCCCCTGCGGCGCGAAGAAACCCCCAAAGCACGTATTCCGCCCTATCCACTACCAGGGGTAGTAAATAGGGTCATTGCTTCCTGTTCGGGTGCCCGTTAACCATGGATTCCGGCAAGCACCGAGACCGAGTCTGCGACGAGCGCCCACGGCGGTCGGCAGCCGATCCCCCTCGGTCTCTGCTCACGCGGCCCAGGCCGCAGATCCCGTCCCCAACAGGAAGAGCTCACGCATGCCCCGCACCATCCGCATCACCCGCTCGCACAAGCTCGCCACCGCCGTGCTCGTCGCGGCCGGTTCCGTCACGGCCATCACCGCGACCGGCGGGCAGAGCGACGCACAGCCCGCCGCGGCCCGGTCCTCCATCGCCGCCGAGAAGGTCTCCGCCGAGGCCCCCGCAGCGAAGGAAGCCGCGGCCAGGAAGGCCGCCGCCCAGGAGGCCGCCGCGGAGAAGGCCGTGGCCGAGCGCAAGGCCGCCGAGAAGGAAGCCGCGGCGAAGAAGGCCCTGGCCGAGCGCAAGGCGGCCGCGGAGAAGGCCGCGGCCGACCGTAAGGCGACCGCGAAGAAGGCCGCCGAGAAGGCGCGCTCCGAGAAGCAGGCCGCCAACCGTTCCACCGAGCGCAAGGCCGTCGCCGCGCCCAAGCAGTACACGAACAACCTCGACGGCTGGATACGCGAGTCGCTCGACATCATGAAGAAGAAGAACATCCCCGGCTCCTACGAGGGGCTGCACCGCAACATCATGCGCGAGTCCAGCGGCAACCCGAACGCCGTCAACAACTGGGACATCAACGCGCGGAACGGCATTCCCTCCAAGGGCCTGCTCCAGGTGATCCAGCCCACCTTCGACGCGTACCACGTCAAGGGCACCCCGAAGCAGCTCACCGACCCGGTCGCCAACATCACCGCCGCCGCCAACTACGCCGCGGACCGGTACGGCTCGATCGACAACGTCGACTCCGCCTACTGAGCGGCCGTCACCCACGGAGCCATCGCCACCGAGCAGGCGCGAACCAGACCGCGATTATCTGACTAATCGCCGTTATGCGTGCCCCGGATGGCCGAAGGGTAGTGCTGGCGCGGACACCACCGGTCCGCGCACTCCGCGCGGAGGCTTCTCGAAAGGCCCGACGCACATGGCACAGCCCTTCTCACTGCCGGACTTCTATGTTCCGTATCCGGCGCGGCTCAACCCCCACGTGGAGGCGGCACGGACGCACACCCGGCAGTGGGCACGGGGGATGGGGATGCTGGAAGGTTCCGGCGTCTGGGAGGAGAAGGACCTCGAGGCGCACGACTACGCCCTGCTCTGCGCCTACACCCACCCCGACTGCTCCGCCGAGGCGCTGTCGCTGGTCACCGACTGGTATGTGTGGGTCTTCTTCTTCGACGACCACTTCCTGGAGCTGTTCAAACGCACGCTCGACCGTGAGGGCGCCAAGCGGTATCTGGACCGGCTGCCCGCCTTCATGCCGATGGAGCGCGGGGCGGCCGTGCCCGAACCGGAGAACCCCGTCGAGGCGGGCCTCGCCGATCTGTGGGAGCGGACGGTCCCCGCCATGTCGGACGCGTGGCGGGCCCGGTTCGCGGTGGCCACGGAGAACCTGCTCAACGAGTCGATGTGGGAGCTCTCCAACATCAACGAGGGCCGCATCGCGAACCCCGTCGAGTACATCGAGATGCGCCGCAAGGTCGGCGGCGCCCCCTGGTCGGCCGGGCTCGTGGAGTACGCGGCCGGTGCCGAGGTGCCCGCCGAAGTGGCCGGCTCCCGCCCCCTGCGCGTCCTGCGCGACGCCTTCTCCGACGGGGTGCACCTGCGCAACGACCTGTTCTCGTACCAGCGCGAGGTCGAGGAGGAGGGCGAGAACAGCAACGGGGTCCTCGTCCTGGAGAGGTTCCTCGGCTGCTCCACCCAGGAGGCTGCGGAGGCGGTCAACGACCTGCTGACCTCGCGGCTCCACCAGTTCGAGAACACCGCCCTGACCGAACTGGGCCCGCTCTGCGCGGAGAAGGGCCTCGATCCGGCGCAGACCGCGTCCGTCCTCGCGTACGTCAAGGGGCTCCAGGACTGGCAGTCCGGGGGCCACGAGTGGCACATGCGCTCCAGCCGGTACATGAACGGCGGCGGGGCCGCCGACGCGGTCCCGGGCTTCGGCATGTCCGCCGCCTCCATCAGGTTCACACCGCGTTCGGAGACGGCGCGGGCCCGCAGCCACAGCCACCGGCCCTTCCAGCACGTGGGCCCCTCGATCGTCCCGGACCTGAAGCTGCCGTTCTCCACGACACTGAGCCCGCACCTGGAGGGGGCCCGGGTCCGGCTCGTCGACTGGGCGCGCCGGATGGGCATCCTGGAGGCGCAGCCCGGGGTTCCCGGGTCGCACATCTGGGACGAGGAGCGGATCATCGCGATCGACCTCCCCCTCTGCGCCGCGGGCATCCACCCGGACGCCTCGCCGGAGGCGCTGGACATCTCCTCGGCGTGGCTGGCCTGGGGCACGTACGGGGACGACTGGTTCCCCGTGGTGCACGGGCGGACCAGGGACCTGGCGGGGGCGCGGCTGGCCAACGAGCGGCTCTCGCTCTTCATGCCGCTGGACGGCGAGGGCGCCCCCGAGCCGGTGAACGCGCTGGAGCGGTCGCTCGGCGATCTGTGGCTCCGGACGACGGCACCGATGGACCTCGGCGCCCGGCGCACCTTCCGGACCGCGATCGAGTCGATGACCGAGAGCTGGCTGTGGGAGCTGGCCAACCAGGCGCAGAACCGCATCCCCGATCCGGTCGACTACGTCGAGATGCGGCGGGCGACCTTCGGTTCGGACCTGACGATGAGCCTGTGCCGGCTCGGGCACGGCAGGACAGTGCCGGAGGCGGTCTACCGGAGCGGTCCGATGCAGTCGCTGGAGAACGCCGCCGCCGACTACGCATGCCTGCTCAACGACCTGTTCTCGTACCAGAAGGAGATCGAGTACGAGGGCGAGGTGCACAACGGCGTCCTGGTCGTCCAGAACTTCTTCGGCGTCGACTATCCGACGGGCGTACGGATCGTGCACGACCTGATGGAGTCCCGGCTGCGGCAGTTCCTGCATGTGGCGGAGGTCGAACTGCCGGTGCTGTACGACGACTTCGGGCTGGAAGCCGAGGCGCGGGAGGTGCTGGCGGGCTATGTGCAGGAGCTGAAGCACTGGCTCGCGGGCATCCTGATCTGGCACCGGGGCTGCCGCCGGTACCGCGAGGAGGACCTGCGGCGCGGACACAGCACCCCGCAGGTCCTCGCGGGGCCCACGGGGCTCGGCACCTCGGCGGCGCAGGTGACCCGTCTGATGGCGGAACTCTCGGGCAGCAGGGCGTAGTTCCGGTCCCGTACGCGAGATCCGCGGGCGTACGGGCCTGGCCCCGTACCGGCGGCAGGCAACCGCCTGCCCCGGCGGCACCGGGCCACGGGGCGGCCGACCGGTGGCGGGCATCGGGGCGGTCGGCGGGATCGGCCGGTCGGCGGCGGGCATCGGCCGGGCGTCGTGCCCGCCACCGACCCTGCGGCGGGCCGCGGGGGCGGCCGCTCCCGCACCCGATGGCGCCGCGCTTCCGGCGCCCCGCTCCGGCCTCCTTGTACGGTGCGGGGGTGAGCACCTTCGGTACGCCCTCCGGGCCCGGGGACCCCGACGCCCTGTTCGGCCTGGAGGAGATCCGCCCGGGCCCGCCGGTCCCCCGGCCCCCCGGGCCGTCCTTCCGTACCTCGGCGGAGGCCCGGCGGATGCTGGAGGTGCGGGAGATCCACGCGGAACCTGCGGCGGCGGCCTCCCCCCGGGGCCGGGAGATCCTCGCGCGCTTCCCGGACGCCGAGGTGATCCCCGTCGGTTCGCACTGGCGCATCCCGGGGCTGCACGGCAACCCGGGCAACGCCGGGAACTGGGTGCGGACCAAGAAGACCGTCCTGGTCCTGGGCGAGAGGAAGTCGCTCACGGTCCGGCCCAACGGCCGGTCCGCCGACTGGATCGCCCCCGGCGCGGCCAACGGATGCGCGATGGCGTGCGCGTACTGCTATGTGCCGCGCCGCAAGGGGTACGCCAACCCGGTCACCGTCTTCACCAACATCGAGCAGATCATCGGCCGTCTGGGCCGCCATGTGGCGGCCTCGGGGCCCAAGCGCGAACCCAACCAGTGCGACCCCAGGGCGTGGGTCTACGACATCGGGGAGAACGGCGACTGCTCGGTCGACGCCCTGATCAGCGAGAACACCGCCGACCTGGTGCACGCCTTCACCCGGTGGCCCACCGCCAAGGCGTCCTTCGCCACCAAGTTCGTCAACCCCGATCTGCTGCTGCTCGACCCGCGGGGCCGCACCCGCGTCCGCTTCTCGGTGATGCCCCCGGAGGACGCCCGTCTGCTCGACATCCGTACGAGCCCCGTCGAGGACCGGATCGCCGCCGCCGGGGACTTCGTCGAGGCCGGGTACGAGGTCCACTTCAACTTCTCGCCCGTCGTCATCAGGCCGGGCTGGGAGGAGGCGTGGTCCGGGCTGCTGCGCAGGATGGACGACGTCCTGCCGCGTACGGTCAAGGAGCAGGCGGCGGCCGAGGTGATCATGCTGACCCACAACCGGGAGCTGCACGAGGTGAACCTCGCCTGGCACCCCCGCGCCGAGGCCGCCCTGTGGCGCCCGGAGATCCAGCAGCCCAAGCGGTCCGAGAACGGGAGCTGGAACGTGCGGTACGCCACCGGGGTCAAGGCCGGGGCGGTGGAGGCCGTACGGCGTCTGGTGGAGCGCCACACGCCGTGGCTCCCGATCCGTTACGCGTTCTGAGGTCCGGGCGGCCGTCGGCGCGGGGGAACAGCCGCGCGGTCAGAGCAGCACATGGCGCAGGACGGCCTCGAACTCCGCCGCGTCCGGCGGTGTGTCGGTCAGCAGGCCCTGGAGGAGCAGGCCGTCGACGACGCCCTTGAAGACCCGCACCCGGACCGGGTCGGTGGTGTAGCGGTGGGCGCACCCGGCGATGGCGTCCAGCCAGCGCCCGGTGGAGGCGCGCAGCTCCGGCCTGCGGGCGGCGAGGAGGTAGAGCTCGTACTCGGCGAGCAGCCGGGCGGGGCCCGCCATGACGTCGGCGAGCAGCTCGGCGAGGGCGGTGAGGCCCTCGGGGCTGCCGTCGGCTTCCTCGGCCAGGCGCCGCATCCGTCCGGCGTCCTGGTCCATGCAGGCGGTGAGCGCGGCGGTGAGCAGGTCGTCGATGCTCTTGAAGTAGTAGGCGGCGGCGGTGGCGGGCTGGTTCGCCTCACGGGCCACCGCCCGGTGGCTGACGCCCGCCACCCCCTCGCGGGCGACCACCCGGAGGGTCGCCTCGATGAGCTCCTGCCGCCGGAGCTCGCCCTTGAGCAGGCGTCCGTCGGTCTGCGGTGTGTGCATCGTGCCCTCCGGGCGTCGGGGTCGGAGCGGGGCGGGAACGGCGGGGCCGTTCCCTTCATCCCCTGCGGCTGCGGGGCCTGGTGCGTCTACGGGGCGGCCTTCGCGTGGCCCTCGTCGGCGGGCTCCCGCAGGCTTCGGCCCAGGGGGCGCTGGGCGGTCAGCGCCAGCAGCACCGTCGCACCGCCCGCAGCGATGGCCACGGCGAAGCCGCCGGAGGGGCCGAACCGGTCGACCATGCCGCCGGACAGCGAGGCGCCGAGCGCCACGCCGACGCTGAGGCCGGTGATCGCCCAGGTCATCCCCTCGGTGAGGGCGGCCGGCGGCACCGTCCGCTCCACCAGTCCCATCACCACGATCATGGTAGGGGCGAAGAAGAGGCCGGAGAAGAAGACGGCGGCGGAGAGCGTGGCGAGGTCGGAGACGAGCAGCAGGGGGAGCGTCGTCAGGGCGGTGCCGGCCGTGCTGAGGAGGAGCAGCCGGGGCAGCGGGGTGGTGAGCCCGAGGGCCCCGAAGGCCAGTCCGGCACCGGCCGAGCCGACCGCGTAGACGGAGAGCACGATGCCCGCACCGGCCGGTGAGCCCTGCTCCTCGGCGAACGCGACGCTGACCACGTCGACGGTGCCGACGATCGTGCCGCCCGCGACGAGGGTGAGGGCCAGCAGGGCGAGCGGTCCGCCGCGCAGCGCCGACGCGGCCGGGGTGCCGTCGGCGGAGGGCCGGATCACCGGGGGTTCGGTGCGCTTCTGCGGGACGAACAGGAGCACGCCGAGGATGAGCAGTACCGCCGCCACCAGGGGCCCGGCCTCCGGGAAGAGCGCGGTGCTCAGCGCGACCGAGAGCGCGGGGCCCACCACGAAGGTGAGTTCGTCGACGACGGACTCCAGGGAGTAGGCCGTGTGCAGCCGGTCGGAGCCCCGGTACACATGGGTCCAGCGGGCCCGGACCATCGCGGCCATGTTGGGCATGGTCCCGGCGACCACCGCGCTGACGAACAGGGTCCAGACGGGGGCGTCGTAGCGGGCGCAGAGGAGCAGGACGCCCATCGCGAGAGCACCGGCACCGGTGGCGGGCAGCAGCACCCTGCCCTGGCCGCGCCGGTCGACCAGACGGGATATCCGGGGGCCGCAGAGGGCCGTGGAGAGGGTGAAGGCGGCGGAGACGGCTCCGGCGAGCCCGTACTCCCCTCGCATCTGGGACAGCATCGTGATGATCCCGATGCCTGCCATCGAGAGCGGCATACGGGCGACGAAGCCCGCGGCGGAGAAGGCGACGGAGCCCGGCGCCCTGAAGAGCGCGCCGTAGGGGTTGGGCATGGGGAGGGACCTCCGGGCAGGGAGAAAGAACCTGAACGAACGTTACACATTGAACGGTCGTTACATTTTCTTACCGTAGCCGCTCCCGGGCCGCCCGCGTCAACGTGGTTTTCCAGCCATGCCCGGGATGCCCCCCCTTGCGGAAGCCCGTCCGGACATACGAGGCGGAGACCGCCCGGACATGGCTGACGGAAGCCGTCCGGGCAACGGAAGCCGTCCGGGCACACGAAAAGGCCGCCCGGCATATGCGGGCGGCCTATGCAGATACGTTTCAGCCGTGCTGTTCTCAGCCCTGTTGGAAGAGCTCCGCGGGAAGGGGCTTGAGAAGGGTGTACAGATCGTCGGTGATGGGCCGGTCCCAGCTGGCGATGGTCACGAGGACCCCGTCGCTCCGGTCGAACTGGACGCAGGCGATACGGCTCTCCGAGAGCTTCACCCGGCGCACGATCAGCAGGTTGTCGCCCTGCATCACGGGGACGTCCTCGCTGCTGACGACCTCGATCGGCTCGTCGTTCTCCAGGGCCAGCAGCAACTGCGCGACCTCGAAGGGAACCTGGCCCTCCTCGGTCTCACGGGCGGGCGAACCGGCCGGGAGATTACCGATGATCATGGCCGGGCCCCGGCCCCCGTACAGGTCGTAACGGAGGAAGACGCCCTGACAGCTGCCGTCGGGCGCGGGGAGCAGACCGGCGCCGAGATTGCCGGGCCAGTCCCCCGGGTCCATGGCCAGGACGTCGAAGTCCGGGCCCGCGGGTGTTGCGGCGCTACGGCGGCGGAGGAAGGACATGCTGACATGTTACGTGGCCCGGCTCACGTTGCGGAGCCGGGCCCGCGCCGGGAACGCCGTGTGCGGGCCCCGGTGGTGACCGGGGAGCGGCGCGCCCCCTGAAGGAGTGGATCGCGGCGAATTCCTCCGCCGCGGGGTCTCCTGCCGCATACCGTTGGGTACACCGCCGTGCCCGCCCGTCGCGGCAGCGGCACGGGCGGGTCCTGGCGGCGTATCGGAATCGGAGGGGACGGAACAGCATGACGGTGGAGGCCACAGCAAGTGGGGCGGAAGACCGACTGGTGGGACGCGAGTGGATGGTGCGCGTGGACGCGGCCGACCGGGGCGGTGCGATGGTGCGCGTCTCGTGCAGCCGCCCGGCCTGCGCCCCCCAGCTCCTGCCCTCCACCGCCGTCGGCCGCGCGGCCGCCGTCGCGCACATCAAGGCCCACCTGCAGGCCGCGGCGGGCCCCCGGCCCGAGGCGTTCTGCGTCTGCAAGGCCGAGGAGTGCCGTCTGCACATCCGGCCCGCCGGTCCGCGCGAGCGCACCGCGCCTTGGCGGTGCGGGGGCGCGGTCGTCCTGGCCGTCGTCACCGACCGGCAGGGCCGCTGGTGGCGGGCCATGGAGTGCTGTGCACGGTGCGCGGCGGCGCAGCCCTCCGCGAAGATCGTCGCCACCGCTGCCGCCGCGCCCCCCTCGGCGGCCCCGGTGCCCGTGGCCCACGCCGCCGCCCACCACCCGGGCGTGGCAGCAGCCGGACCGCAGTTCTCGCATGCCGCCTCCTCCCCTGCGGCCGTTCCGCAGCGCGTGCCCGCCTCCCGCTCCGCGCGGCCCCGGCGCCCCCGGCACGGGAAGATCGCGCAGCGGATCGTGCCGCACGATCTGCACCCCGTCGCCCTGCGCGAGGAGCTGATGCAGCTGGGCGACCTCTTCCGCGCCTACCAGCAGCGCGCCGAACCCGACCTCGCCGAGCTCGCCGAGCTGCACGCCCGCAAGGCGAAGGCGTTCACCACCTGGGCGGAGGTCACCGGCGACACCGGGCTGCGGCTGGAGGCGGAGCGCGCCGAGCAGGCCGCCGCCGCCGCCCGCCTCCAGCACCAGCACCGCACCGGCCTCAGCCCGGTCGGCGAGGACCAGGTCACGAGCCGTCTGCTGACCACGTCCACGCACTGGGAGCACGCCCGGTCGATCCTCGCCCATGTCGCCGGCCACATCCCGGTGCCCGGCCCGGAGGCGCGGCTGATGGCGGTGATGCTGACCCTGCGCTCGGCGCTCACCGGCACCGGCAATCTGGTGGGGCAGGACGTCAGGGGGCTGCCCCTGACGGAGCCCGAGGAGCTGATCGGCCGGTTCGTGGAGAGCGGCTGGCTCTCCCTCCCCGGTACGGTCGAGGAGCTGCTCGCCTCCCGCCCGGAGAGCCCCACCCCGATCACCATCCCGTCCCTGATGCCCGGCGACGACGGCCCCGGCCCGTTCGACTTCGGCAGGAAGACCCGTCCCAAGCTCAGCGGATGGGCCCAGCGGGTCGTCGGTGACAAGAAGCTCCGCAAGAAGAAGACCGGCGCCGCCACCCGGCTCCTCGCCCTGGGCCTGGCCGTCCGGACCACCACCGACGGACGGCTGGGGCCCGGGGGCGAGGGCGTCGACCTGGCGGTCCTCACCTCCTGGTGCGCCGTCGAACCCGGCGAACTGGAGGCTCTGGTGGAGCAGTTGACGGTGGCGGACTGGCTGGAGGAGGCCGCCACCGCCGACGGCCGCCTCACGGGGCGACTGACCGAACGGGTGCTGCCGCTCAGCTGCCCCCTGCCCTGAGGCCGTCCCGCGGCCCCTCGGCGTGAGGCCGCAGCCCGGCGGGGCACCGGCCGGGGCGGCGAGCACCGTCCCCGGCCGGAGGCCCCCGGCATGAGCGCTGTCCCGGCCGGGGGCCCGCATGAACGCTGTCCCGGCCGGAGGCCCTCGGCACGGGCGTCACCCCGGCGGCGGCTGCGACCCCACGAGCCACATGGCGAAGAACTGCGCCCCGCCGCCGTACGCGTGGCCGACCGCCCGGGCGGCCCCGTCGATCTGGTGCTCGCCCGCCCTCCCCCGTACCTGGAGGGCGGCCTCGGCGAAGCGGATCATGCCGGACGCGCCGATCGGGTTGGTGGACAGCACCCCGCCCGACGGGTTGACCGGGAGGTCGCCGTCGAGTTCGGTGACCCCCGCCTCGGTGAGCTTCCACCCCTCGCCCTCACCGGCGAAGCCGAGGTTCTCCAGCCACATCGGCTCGTACCAGGAGAAGGGGACGTACATCTCGACGGCGTCGATCTCCCGGCGCGGGTCGGTGATCCGGGCCTGGCGGTAGACGTCGGCGGCGCAGTCCCTGCCCGCCTGCGGGGAGACGAAGTCCTTGCCCGCGAACAGGGTCGGTTCGCTGCGCATCGCGCCGCCGTGCACCCAGGCCGGCGGGTACGGGGCCCGGCCCGCGCCCGCGCGGTCGGTGAGGACCATCGCACAGGCCCCGTCGGAGGAGGGGCAGGTCTCGGAGTAGCGGATCGGGTCCCAGAGCATCGGGGACGCCTGGACCTTCTCCAGGGTGATGCCGGTGTCGTGGAGGTGCGCGTAAGGGTTCTTGAGGGCGTTGCGGCGGTCCTTGTACGCGACGAGGGAGCCGACCGTGTCGGGGGCTCCCGTACGGCGCATGTACGCGCGGACGTGCGGGGCGAAGAAGCCGCCCGCCCCGGCCAGCAGCGGCTGCTGGAAGGGGACGGGCAGGGAGAGCCCCCACATGGCGTTGGATTCGGACTGTTTCTCGAAGGCGAGGGTCAGAACGGTCCGGTGGACGCGGGCGGCGACGAGGTTGGCGGCGACCAGCGCGGTCGACCCGCCGACCGAGCCCGCCGTGTGGACGCGGAGCATCGGTTTGCCGACGGCTCCGAGGGCGTCGGCGAGGTACAGCTCCGGCATCATGACGCCCTCGAAGAAGTCGGGGGCCTTGCCGATGACGACGGCGTCGATGTCGCTCCAGGTCAGTGCGGCGTCCTCCAGCGCGCGGACCGCCGCCTCGCGGACCAGTCCGGCGATGGAGACGTCGTGCCGGGCGGCGACGTGTTTGGTCTGGCCGATGCCGACGACGGCGACGGGCTCCTCAGCCATGAGCGCTCTCCCCTTCCAGGACGGCGACCAGGTTCTGTTGCAGGCAGGGCCCGGAGGTGGCGTGGGCGAGGGCCCGGTCGGACGCGCCGCGGTGGATGCGGGCGGCGGCCTCGCCGAGCCGGATGAGGCCCGCCGCCATGATCGGGTTGGCGGCGAGGGCCCCGCCGGAGGGGTTGATACGGACGTCGTCGCCGAGCCCGAGCGCCCGGCGCAGGACGACCTCCTGCGAGGTGAACGGGGCGTGCAACTCGGCGGTGTCCAAGGGGCGTTCGAAAGCTCCGGCGTGCTGGGCTGCGAGCCGGGCGGAGGGCGAGTCGGTGAGGTCGCGGACGCCGAGGGAGTGGGCCTCGATGCGGTGGTCGATGCCCCGTATCCAGGCGGGCCGGTCGCACAGGGAGCGGGCGGTGTCCCCGGCCGCGAGGACCACGGCGGCGGCGCCGTCGCCGATCGGCGGGCAGTCGCCGGTACGCAAGGGGTGCACGAGGTGGTCCCCTGCCGGGACGTCCCCGGTGAGCTGGGCGTACGGGTTGGCGGTGGCATCGGTGCGGCTGCGGGCGGCGACGGCCGTGAGGGCCGCCTCGTCGGTGTGGCCCGCGTCGATGAGCGCCTGCGCCTGGAGGGCGGCGAGGGAGACGGAGTCGGGCCAGAGGGGGGCGAGGTAGTAGGGGTCGAGCTGGCGGGTGAGGACGTCACGGACCTCGCCGGGTGAAGACTTGCCGTAGGAGTAGACGAGCGCGGTGTCCGCCTCGCCGGTCAGGATCTTCACCCATGCCTCGTACAGCGCCCAGGCCCCGTCCGTCTCGACGTGGGACTCGGAGATCGGCGGGTGCGCCCCGACGCCGTCGAGCGCCATGGTGAAGGAGAAGGCGCGCCCGGCGAGGTAGTCGGCGGAGCCGGAGCAGGTGAACCCGATCTCGTTGGCCTTCAGGCCGGTCGCCCCCAGGACCTCGTGGAGGACGGGCATCAGCAGGTCGACCTCGGAGAGTTCGTCGGTACGCCGTCGGTGCGGGCTCTGGGCGAAGGCGACGATCGCCACGTCTCGCATCTACACCAGCTCCTTGTACGTGTCGTAGTCGGCGTCGGGCTCCCCGGTGGGCCGGTAGTGGTCGACATGGCTGGACCCCCGGCCGGCACCGGCCCAGACGGGCTCCACGCGCAGCCCCATGCGGACCTGGTCGTACGGGATGCCCGCGATACGGCCGTGGAGGGCGAGGTCGGCGCCGTCGAGGGCGATGTGGGCGTAGACGTAGGGGACTTCGATGTCGAGATTCTTCGCTTTGATGTTGACGATGCAGAAGGTGGTGACGGTGCCGCGCGGTCCGACCTCGACCTGTTCGGCGGTGGCGATGCCGCAGGTGGGGCAGGCTCCGCGCGGCGGTACGTAGACCTTGCGGCAGGCGGGGCAGCGTTCGCCGACGGTGCGGTGGTCCTCCAGGGCCTTGAGGTAGGCGCTCTGGGCGCGGCCGGGGGTGTGGACGTAGTCGAGGCGGGCCGGGGCGACGATCCCGGTGACGGGGTCGGTGAACTCCCCGGTGTGCGGCGCGGGTTCGCCGGGGCCGGGCTCACCGTCGTACGGTTCGAAGCAGGCGATGTCGGTGATGGCCCCGGTGCGCGTGGGCGCCCAGCGGATGCGGACCCGCATCCCGGTGCGTACGGCGTCGGGTCCGGGCGCGTCCAGGGCGTGCAGGAGCGCGGTACCGGCGCCGTCGAGCCGGACGAGCACCCAGGCGAACGGGGTTCCCAGCGGCTGGTTGCGGCGCGGGGACGGGTTCCAGGCCCAGGTGGTGACGGTGCCGGTGGCGGCGACCTCGACGAGTTCGCGGAGCTCGTCCGCCGTGACGGGGTCGTACTCGGTGGGCGGGACGAGGACCGTGCCGTCGCTCGTGCGGACGCCGAGGACGGTGCGTTCGCGCAGTCCGGTGAGGAAGGCGCTCTGGACGGGTCCGAGGGAGCGGGTGAAGGGGAATTCGACCACCAGCGGGGCGCTGAGGATGTCGGTCATGGCTCTCTCCATGGGCTCAGGACGCGGGGCGCGGGACGCGGGGTCCGGGGCTCAGGCGCGCCGGTAGACGGGCGGGCGCTTCTCGGCGAAGGCGCGGGCGCCCTCCTTGGCGTCCTCGGTGGCGAACACGGGCCAGCCGCGCTTGAGTTCGGCGGCCAGGGCCTCGCTCTCGGTCAGCTCGGCGCCCTCGTAGACCGATGCCTTGACGGCCTCGACGGCGAGCGGCCCGCAGGCGTTGATCCGTTCGGCGACGGCGAGGGCCTCCTCCAGCGCGGTGCCGTCGGGCACGACGCGGCCGACGAGCCCGATGGCGGCGGCCTCCCCGGCGGTGTACGGACGGCCGGTGAGGAGCATTTCCAGGGCGTGGGTGCGGGGGATCTGACGGGGCAGCCGGACGGTGGAGCCGCCGATCGGGAAGAGGCCGCGCCGGACCTCGAAGAGCCCGAAGGTGGCGCCCTCCCCGGCGATGCGGATGTCCGTCCCCTGGAGGATCTCGGTGCCGCCTGCGACGCAGGGCCCCTCCACGGCGGCGATCACCGGTTTGCGGGGGCGGTGGTGGCGCAGCATCGCCTTCCAGTGCAGGTCCGGGTCGGCGGTCATCCGCTCCCGGTACTCCTCGCCCGCCATCCCGCCGCCCGCCAGCGCCTTGAGGTCCATGCCGGAGCAGAAGGCGCCGCCCGCCCCGGTCAGGACGACGGAGCGCACCCCGTCGTCCGCGTCGGCCGCGAGCCATCCGTCGTACAGCCCGACGAGCATCGGCAGCGACAACGCGTTCCTGGCGTGCGGCCTGTTCAAGGTGAGCACCAGCGTGGCGCCTTCGCGCTCCACGGTGAGGTGTTCCGTACCGCCCATGACGAACTCCCGTCTCCAGACCTGGAACAGGTTGCAGGAGGCGGGGTCGCAGTTCAATAGTTTTCTGACAGGCAGTCAGATTCTTTCGACGCCACCCCTTCCCACTTGTGCCGCCCGGCGCTCTAATGACGGCCGGGTCACCCGTCATCCCGGGGTCAGGAGGAACGGTGGAGTACAACCTTGCCGACCTGTTCGAGTCGGTCGTCGACGTGGTCCCCGACCGCGAGGCGCTCCTGTACGTCGACCATCCCGGTACGGGTGCCGAGCGGCACCTCACGTACGCCGGACTCGACGCCGCCGCCAACCGGATCGCCCACCACCTCATCGACGCGGGCCTCCGCCCGGGCGAGCACCTGGGCCTGCACCTGTACAACGGCGTCGAGTACCTCCAGACGGTCCTGGGGGCCCTGAAGGCCCGGCTGGTGCCGGTGAACGTCAACTACCGTTACGTGGAGGAGGAGCTGGTCTACCTCTACCGGGACGCGGACCTGGCGGCGCTGGTCTTCGACGGCGAGTTCGACGAGCGGGTCGCGGCGGCGTCCGCGCAGGCCCCGGCGCTGCGCCATCTGGTCCGGGTGGGGTCCGCCCCCACACCCCCGGGCCTGAGGGCCGTCCCCTTCACCGAGGCGGAGGCATCCGGCTCCCCGTCGCGCGGCTTCGGACCCCGTTCCGCCGACGACCAGTTCATCATCTACACCGGCGGCACGACGGGCATGCCGAAGGGGGTGATGTGGCGTCAGGAGGACCTGTTCTTCTCCGGTCTGGGCGGTGGCGCGCCGACCGGCGATCCGGTGAAGAGCCCGCAGGAGCTGGCGGAACGGGTGGCGGCGGGCGGCGACGGCATCACCTTCTTCCCCACTCCCCCGCTGATGCACGGCACCTCCACGCTGACCGCGTTCATCGGGTTCAACTTCGGCCAACGGGTCGTCGTCCACCGCAAGTTCGTCCCCGAAGAGGTGCTGCGGACGATCGAGAAGGAGAAGGTCACCAGCGTTTCGCTGGTGGGCGACGCGATGCTGCGTCCGCTGATCGACGCCCTCAACGGGCCGCTGCGCGGCACGGACTGCTCGTCGCTGTTCTCCGTCTCCAGCTCCGGGGCGATCATGTCGGACTCGGTGCGCGCGGAGTTCCAGGCGCTCGTGCCGACCGTGCTGCTGCTCAACAACTTCGGCTCCTCCGAGTCCGGCTTCAACGGCACGGCGACCGCCGACTCGGGCCCCGAGCGGGGCTTCCGGGTCCAGGTCAACGCCCGTACGGCCGTGGTCGATCCGGTGACCTATGAGCCGGTGGCGCCGGGCGAGGTGGGCCGTATCGCCCAGCGCGGCCATGTCCCGCTCGGCTACTACAACGACCCGGCCAAGAGCGCCGGCACCTTCTTCCGCAAGGACGGCGAGCGGTGGGTGCTGCTGGGCGACATGGCGACCGTGGACGCGGAGGGCATCGTCACCGTGCTCGGCCGGGGTTCGCAGTGCATCAACACCGGCGGGGAGAAGGTCTATCCGGAGGAGGTCGAGCAGGCGCTCAAGTCCCACCCGGACGTGTACGACGCGCTCGTCGCGGGCGTCCCCGACGAGCGCTGGGGCAGCCGTGTCGCCGCCGTGCTCGAACTCCGGGACGGGGCAACGGCGTTGGACCTGGCGGCGGTACAGGCCCACTGCCGGACCCGGCTCGCCGGGTACAAGATCCCGCGCGCCCTGGTCCTCGCCGACCGGATTCAGCGCTCACCGAGCGGCAAGGCAGACTACCGCTGGGCGAAGGCGGTGGCGGCGGCCGGGTCCGGGGCGGACGGCTGAGAGGTCACCGCCCGGCGAGGGCGTGCGCCACCAGCCCGTGCGCATACGCGGCGTCCAGGCGGCCGGGGCGGAACAGGACGCGGTACATGACCGGTGCCACGAGCCGGTCGATGACCGTCTCCACGCCGGGAGCAGGTTCGCCGCGCCGCGCGGCCCGCTCCAGCACGACCCCGATCTGCTGTGCGGCGTACGCGGAGCAGCGGCCGGCGTTCTCGCCGTCGGGGTCGCCGAGGAGCACGTCCCTGATGTAGGCGCGCCCGGCCGGGGAGGCCATCTCGTCGAGGAACTGCTCCGCCCACGCCTCGAGGTCGGCCCGGAGGCCGCCGAGGTCGGCGGGGTCGGCGTCCGGGCGCAGCCGTTCGACCGCGACATCGGAGAGCAGCTCCCGCAGATCACCCCAGCGGCGGTAGACGGTGGACGGGGTGACACCGGCCCGGGCCGCCACCAGGGGCACGGTGAGCGCGTCCCGGCCCACTTCGCCGAGGAGGTCACGGACCGCCGCGTGGACGGCCTCCTGCACCCGTGCGCTGCGCCCGCCGGGGCGGGCCATCGGCCTGGGGCTCACGCGACTCCTCCTCGGATACGTAAAAGCAATCTGTTTGCGTTAAGAGACGGTAGGGCCTACCGTCTCTTAACGCAAACAGATTGCTTTTAGCTCTGCTCTGGAGGGGACCCCGTGATCAGGCCAGCCAGGACCGCACCGGCATCCACCCGCCCCGCCCCCCTGTGGTCCGTGGGCGACCACACCGTCCGGCGCATCGACGAGACGCCCCTGCCGCCGGAGACCGGGCCGTGGCTGCTGCCCGGGGCGACTGCCGATCTCGTCGCCCAAGCCTCCTGGCTGCGCCCCGAGTTCGCCGACGACCAGGGGGTTCTCCGGCTGGCGAGCCACAGTTTCGCCGTCGAGGCGGACGGCCTGCGGATCGTCGTCGACACGGGCATCGGCAACGGGAAGCAGCGGGCGAACCCCGCCTGGCACCAGCAGCAGACCGATTACGAGGAGCGGCTGCGGGCGGCGGGCTTCGCGCCGGAGAGCGTCGACCTCGTCGTGCTGACCCACCTCCACACCGACCACGTGGGGTGGAACACCCGGGCCGAGGGCGATGACTGGGTGCCCATGTTCCCCCACGCCCGGTATGTCACCTCGCGCACCGAGTGGGACCACTGGGCCGGTGCCGAACTGGACGAGCCGCGACAGCAGATGTTCCGGGACTCCGTGCACCCCGTCCGGGAGGCGGGCCTCCTCGACCTGGTCGACGTCTCCGACGGCGGTACGGACATCTCCCCGGGCGTACGGCTGCTGCCTGCCCCCGGCCATACGCCGGGCCAGGTGGCGGTGGAGCTGAGCAGCGGCGGCGAGAGGGCGGTCGTCACCGGCGACAGCATCCACCACCCGGTCCAGCTGGCGCACCCCGGCATCTGCAGCTGCGCGGACATCGAACCCGCTCTCGCGGCCCGGACCCGGCACCGGCTCCTCGACTCGCTCGCCGACACCCCGGCGCTTCTGCTCGGGACCCATTTCCCGCCGCCCACCGCCGGATTCGTCCGGCGCGCGGGCGACGCGTACCGGCTGGTCCCGGCCCCGCCGGAACACTGACGGTCACCCCAGGCCGAACGAGCGGACCGCCGCCAGGAAGGCGTCCGGCCGGGTGGTGTGGACGAGGTGGCCCGCCTCGACGGTGACGAACGTGCCCCCGGGGATCGCGTCCGCCAGCCGGGCGAGCTGTTCCTGGTCGATATGGCTGGCGGGGCCGCCGCCGATGACCAGGGTGGGGGCGGTGATCTCCGCGAGCCGGTCGCGGAGCCCGGGGTCGGGGTCGTTCAGCTGAGCGTCGGTGTCCGGGACGACGGGCCAGTCGAAGCCGAGCGGGCCTTCGGGGCGGACGGCGGGCGGGCGCGGCGGGTCGAGCGGGTGGAGGGGCGGGGCGTCCTCGATGATCAGGCGCCCGATGAGGCCGGGCTCGCGCTGGGCGAGGAGGCAGGCGGCCACCCCGCCCATGGAGTGGCCGATCACGGTGGCACCGGCCAGGTTGCGGGCCTCCAGGAAGGCGTGCAGGTCGTCACGGAACAGCTCGAAGGAGTAGCGGCCGGGCCAGTCGCTCAGCCCGTGGCCCCGGAAGTCGGGGGCGTACACGCGGTGTTCGGCGGCCAGTTCCCCGGCGATCCGGGTCCAGGTGAGGGAGGAGCCGGACCGGCCGTGGAGGAGGACGACGGGCGGGGCGGAGGGCTCGCCCCACACCCGGTACGCGAGCCGGACACCGCCCGCCGACACGCTCCGGACCTCCGCGTCGAGGAAGGCCGCGACCGTACGGGAGAAGGCGCCCGCGTCGTCAAGCCAGGGGAAGTGGCCAGCGCCCCGCTGGACGGTGAACTCCGCGTGCGGGAAGAGCGCGGCGAGCTCCGTGGCCCGGTCGGGGCTCGGGTGCCCGTCGTACTCCCCGGCCAGGACGAGCACCGGCGCGGCCAGCTCGCGCAGGGCGGCGGCCGTGGCGCCGGGGTCGAAGGCCCCCGTACCGGCGTAGCGGTCACGCGCCTCCGGGTTGGTCTGCCCGGCGGAGGCGGCGGCATGGGCCTGGGCCGCCGCGTCCCAGCGGCCGTAGGTGAGCGGGCGGACGGCGGGCCACAGTTCGGCGAACGGCCCTCCGGCGAGCAGCGCCTCCTGGGCGGCCCGCGCCCGCGGGTACCAGGGCTCGTCGCGGCGCAGTTCGGCGGCCTCGCGGAGGTCCTGGCCGGTCACCTCGATGCCCACGGCCCGGGTGCTGGGCGTGACGAGGGTCAGGGTGCGCAGCCGCTCGGGGTGCCGGGCGGCGTACAGCAGGGCGAGGTCGGCGGAGGCGGAGTGGGCCAGTACGTCGACGCGGTCCGCGCCGAGGTGCTCGCGCAGCGCCTCCACGTCGTCCACGAGCCGGTCGCAGCGGTAGGTGGAGGGGTCCTCGGGCACGGCGGAGTCCCCCGTACCGCGCAGGTCGAGCAGGACCAGCTGCCGTACGGCGGAGAGTCCGCCGAGGTCGCCCAGGTACGCGCTCGCCCGCATCGGTCCGCCCGGCAGGCAGATCAGCGGCTCGCCCTCCCCCACCAGGCGGTAGGCGAGCGGGGTGGTGTCGTACGCGGAGAAGGTCGGCATGCCGTCCATCCAAACAGGACCGCGCGGCCGGCCGCACCGGACTTCGCCGCGGGCCGATCGACGGGAAGTCGGCTGCCGTGCGACGGGGGGCCGCGAGCCGGTCCGCAGGAGAACCAGCGGGCCGGTCGGCGGGGGGCCGGGGACCGATCCGCGGGTGATCCGTGCGCCCCTCTTGCCAGCGCCCCCGGGCTCCTGAATTACTGCTCCCAGGAAGATCGACCGAATGATCGGTCGTCCGGTTCGGGAGAGGAAGGGCCCTGATGACAGCCATGCTGGACGCGGCGGAGCAGCTCGGCCGCGCTGACCTGGAGGCCCTCCAGCTGGAGCGGCTCCGTACGACCCTGCGGCACGCCTACAAGAACGTGCCCTTCTACCGGGCGGCGTTCGACGGGGCGGGGCTGCGGCCGGAGGACTGCCGTACGCTCGCCGACCTCGCCCGCTTCCCGTTCACCGCCAAGGCCAATCTGCGCGACAACTACCCGTTCGGGATGTTCGCCGTACCGGAGCGGGACGTCCGGCGCATCCACGCCTCCAGCGGCACGACCGGGCTGCCGACCGTCGTCGGGTACACCGAACGGGACCTGGACACCTGGGCGGACGTGGTCGCCCGGTCGATCCGGGCGGCGGGCGGCAGGCCCGGCCACAAGGTCCATGTGGCGTACGGGTACGGGCTGTTCACCGGCGGCCTCGGCGCGCACTGCGGTGCCGAGCGGCTCGGCTGCACGGTGATCCCCGCGTCCGGCGGGATGACGGCGCGCCAGGTGCGGCTGATCCAGGACTTCCGGCCCGAGATCATCATGATCACGCCCTCCTACATGCTGACGCTGCTGGACGAGTTCGAACGGCAGGGCGTCGACCCGCGGACGACCTCCCTCAAGGTGGGGATCTTCGGCGCGGAGCCGTGGACCGAGGCGATGCGCCGGGAGATCGAGGAGCGGTTCGCGATCGACGCCGTCGACATATACGGGCTCTCCGAGGTGATGGGCCCCGGGGTGGCACAGGAGTGCGTGGAGACGAAGGACGGGCTGCACATCTGGGAGGACCACTTCTATCCGGAGGTCGTGGACCCGTTCACCGGTGAGGTGCTGCCGGACGGGGAGGAGGGCGAGCTGGTCTTCACCTCGCTCACCAAGGAGGCGATGCCGGTGATCCGCTACCGCACCCGGGATCTGACGCGGCTGCTGCCGGGGACGGCCCGGAATTTCCGCCGGATGGAGAAGGTCACCGGGCGCAGCGACGACATGGTGATCCTGCGCGGGGTGAACCTGTTCCCGACCCAGATCGAGGAGATCGTGCTGCGTACGCCCGCCGTCGCCCCGCATTTCCAGCTGCGGCTGACCCGGCAGGGGCGGCTGGACGCGCTGACGGTACGGGCGGAGGCGCGGGCGGACGCGAGCGCGGCCGACCGGGAGAAGGCGGCGCTGGCCATCGCGGCGGCGGTGAAGGACGGGGTCGGGGTGTCGGTGGGGGTCGAGATCGTGGACCCGGAGTCGCTGGAGCGGTCGGTGGGCAAGGTCCGGCGGATCGTGGATCTGCGGGAGTCCGGCGCGGGGTGAAACGGCGTCCGGGGGTCCGGCGCGGGCTCAAACAGCGCCGGTGACCGGCGTGTTCACACCACCGCAACACCCGTTCCCACTATGCGGACAGCTGCTCGAAAATCTCGACAGCGGGGGCCGGGCCCTGCGAGTCTCCCGCTATGCATCTCGCCAACCGTTCCCTGGTCACCGCCGTCTGCTCCGCCACCGTCCTCTGCGCCGCCCTGGCCGGCTGCGCCCCGCAGCCGGAGGAGAAGAGGAAGGACGAGGCGTCGGGCCGGTCCGGCGCGTCGGCCGGGGCCTGCGCGCCGGGCGGGCTCGCCACCCAGGTCCCGGGGAAGCTGACCGTCGGCACGGACAAGCCCGCGTACGCCCCCTGGTTCTCCGACGACGAGCCGTCCAACGGCAAGGGATTCGAGTCGGCGGTGGCGTACGCGGTGGCGAAGCAGCTCGGTTACGGCCGCGATGCGGTGGTCTGGCAGCACGTGCCGTTCAACAGCGCGTTCGCGCCCGGCGCCAAGAAGTTCGACTTCGACATCAACCAGGTCTCCATCAGCGAGTCCCGCAGGAAAGCCGTGGCGTTCTCGTCGGGCTACTACGACGTGCGGCAGGCGGTCGTCGCGCTGAAGTCGTCGAAGGCGGCCGGGGCGAAGAGTGTGGCCGACCTCAGAAAGGTGCGGCTGGGCGCCCAAGTGGGCACGACCAGCCTGGAGTTCATCAACGACCTGGTGAAGCCCGAGACGGAACCCGCCGTCTACCAGCGCAATGACTTCGCCAAGTCGGCCCTGAAGAACGGCCAGGTGGACGCCATCGTGGTGGACCTGCCCACCGCCTTCTACATCACCGGGGCCGAGGTGCCCGAGGCGAAGGTCGTCGGCCAGTTCCCGGACTCGCCCGACAACCCGGAGCAGTTCGGTCTCGTCCTCGACAAGGAGTCCACGCTCACCCCCTGCGTCAGCGGAGCCGTGGACGCCCTGCGGAAGGACGGCACGCTGGCCGCCCTGGAGAAGGAGTGGCTCTCCGACGCCGTCGACGCGCCGGTGCTCAAGTGACCCTGCACAAGACGCTCCCCGGGGAGGACACGTACACCCCCTCCGAGCGCCGGATCGCCCGCGAGCGCCATCGGCGGGCCCGCACCCGGCGGGCGACGGCGATCGCCGCGGCCAGCACGCTGGTGACGGGCGCGGTGCTGTTCCTGCTGATCACGGGCTCGCCGGGCTGGGACCGTACGCGGGAGACGTTCTTCAGCCCCGACTACGCGCGCATCGCGCTGCCGCAGGTGCTGGAGGGCCTGTGGCTTAATCTGCGGCTGCTGGCGGTGTGCGGGAGCGCCGTGCTGGCGTTCGGTCTGCTGCTGGCGGTGGCCCGGACGCTGCGCGGGCCGGTGTTCTTCCCGGTCCGGGCGCTGGCCACCGCCTACACGGACTTCTTCCGTGGACTGCCCCTGATCATCTGCCTGTTGATGGTGGTCTTCGGGGTGCCCGCGCTGCGTCTGGAGGGGGTGACCACCGATCCGGTGCTGCTGGGCGGTGCCGCGCTCGTGCTGACGTACTCGGCGTACGTCGCGGAGGTCTTCCGGGCGGGCATCGAGTCGGTGCACCCCTCGCAGCGGGCCGCCGCCCGGTCGCTGGGGCTCAGCAGCGGAAAGACGCTGCGCTTCGTCGTTCTGCCCCAGGCGGTGCGCCGGGTGGTGCCGCCGCTCCTCAACGACCTGGTCTCCCTCCAGAAGGACACCGGTCTCGTCTCGATCGCGGGGGCGGTCGACGCGGTGTACGCGGCGCAGATCATCGCGAGCAAGGACTTCAACTACACCCCGTACGTCGTGGCGGGTCTGGTCTTCGTCGCGCTGACCATCCCCATGACCCGGTTCACCGACTGGGTGACGGCCCGGATGGACCGGCGGCGGGCCCAGGGAGGGATCGTATGAGCACAGCACCCGCTCCGGGCGGCCCGGTGCTGCGGATGGAGGCCGTCCGCAAGTCGTTCGGCACGTCGCTCGTCCTGCGGGACGTGGACCTGGAGGTGGCCCCGCACACCGTGACCGCCCTGATCGGCGCCTCCGGGTCGGGGAAGTCGACCCTGCTGCGCTGCGCCAACCTGCTGGAGGAGGTCGACGACGGGGCGATCTGGCTGGAGGGCGAGGAGATCACCGATCCCCGGGCGGACGCGGACGCGGTGCGCCGCCGGATCGGGGTGGTGTTCCAGGCGTACAACCTCTTCCCGCACCTCACCGTCCTCCAGAACATCACCCTCGCCCCGCGGCACGTCCACGGCCTCTCCCGCGCCGAGGCCGAGGAGCGGGCGCGCGAGCTGCTGGAGCGGCTCGGGCTCGGGGCGAAGGCCGACGAGTACCCGGACCGGCTGAGCGGCGGCCAGCAGCAGCGTACGGCCATCGTGCGGGCGCTGGCGGTACGGCCCCGGCTGCTGCTCCTGGACGAGATCACCGCCGCCCTGGACCCGGAGCTGGTGGGCGAGGTGCTGAACCTGGTCCGGGAGGTGAAGGACGAGGGGATGACGATGGTGATCGCCACCCACGAGATGGCCTTCGCCCGCGAGGTCGCCGACCAGGTCTGCTTCCTGGACGCGGGCGTGGTGCTGGAGCGCGGCACCCCGCAGGAGGTGTTCGGCGCGCCCCGGGAGGAGCGTACGCAGCGGTTCCTGCGGCGGATCGTGGCGGCGGGGCGGCTGTGAGGCGGGGCCGCGCCGCTACCGGTCGCAGGCGGCGCGAAAAGCAATCCAGTCACAAACATTACTCGGTTACGTTATTCTTGGCCGGTGCCGAACTCCGACTCCGTACTCAGTGACGCCCTCAGCCAGGAACGCGCCTACCACGACACCTGCCGAACAGCACTCACCGCCATGATCGACGGCGCCCAGGAACAGGTGACCGTCGGGGAACACGCCTCCGCGTCCGGCGCCGACGCCGAGGTGCTCGGCCGCCAACTGCGCGGTCAGGCCAAGAAGTTCCGGGAGCTGCCCGAAGGACCACTGTTCTTCGGGCGCCTCGACTTCGCCCGGGACCTCCCGGCCGCGGGCGACCACGCCGGGCAGACATACCACATCGGGCGGATGCGCATCGCCCCCGATCCGTCCGCGCCGCCGCTGGTGATCGACTGGCGCGCGCCGGTCGCCCGCGCCTTCTACCGGGCGAGCGCCCGTGACCCGCACGGCCTCGCCGTACGGCGCCGTTTCGGCTGGTCACCGGCCGGACACGGCGAATCCGACGAGCTGACCGGACTGGAGGACGAGCACCTCGACAGGGGCGAGACGCGGGAGAGCGACATCGTCGCCGGAGAGATCGAACGTCCCCGCATCGGCCCGATGCGCGATATCGCCGCCACCATCCAGCCCGAACAGGACACCCTCGTACGCGAGGAGTTCACCACCTCCCTCTGCGTCCAGGGCGCCCCGGGCACCGGCAAGACCGCCGTCGGGCTGCACCGCGCCGCCTACCTCCTCTACACCTGCCCGCAACGCGTCCAGCGCGGCGGGATGCTGATCCTCGGACCCAACCGCGCCTTCCTCTCCTACATCGCCGAAGTCCTGCCCGCGCTCGGCGAGACGGGCGTGCGGCAGTCGACGCTCGACGAGGAGATCGCCCGCCATCCGGCCGGGGCCGAGGACAGCGACACGGCGGCGGCGCTCAAGCACGACATCCGGATGGCCGAGGTCCTGCGGCGCGCGCTCCACGCACACGTGCGGACGGCCAGCGCGCAGTCCCTGGTCCTGCCGGACGGCTCCTACCGCTGGCGGGTGCCCGCCGGTGAACTGGAGCGGATCGTCCGGGACGTGCTCGCGGAGGAACCCGCCTACGCCGTGGGGCGCGAGCGGGTCCGTACCCGTATCGTCCGCTCCGTCCAGCAACAGGCCGAACGCCGCGCCGGACCCCGTACCCCCGCCTGGGTGCGGAAGGTCTCCCGGGCCCGTCCGCTCACCGCCCTCCTCGACACCCTCTGGCCCACCGTGCGGCCCGAGCAGGTCCTCGCCGGGCTGCTCACCGGTCCGGACACCCTGGCGGCGGCGGCCGACGGCATTCTGGAGCCGGACGAGCAGAAGGCCCTCCTGCGGACCCGACCGCCGCGCCCCACCGGGCCGGGCCGCTGGTCGGCGGCCGATCTGGTGCTGCTCGACGAGCTCGCGGGGCTCATCGAACGGCCCGCCGGATACGGGCACATCGTGGTCGACGAGGCACAGGACCTGTCCCCCATGCAGTGCCGCGCCATCGCCCGCCGCTCCCCCTCCGGCTCCCTCACCGTCCTCGGGGACCTGGCCCAGGGCACCACCCCCTGGGCCGCCCGCGACTGGCCAGGGTTCCTCGCCCATCTGGGCAAACCGGACGCCGTCACCACCGCGCTCACCACGGGGCTCCGCGTCCCGGGTGCCGTCGCCGAACTCGCCAACCGCCTTCTGGAGCACCTCGATGCCGACGTACCCCCCGCCCGCTCCCTGCGGCGCGACGGGGAGGTGAGGACCGAGGCGGTCCGCGACACGGCGGCGGCGACCGTGGCGGCCGTGGACGCGGCCCTGGAGCGCGCGGGTTCCATCGGCGTGATCGCGGCCGACTCCGGGGCGCCCGGGCTGCGGGCCGCCCTGGGCGCGGCCGGTATCCGGGCGGCGGGCCCCGACACCCCCGGGGCGCGCGTCACCGTGGTGCCCGCTTCGGCGGCGAAGGGGCTGGAGTACGACCAAGTGGTCGTGGTGGAGCCCGCGGCCATCGTCGACGCCGAACCCCGCGGCCTGAACCGGCTCTACGTGGCGCTCACCCGGACCGTCTCCCATCTCCGTATCGTCCACTCCAGGCCCCTGCCGTCCGCGCTCGGGTGCTGAGAAACGGAACGGCGCCGGACGAACCGGACCGATCGATTCGGACTCAACGATCTCTTGGTCCAGACCTCTTGACGATTGGTCTAGTCCTTCTTAGGGTCGCGGAGACGCTGCGGGGGTGCCCGGGAGACACCACGTACTCGGGGCCACGCAGGGTCGTCGGCCAGGGACCCACCCCTGCCCTTCGGACGTCACCCGAGGAGCCCCCCTTGAGCACCGAATCACGATGGCGCCGCACCAGATCACCGCAGAACGCCAACCCCAACAAGCGGTCCAAGGCCCTCGCGGGCGCCACCGCTCTGGTCCTCCCGCTGGCCGCCATGGTCGGTCTCGCCTCCCCCGCCGAGGCCGCGACCTCGGCCACCGCCACCTATGCCAAAGCCTCCGACTGGGGCTCCGGCTTCGAGGGCAAGTGGACGGTGAAGAACACCGGCACCACCACGCTCTCCTCCTGGACCGTCGAGTGGGACTTCCCCGCGAACACCAAGGTGACCTCCGCCTGGGACGCGACCGTCACCAACTCCGCGAACCGCTGGACGGCGAAGAACCTCGGCTGGAACGGCACCCTCGCCCCCGGCGCGTCCGTCTCCTTCGGCTTCAACGGCTCCGGCTCCGGCGCGCCCTCCGGCTGCAAGCTCAACGGCAACCCGTGCGACGGCTCCGTCATCCCCGGTGACAACGCCCCCTCCGCCCCGGGCAAGCCCACCGCGAGCGACATCACCGACACCTCGGTGAAGCTGTCCTGGGCACCCGCCACGGACGACCAGGGCATCAAGAACTACGACGTCCTGCGCAACGGCTCCAAGGTCGCCACGGTCACCGGCACCACCTACACCAATACCGGTCTGACCGCCGGCACCGACTACAGCTACACCGTGGTCGCCCGCGACACCGCCGACCAGACCGGCCCGGCCTCGGCCGCCACGACGGTCCGCACCACCGGCGGCGGGGGCGGCGAGACCCCCGGCGGCGACAAGATCAACCTGGGCTACTTCACCAACTGGGGCTCCTACACGGTGAAGAACCTCGTGACCTCCGGCTCCGCCGAGAAGATCACGCACATCAACTACGCCTTCGGCAACGTGCAGAACGGCAAGTGCACGATCGGCGACGCGTACGAGGACTACGAGAAGACCTACACCGCCGCCAACTCCGTCGACGGTGTCGCCGACACCTGGGACCAGCCCCTGCGCGGTCACTTCAACCAGCTGCGCAAGCTGAAGGCCGCGTACCCGCACATCAAGATCCTCTGGTCCTTCGGCGGCTGGACCTGGTCCGGCGGCTTCGGCCAGGCCGTCCAGAACCCCGCCGCCTTCGCGAAGTCCTGCCACGACCTGGTCGAGGACCCCCGCTGGGCCGATGTCTTCGACGGCATCGACCTGGACTGGGAGTACCCCAACGCCTGCGGTCTGACCTGTGACAGCAGCGGCCCGGCCGCGTTCAGGAACATGATGCAGGCCATGCGCGCCGAGTTCGGCCCCAACAACCTGCTCACCGCGGCCATCACCGCCGACGGCTCCAACGGCGGCAAGCTCGACGCGGCCGACTACGGCGGCGCCGCGCAGTACATCGACTGGTACGACGTGATGACGTACGACTACTTCGGCTCCTGGTCCGCCCAGGGTCCGACCGCCCCGCACTCCCCGCTGACCTCGTACCCCGGCATCCCCGCGCAGGGCTTCAACTCGGCCGACGCGATCGCCAAGCTGAAGGCCAAGGGCGTCCCGGCGAAGAAGCTGCTCCTCGGCATCGGCTTCTACGGCCGCGGCTGGACCGGCGTCACCCAGTCCGCCCCCGGCGGCAGCGCCACCGGCCCGGCGGCCGGTATCGAGCCCGGCAACCAGTACTACAAGGTCCTGAAGACCACCTGCCCGGCCACCGGCACCATCGGCGGCACGGCGTACGCCCACTGCGGCAACAACTGGTGGAGCTACGACACCCCGGCGACCATCAACTCCAAGATGGCATGGGCCAAGGACCAGGGTCTGGGCGGCGCGTTCTTCTGGGAGTTCAACGGTGACACCACCGACGGCGAACTCGTGAAGGCCATCAGCAACGGCCTGAAGTAACCTCCCGTACGGTTCCGGGCCCGCCCTCCCCCGCACAGGGGGAGGGCGGGCCCCTTCGCTGCCGGGAGCCATGTGCGCGGTACGCCCCTGGGCCCGGCGGCTCAGGGCTTCCTGGCCACGGCCCCGTACATGGCGATGTCCCGGCCGTCGATGCCGCTCTGCTCGGGTCCGGGGCGCCAGGTGTGCACCTGGGTGACTCCGGGCTCCTGCAGCTCCAGCCCGTCGAAGAACGAGGTGGCGGCGGGCAGCTCACGCAGGACGAAGGGCATGCCCTGCTCGCGGTACTCCTGCGCCACCCGGTTGACCTCCTCGGGCGCGAAGTCCGCGGTACCGATGGTCATCGCCAGGTAGCTGCCGGAGGGCAGCGGGTCCAGCAGCCGCCTGACCAGCCGGTGGTCGTCGGGCGGCAGGATGAAGTGCATGATGCCGATCACCATCAGCCCGACGGGCCGGTCCAGATCGATCAGCTCCTGGAACTCCTGGCTGCCGAGGATGGCGTCGGGGTCGTGCATATCGGCATCGACGTACGCCGTGGCGCCCTCGGGCGAGCTCTGGAGCAGGGCACGCGCGTGGGCGAGCACGATGGGGTCGTTGTCCACGTAGACGACGTGCGACTCCGGGGCCACCTCCTGGACGACCTCGTGCAGGTTGGGAGAGGTCGGCAGCCCCGTACCCACGTCGAGGAACTGCCGGATGCCGCACTCCTCGGCGAGGAAACGGCCGGCCCGGTGCATGAAGCGGCGGTTCTCGATCATATGGACGGGCAGCGCGGGCCAGTGGCGGCACATCGCGTCACCCGCCTCGGCATCCACGGGGTAGTGGTCCTTCCCGCCCAGGATGTAGTCGTACACCCGGGCGGAGTGGGCCCGGGTGGTGGCGAGTCCGCTCTGCCGCTCATGGGGGGTGCCCATGCTGGCCCCTTTCGTCCGAGGACGGATGGTCCAACGTTAGGGAGACGCCGTTCCGGGCGCAAACGGGAAGGTCATCACGGGCTCCGCCGCCCGTCCGGCCGGGCCTGGAGGGCGATGACCGCGATGTCGTCGCGGCGGTGCTGGACGGACGGCAGAAGGGCGCGGATCAGGCTCGGCAGCGCCAGACCGCGGCCGACCAGCGCGTCGGTGCGTTCGCGCAGCCGACGGAGGTTGTCCTCGATGTCGGTGTCCGGTGTCTCCACGAGCCCGTCGGTGTAGAGCACCAGGGTGTCGCCCTCCCGCAGGGCCGCGTGGAGGTTGGTGCGGGTGAAGCCGTCGGTGACGCAGAGCGGCGGGTCCGGGGCCGTGCGGCCGTACACGTACCGGGACGGCGCGTCGCGGGGGATCAGCAGCGGCGGCGGGTGACCGGCGTTGGACAGGGAGATGTGCCAGCCCCCGCCCGTCAGCCGGCGCAGGACCGCGTGCACCACCGTGACCATCGACGGTCCGTCCAGCGCCTGCACGATGCGGTCGAGCCGGCTCAGGGTGACCGCCGGGCTGGCGGCGGGGCCGCTGTCGTAGGCGAGTCCGCGCAGCAGGCTGTTGACGCGGCCCATCGCGGTGGCCGCGTCCAGGTCGTGGCCCGCGATGTCGCCGATGGACAGGGCGAGCGCGTCGGCCGAGAGCCGGACGGCGTCGTACCAGTCCCCGCCGACCTCCGCCGCGGAGTCCGCCGGATGGTAGAGCGCCGAGACGGTGAGACCGTCGACCGACGGCGGGGCCGCCAGGAACGACTGCTGGAGCGCCAGGGCCGTGCCACGGATGCTCTGCAGCTCCATGGTGCGGCGCAGCGGACCGCTCATCTGCTGGAAGAGGTCCCGCAGCAGGGAGAGGTCGGCCTCGTCGGGCGGCGGGTTGCCCCGGCAGGTCGCGATGGCCGCCAGCGCGACGGTCCGCCCGTCGACCACGACGGGGAGCAGCGCGACGCCGGTCGCACGGGCTTGCCTCAGCCACCGGGCCGAGGCGGCCGAGATCCCGTCCGTGGGCGCCCCCTCCGGGGGGAAGACCAGCAGCTGCGGTTCCTGGCTGTCGATGGCCTGCCGGGCGACCGGCCCCAGCAGGAAGTCGCCCTCCAGGGGAGGCAGGGGAGGCAGTCCGGGGGCGAGACCGACCCGCTCGGGCGATGCCGTGGCCGGGACGCCCCCGACGGGTCGCGCCCCGGCCTCGACGTCGTCCCGTACACGGAAGATGGCCACGGCGTCGGCGAGTTCCGGCACGACGGCCGCCGCCGTCGTCAGGAACGCCTCGGACAGATCGCGTGCCGCGGGCACCGCGGCCATGCGGGCCAGCAGCTTCTCCCGCATGCGGGTACGCCAGTGGTCCTCGGCGTCGGCGGCGGTTCCGACCCACTCCTCTCCCCCGTTCCCGTCGGGAACGGGGGCGGCGATGATCTTGATGTGCCGGAAACGTCCGGGGGCGCCGTCGAGTCTGACCCGTACGACCGCGTCCAGGGTGGAGCGCTCCCGGGTGGCCCTCCGCCAGGCCCGCCGGAACCAGCCCCGGTCCTTCGGGTGCACCGCGTCCATCCACGAGGTGCCGCCGTCGGGATGCCACAGCTTCTCGGTGATCCCGCCGCCCACCAGCAGAGTGACGGACCCGTCGGACGACATCGCCCACACCGACTGGGGCACGGCGCCCATGAGCGCCTGGTATCTCCTGAGGAGACGTTCGTCCTCGTTCACCGCCACCTCCTCCGCCGCCGCACCGCCTCCGCCCTATGCGTCCGGCCCCGGAATCGAAGCCCAAGTCACCACCCCCATGATTCCCCATATCCGCCGAACCGCTATTTTTCGCGGCAGACCCGGACCGGGCTGTCGGCGCCTGCGGGAGTTCCGGGGTCGGCCGGGAGGCGCGCCGCCCGCGTGATGCGTATGATTCCGCGCCGGTACGGGGAAGAGGACACGTGTCCGACGGCACGATGATGACGCGGTCGAGGCGACGGCAACGGTGCGGGCGCGGCAGGCCCGGAAAGCGCGCTCGGGACCCTCGCCGCCTTCGGCAGGACCGGTTCCGCGCGGGGCGGCTCCTCGCGGGGAACCGGCTTTTCTACAGGGGCCGTTCGTGGCCTTCCCAGTACGGTTCGCGCAGCCGTCGTTTGTACAGCTTGCCGTTGGGGTCGCGGGGCATCGCGGCGATGAAGTCGAGGGAGCGGGGCCGTTTGTAGCCCGCGAGCCGCTGCTCGCAGTGGGCGAGGAGTTCGGCGGCGAGCGCGTCCCCCGCCTCGTACCCCTCGGCCGGTTCGACGACGGCCTTGACCTCCTCGCCCCGGTCGGCGTGCGGGATGCCGAAGGCGGCGGCGTCCGCGACGGCGGGGTGGGTGAGCAGGGCGGACTCGATCTCGGCGGGGTAGATGTTCACGCCACCCGCGATGATCATGTCGATCTTGCGGTCGCGGAGGAAGAGATAGCCGTCCGCGTCCAGCACACCGAGGTCGCCGACGGTGAAGAAGTCGCCGATGCGGTTCTTGCGGGTCTTGGTCTCGTCCTTGTGGTAACTGAAGCCACCGGTGCTCATCTTCATGTAGACGGTGCCGAGTTGACCGGCCGTCAGCCGTTTTCCGTCGTCGTCGAAAACGGCCAGCTCGCTGATCGGCCACGCCTTGCCGACGGTCCCGGGCTTCTTCAGCCACTCCTCGGCGGTGGCGAAGGCCCCACCGCCCTCGCTGGCCGCGTAGTACTCCTCGACACAGCTCCCCCACCAGTCGATCATGGCGCGTTTCACATGGTCCGGGCAGGGGGCGGCCCCGTGGATGGCGTGGCGCATCGAGGAGACGTCGTACCGCTCCTTCACCTCGTCGGGCAGCGCCAGCAGCCGGTGGAACTGGGTGGGGACCATGTGGGTGTGGGTGCAGCGGTGGGCGTCGATGAGGCGGAGCATCTCCTCGGGCGACCAGCCGTCCATCAGGACGAGCGGGTGCCCTATGTGGAGAGCGGCGCTCGCGAACTGGAGCACCGCCGTGTGGTAGAGCGGCGAGCAGACCAGGTGGACGTTGCCGTCGAACGGCCGGATACCGAAGATGCCGAGGAAGCCGCCGAGGTACGTCTCCTCCGGGAGCTTGCCGGGGAGGGGCCGCCGGATGCCGCGCGGGCGGCCGGTGGTGCCCGAGGTGTAGTTCATGACCCAGCCGAGCGTGCGGTTCTCCGGCGGGGTGGCGGGGTGGCCGTCGAGCAGATCGGCGTACGGGCGGCAGCCGGGGGCGGTGCCCACGGTGTAGCGGTGGCTCTCCGGGAGCCCGGCCTCGTCGGCGGCGGCGGTCGCGGCGGTCGCGAAGCGTTCGTGGGTGATGAGGACGCGCGCGCCGGAGTCGGCGACGATCCAGGCGATCTCGGGTCCGACGAGGTGGTGGTTGACCGGGACCAGGTAGAACCCGGCCTGGGACGCGGCGAGATGGGCGGTGAGGAGTTCAGTGCCGTTGGGCAGGACGACGGCGAACGCGTCGCCTTCGCGCATCCCGGCCGCGCGCAGTCCGTGGACCATGCGGTTGACGTCGGCGTGCAGGCGGCCCGCGCTCCACTCCTCGCCGCCGGGCGCGACGAGTACGGTGCGGTCGGGGTCGGCGGTGGCCTGGGCCCAGAAGCCGTTGGGCGGCTGGTTCATGGGGCGCTCCTTCCGGCGATGCGGTCGAGGCGGGTGACGGCCCGTTCGAAGCCGCGTGTCAGGTCGTCGACGACCGCCCGCACGCTGCGTTCTCCGGTCATCCGGCCGACGATCTGCCCGACGGGGGTGCCGAGCAGCTCCCCGACCTCGTACTTCTGGATACGGGAGACGGCTTCGGCGACCAGCAGCCCCTGGAGCGGCATGGGCAGGGTGCCGGGTCCGGCCGGGTCGTCCCAGGCGTCCGTCCATGCGGTACGGAGCTGGCGTGCAGGTTTCCCGGTGAGGGCGCGGGAGCGGACGGTGTCGCCGGAGCCCGCGGCGAGGAGCTTGCGGGTGAGGGCCGGTGAGTGGAGGTCGGCCTCCTCGGTGGTGAGCCAGAGGGAGCCGAGCCAGACGCCCTGGGCGCCGAGGGCGAGTCCGGCGGCGGCCTGTTCGCCGCTGCCGATGCCTCCGGCGGCCAGGACGGGCAGGGGGGCGACGGCCTCGACGACTTCGGGGACGAGCACCATCGAGCCGATCTCGCCGGTGTGGCCGCCCGCTTCGTACCCCTGGGCGACGACGACGTCGATGCCCGCCGCCGCGTGCCTGCGGGCGTGTTCGGCGCTTCCGGCGAGGGCGGCGACGAGGACCCCGTGGGCGTGGGCGCGTTCGACGACGTCGGCGGGCGGGGAGCCGAGGGCGTTGGCGAGGAGCTTGATCGGATGGTCGAAGGCCACGTCCAGCTGGTTGCGGGCGACCTCCTCCATCCAGCCGGTGATACGCCAGCCGGACGCCTCCCCCTCGGCGAGTTCGGGCACGCCGTGGCGGGTGAGGAGCTCCTGGACGAACACCCGGTGTTCCGCCGGGATCATCGCCTCGACGTCGGCCTCGGTGACCCCTTCGACCTTCTTGGCGGGCATGACGACATCGAGTCCGTACGGTTTGCCGTCGGCCAGCTCGTCCAGCCGGTCGAGGTCGCGGGCCAGCTCCCGGGGATCGGTGTAGCGGACCGCCCCGAGGACACCGAAGCCGCCGGCTCTGCTGATGGCCGCCGCGACGGCGGGGAACGGCGTGAAGCCGAAGATGGCGTGCTCGATGCCCAGTGCTCTGCTCAGCTCCGTCTCCATGGGCGGCAGGATGCCGCAGCCGGACAGCCGAGGGAAGAGATTTTCTGATGCTGTGTCAGATTCTTTGCGGGGCCGGGGGCGTACGGGGCGGCGGAGGTGACAGTAACCTCGGCGACGGCAGGAACTTTCACTGCTCGGCGGAATTTCGGAAGTTACTTTCGCGCCGGGGCGCTCGCGCGGGGACCGCCCCGTGACCGGCTCCGGTTACGGGAAGGGGTTGCGGATGACCGGGTACGCGGCGGGGAACGGGGACACGGCGGCGGGGGCCGCAGGGGCCGGCGCCACCGGGAGCGGCATCGGCCGCCGGAGGCTGGGCGGCGGGATACTGGCGCTGGGCGGCGCGCTCGCCCTGGCGCCGATCCCCCTGGCCGGGGCGGCGGAGCGGGGCGCGCCGGGCACGGTGGCGGCGGACACGGGAGCGGGCATGGGATCAGGGGCGCATCCGCCCACGCGGCGGCCCACGCTGCGGCGCGGCAGCCCGGCACGCGCCGGGCTGCTCCAGGGGCCGCTGGACCAGCTGGTCCGGGAGGCGGAGGGGTATCTCACGGGCTCGCCGAAGCACCCCTGGTACGCGGGCGCGGTGCTGCTCGCCGGGCGGGGCGGCATGGTGGCGCTGCACCGGCCGATCGGCCACGCGGTGCGCTACGCGGCGTACGACGAGACGACGGACACCGGGGTCGAGCTCCCGGCGGAGCGGCAGATCCCGATGGCCGAGGACACCGTCTTCGACCTGGCCTCGGTCTCCAAGCTGTTCACGTCGATCCTGGCGGTGCAGCAGATCGAGCGCGGGGCGCTGGAGCTGGAGGCCGCCGTGGCCGCGTACCTCCCGGACTTCGCGGGCGGCGGCAAGCAGGACATCACGGTCCGTCAGCTGCTCACGCACACCTCGGGTTTCCGGTCCTGGATTCCGCTGTACCGGGAGCCGACCCGGGAGGGGAAGCTCCGGATGCTCTGGAGCGAGGTCCCGGTCTCCGCCCCGGGCAGCGCCTATCTCTACTCCGACCTCAATCTGATCTCGCTGCAACTGATCCTCGAAGAGATCACCGGTCACCCTCTGGATGTCCTGCTCCACGACGAGATCACCGCTCCGCTCGGGATGCACCGCACGCGCTACAACCCGCCCGCCTCCTGGCAGCCGAAGATCGCGGCCACCGAGGACGCCCGGCTCCCCTGGTCCGGTCTGGAACGCGGCATGGTCCGGGGCGAGGTGCACGACGAGAACGCCTACAGCCTGGGCGGGGTGGCCGGGCACGCCGGGGTCTTCTCCTGCGCCTGGGACCTGGCGGTCCTCGCCCGGACCCTCCTCAACGGCGGGGTCTACGGCCGCGCCCGCATCCTCACCGAGGACTCCGTCGACCTCCTCTTCACCGACTTCAACACCGCGTTCCCCGGCGACGAGCACGGCCTCGGCTTCGAGCTCAACCAGCACTGGTACATGGGCGCGATGGCCACCCCGCGCTCGGCGGGCCACACCGGTTTCACCGGGACCAGCCTGGTGCTCGACCCGTCGACCGACACGTTCCTGATCGTGCTGGGCAACTCGGTCCATCCCGTACGGAGCTGGCGCTCGGGCAGCGCGCCCCGGGTGGCGACGGCCAATCAGCTGGCCCGCGCGGTCCCGGTCCGGCCGGAGCGGGGGCGTACGGCCTGGTTCTCCGGGATGGCGAGCGCGTCCACCGCCACCCTCACCCTGCCCGTGCTGCGGCCGGCCTCCGGGCGCCCCCGGCTGGAGTGCGCCCTGTGGTGGGACACCGAACCGGGCTCCGACCGGCTGGTGCTGGAGGTGCTGGAGGCGTCGGCGGGCCAGGAGTGGCAGCCGGTGCCGTTCACCACCGTGGGCCCCGGCCACCACCGCCCGGACCCGCGGCCGCACCCGGAGGGCTGGGTCTCCGGCTGGTCGGGCCGGGTGTGGCACGGGCTGGAGGCGGACCTGTCGGCCTGGCGCGGCAGGAGCGTCCGGCTGCGGTGGCGCTACACCACGGACCAGCTGTACGTGGGGCGCGGCGCGTACGTGGACTCCCTCCGGGTGCGGGACGGCGGGGTCACCCTCTTCGACTCCGGCCGCCCCCGGGACGCGGGGCGGATCGGGGCGGCGGGCTGGGTGCTGTCGGCCGACTGAGCGGCGGGGCGGGCGGCGCCGCGCGTGGTGGCCCGCCGCCCGCCGGGCTCTGCCGTCACAATGGCGTCGCGCCCGGAGCGGAACGATGTCACCACCGGTTCATCCGGGGGCCGTTGGATGGTACGGGCCACACGCACACAGCCGCTCGGCTCACCCGTTTCCCGCGGCCGACTCCAGGAGGCACCCCCATGAGCAGTGTCCGGCGCACCGCCCCCTCCGTCCGGGCGCTCCCCCGGTGACCGGCGCCCGCGTCCCCGTACCGGCGAGACGCGGTCTGCTCTACGCGGCGGCGGCCGGGATCGCGACGGCCCTCACCACCCCGGACGCCCGCGCGGCCCCGCACCTCTCACCCGGCCGCGCCCTCTCGGCCACGCCCTGGACCACCTCCTGGGCCACCGCGCAGACCGCCCCCACCGCGGCCGACCCTCTCGCGTACACCGGTCTCACCGACGGGCTCAGCACCACACGGCTGCGGCTCTCGGCGGGCGGGCAGGTCAGACTGCGGTACGGGCACGCCTTCGGGACCGCGCCGGTGCTGGTGGGTCCGGTGACCGCCGACGGGCGGCCGGTCACCTTCGGCGGGCAGTCGCAGGAGTGGCTGGCGGCGGGCGCGTCCCTCACCAGCGACCCGGTCGAGGGGCTGCGGGTGGCGGACGGGTCCCTGCTGACCGTCGGGACGCGGCTCCCGGGCCCCACCGGACCGCTCTCCTTCCACCGCAACACCCACGCCTGGCACACGGTCGACGGGGTGCGGACCCGGTCCGTCCTCCTGCTGACCGGGGTCGAGACGACCGGGGCGGGCGGCCCGGTGCTCGCCGTGCTGGGCGACTCCATCGCGGAGGGCACCGGCACCCCCGACGACGCGGACCTGCGCTGGCCCGACCAGCTGGCCCGCAGGCTGCCGGGCTCCGCCGTCGCCAACCTGGGCATCAGCGGCAACCGGCTGCTGCTCGACAGCGACCGCTCCGGTGTGAGCGCCCAGGCCCGCTTCGACCGGGACGTCCTGTCGCTGCCGGGGCTGCGGACGGTCCTGGTCCACCTGGGCGTCAACGACCTGCACCACGTGCCCGTCGAGCGGGACCCGTCGCGGATGGTGGCCGCGTACAGCCAGCTGGCCCTGCGCGCACGGTCCGCCGGGCTAAGGGTGGTGGGCGCGACGATCGCCCCGTTCGAGGGGTGGACACGCTGGACGCCGGAGCAGGACGCGGTACGCGGGCGGATCAACGAGGCCGTGCGCACCGGGCGGATCTTCGACGCCGTCGCCGATGTCGACGCCGCGCTCCGCGACCCGGACCGCCCCTCCCGGCTGCTGCCCGCGTACGACAGCGGCGACGGCCTGCACCCGGGGCCCGCGGGCCACACGGCCATCGCCGCCGCCGTCGAACGTCGGCATCTGCGGTAGCGGCTAACTCAGTGCCGCCATTGCCGCGTTGTGGCCGGGCACCCCGCTGACCCCGCCGCCGCGCACCGCGCCCGCCCCGCAGAGCAGGACGTTGGCGTCGGCGGTCTCCACGCCCCACCGCCCGACGCCCTCGTCCGCGTACGGGAAGGAGAGGTCGCGGTGGAAGATGTGGCCGCCGGGGAGGCCCAGATCGCGTTCGAGGTCGAGCGGGGTCTTGGCCTCGATACAGGGTTCGCCGTTCTCGTCGAGGGCCAGGCAGTCGGTGACCGGCTCCTCCAGGTGGGCGTCCAGTTCGGCGAGGGTGGCCTTCAGCAGGGCGGCGCGGGCGGCGTCGTTGTCGGCGGCGAAGAGCCGGGCGGGGGCGTGCAGGCCGAAGAGGGTGAGGGTCTGGTAGCCGCGCGCGGCGAGGCCGGGGCCGAGGATCGAGGGGTCGGTCAGCGAGTGGCAGTAGATCTCGGACGGCGGGGCGGCGGGCAGCCGTCCGGCCGCCGCCTCCCGGTAGGCGTCGGCCAACTGCCCGTACCCCTCGGCGATGTGGAACGTACCGGCGAAGGCTTGCCGGGGGTCGACGGACCGGTCGCGGAGGCGCGGGAGCCGGGTGAGCAGCATGTTCACCTTGAGCTGGGCGCCCTCGGCGGGCGGGGGCGGGGTCCGGCCGAGGAGGGCGGCGAGGGCCTGCGGCGACGCGTTGACGAGCACCCTGCGGGCGGCGACGGTGTGTTCGCCGTCGGGGGTGCGGACGGTGACCTCGGCGTCGGTGCCGTCGGTCTCGATCCGGGTCGCCTCGTGCCGTACGCGGATCTCGGCGCCCGCCGCACGGGCAGCCCCGGCGAGGGCGTCGGTGAGGGCGCCCATGCCGCCGACGGGGACGTCCCAGTCACCGGTTCCGCCGCCGATCACGTGGTAGAGGAAGCACCGGTTCTGGAGGAGCGAGGGGTCGTGGGCGTCGGCGAAGGTGCCGATCAGGGCGTCGGTCAGCACCACGCCCCGGACCAGGTCGTCGGTGAAGTTCCGCTCGACGGCCACCCCGATGGGCTCCTCGAACAGCGTCCGCCAGGCTTCCGGGTCGTCGATCCGGGCGCGCAGCGCGTCCCGTGCGGGCAGCGGCTCGGTGAGGGTGGGGAAGACCCGTTCCGCGACGCGCCGCGTCATGGCGTAGAAGCGCTGCCACGCCGCGTACTCCCGCTCGCCGCCAGTCAGCGCGGCGAACGACTCCCGCGTCCGGTCGCCGCCGACGAGCAGGCCGGTGGGACGCCCGTCGCGGACGGCCGGGGTGTACGAGGACACGGTCCGCTTCCGTACGGCGAAGTCGAGGCCGAGATCCCGGACGATCTTGTCCGGCAGCAGCGAGACCAGGTAGGAGTAGCGCGAGAGGCAGGCGTCGACCCCGGCGAAGGGGCGGGTCGAGACCGCCGCTCCCCCGGTGGTGTCCAGCCGCTCCAGGACGAGCACGGACTGTCCGGCGCGGGCGAGGTAGGCGGCGGCGACCAGACCGTTGTGGCCACCACCCACGATCACGGCGTCGTAGCGGCCTCGGGCGGGGCGCGCGCCGGGGTCGTGGGCGGAGGGCTGCTGGCGTGCGGAGGGCCGGGGTGCGGACGGCTCGGGTGCGGGCATGCACCTTCGTAACACGCGGGGCTCCGTCCCGGCCAGAGGTCCCGGCCCGGTTCCAGCAGGTCCGGGGCGGTCCGGGGCGGTCCGGGCCGGTCCGGCGGCGGGGATCTGACGCCTGCCCGGGCCGGTCCCGGCCACGGGATCTCACGCCCGTCCGGGCGGGTACCGACCGCGGGATCTGACGCAGGTCCGGTTCGGCCACGGGATCTCACGCCCGCCCGGGCCCGTCCAACCACGAGATCTCACGCCGCCCGGGCCGGACCGGCCGCGGTGCTCTGACGCCTGCCCGGGCCGGTCCCGGCCACGGGATCTCACGCCCGCCCGGGCCGGTCCGGCGTGAGCGCCGGACGCCGTACGGGGCCGTCCGGCCGCAGGCAGCGGACGCTGTACGGGACCGGCTCCCCCCGCCCCCTCAGTGCGGCGGCAGCGCGTTCTGGGCCCGGTGCGCGGCCAGGGTGCGGTACAGCTCGGCGGCCTCCTCCGCCCGGCCCAGCCGGTCCAGGCAGTGCGCCTCGTCCTGGCGGGCGGCCAGGGTCTCCGCGTGGTCGGGCCCCAGGGTCCGGCCGCGTGCCTCGGCGACCTGCCGGTACGCGGTGAGGGCGTCGGTCCACCGGCCGAGCCAGCCGAGGGCGACCGCGACCTCGCGGCAGCTGATCACGGTGTCCGGGTGGTCGGGGCCCAGGGTGCTCCCCCGCATCGCGCACACGTCACGCGCCTCGGCGAGCGCCTCCTCCCAGCGGCCCATCCGCCCCAGGTTGACGCCCAGGCCGTGGCGGGCGCGGAGCGTCTCCGGGTCGGACGGACCGCCCACCCGCGTACGGTCGGCGACCAGGGCCCGGTACAGCTCCAGGGCCTCCGCGCTGCGGCCGAGCCGGCCGAGGCTGATGCCCGCCTCGTAGCGGGCGGCGAGGGTGTCGGGGTGGTCGGGGCCCAGGCTCGCGGCGCGGGCCCGGGCGACCTCCTGGTACGCCTCCAGGGCCTCCGCCCAGCGCCCCAGCCTGCCCAGGGTGTAGGCCACTTCGTACCGGGTGGCGAGCGTGTCGGGGTGGGTCGGGCCGAGCAGCCGGGCCCGGTCGTCGGCGACCTCGCGGGCCAGCTGCCAGGACTCCTCGGGGCGCCCGAGCCTGCTGAGGTTGAACGCCAGGTTGTGGCGGCAGCGCAGGGTGTCCGGGTGGTCGGGGCCCATGGAGCGCTCCCGGGCGGCGAGGACCGCCGCGTACACCTGGTGGGCCTCGAAGTGGCGGCCGAGCTGCCCGAGGACGTACGCGGTCTCCTGCCGGGCGGCGAGGGTCTGCGGATGGTCGGGGCCCAGGGTGCGTTCGCGTCCCGCCGCGACCTGGCCGAACTCGCGCAGCGCGTCGGCGGCCCGGCCGGTGCGGCTGAGGGTGAAGCCGATCTCGTACCGGCTGGCGAGGGTGTCGGGGTGGTCGGGGCCGAGGACGCTCTCGCGCCGGGCGGCGACCGCGCGGTGGATGTCCCCCGCCTCCTCCCAGCGGCCCAGGCGCCCCAGGTCGATGCCCGCGCTGTGGCGGCCCGCGAGCTCGGCGAGCAGCGCGGACGCGGGGGCCGGGTGCGCGGGCGGGAGGACGGCGGAGCCGTCGGTGCCGGGCGGGGAGGCGGGGGCGGTGCTCTTCGCGCTGGTCCACCGGCCGGTCAGCCCGGCGGCGGGGCCGGGGAGTCCGGCCGCCGGGTCCGGGGCGCCGGTCGCCTTGTGTCCAGCGGTCATGTTCCGGGCCCAGGCGGGCAGTTCGGGGCGCGGAGCCGTGGCAACAGGGTGCGCGCCGGGGAGCGCCGACGACGGGTACGCGGGCCCCGGGGCAGGCTGTTCCCCGGTGCGGCCGAGCACGATGCGGCGGCGCAGGTCGCTCGCGTCGGCGGGCCGTTCGTCGGGCGTCTTCGCCAGCAGGTCCAGGACGACCCGGTCGAAGAAGCCGGGGAGTTCGGCGCGGTGGGTGCGCGGGGGTTCGGGCGGGGTGTCGCGGTGCCCCACGAGGATGGCCCAGGGGTCCGCCAGGTCGAACGGCGGTACGCCGGTGGCGATCTCGTACAGCACACAGCCCAGTGAGTAGAGGTCGCTGCGGTGGTCGACCTCCTTCCCGCCGATCTGCTCCGGTGACATGTAGTGCGGGGTGCCCATGGCGATACCGGTGCCGGTGAGGCGGGAGGTGACGCCGATGTCGTGGCCCAGGCGCGCTATGCCGAAGTCGCAGATCTTCACCGTGCCGTCGGTCAGCCGCATGATGTTGGCGGGCTTCAGATCGCGGTGGACGATGCCCTGCCGGTGGGTGTAGCCGAGCGCGTCGGCGACCTGTTCGGCGATGTCGACGACATGGTCGACGGGGAGCGGGCGCTGCTGATTCTCCTCCAGGAGCTGGCTCAGGTTCTGCCCGTCCAGCAGCTCCATGACGAGGTAGAGGACGCCCTCGTGCTCGCCGAAGTCGTGGACGACGGTGACGCCCCGGTGCTGGAGGGCGGCGGCGACCCGGGCCTCGCGGCGGAAGCGCTCGCGCAGGATGCGGGTGAACGCCTGGTCGTGCTGGGGGCCCATGGGTTTGAGGCATTTGACGGCGACCAGGCGGCCCAGCGACTCGTCGCGGGCCCGCCACACCTCGCCCATGCCGCCGCGCCCGATCAGATCGAGCAGCCGGTACCGGCTCTGGATCAGCCTGGTGTCCGCCATCTGCCGTTTCTCGCCCCCGTCGTCCCCGCCGCTACCGCTGCGCCCTCCCCGGCCCGTCCAGTATGGCGGCCTCCCGGCGGAGCCGGTACGCGGCGGGTCGGCTGCCGGGGCCGAGCCGGGCCACGGCCTTGAGGATGTGGCCCGGTGGCAGCTGCCAGCGCAGCCGGGCCGGGATCGCCCGCAGGACGGCCCCGGTGGCGCGCAGCCGCCGGTCGACGGTGGCCGGCGGCGGGGCGGGTCTGCCGTACAGCGCGTGGGCGTACGGGGGCAGTGACTGGTAGGCGAGTGCCGCCACGCGCCGCCACAGCAGGGCGCGCGCCGGGCGGAGCAGGGGGTGGACGGGCGGGTCGCGGAGGAAGGCGTCGACGTCGGCGGCCTCGGGTCCCGCGGCGAGTTCGGGCCGCACCCGTTCGAAGTAGGCGGCGAGCTCGGCGGCGGTGGCGGGGACCCGGGCGGGGTCGAGGCCGACGAGGCGGGCGCCGGCGCGGTGTTCACCGACGTAACGGTCGGCCTGGGCGTCGGTGAGGGGGAAGCCGGAGCGGCGCTGGACCTGGAGGTAGGAGTCGACCTCGGCGCAGTGCACCCAGAGCAGGAGCTCCGGTTCGTCGATGCCGTACGTCTCCCCGGTTTCCGGGTCGGTGGCCTTGAGGATGCGGTGGATCTTCCGTACCCGGGCGCCCGCCTGTTCGGCGGCCTCGGTGGTGCCGTAGGTGATGGTCCCGACGAAGGAGGCGGTGCGCAGGAGCCTGCCCCAGGCGTCGCTGCGGAAGTCGGAATTCTGGGTGACGCCCCGGACAGCGCGCGGGTGGAGGGCCTGGAGGTAGAGGGCGCGGACGCCCGCGATCCACATCATCGGGTCGCCGTGCATCTGCCAGGTGACCGATCGGGGACCGAAGAGTCCGGGGTCGGCGTCGTTCATCCGCGGGTACCTCCGGCTCGGCGATGTGCTCGGGCGGTGACGTCGGGGCGGTGAACTCGGGGGTGTCCGGCGGCCGGACCGGGCGGTGCCGGGCCGCGCGACAAGATCGGGAACAATGGTACGACGCGGTGCCCCTTCACGGCAGGGGGCGGTCGCGGCACGGTGGCACGATCGACGAGCGGGGGACATCATGCCCAGGTGGGGGCTGCTGGTGGAGCAGAACCTCGGGTTCGGGGGCCAGCGCAGGGTCTGGTCGGGAAGCGTCCTGGACCATGTGGACGGCACCCGCGAGGAGGCGATGGAGGTCCTGCGGCAGCGGGCCGAGGCGTACCGGCCGGTGCATCCGACCAGTCCGAAGCGCCGGAGGCTCTACCGGGAGCGGGACGGGTTCGTGCTCGTCCTGGACGGGGCGATGCAGAGCTTCCACTGCCGGTTCACGGTGGTCGAGCAGCTGTACGACAGCGCTGCGCCGGAGCCGGAGCCCGTACCTCCGGCGGTCCCGGAGCCGGAACCGGAGGCCGTACGGCCGCCTCCCCGGCCGGTGCGGCGGCGCCCGGAGCCGCCGCCGCCCGAGCCGCCGCGGGCGTGGGACGCGGATGTTCCCGAGGTCCCGTCGTGGCTCGGCCGCGACCGGCCGTCCTGATCCGGGAGGGCGGGTACGGGGCCGGGGCGACGACCCCGCCCCCGTACCGCACGATCCGTCAGTCCCCGACGTACGCCGCGAGGTGCTCCCCCGTGAGGGTGGAGCGGTCGGCGACGAGGTCGGCCGGGGTGCCCTCGAAGACGATCCGGCCGCCGTCGTGTCCGGCGCCGGGGCCGAGGTCGATGATCCAGTCGGCGTGTGCCATGACCGCCTGGTGGTGCTCGATGACGATCACGGACTTGCCGGACTCGACGAGCCGGTCGAGCAGCCCGAGCAGCTGCTCCACATCGGCCAGGTGCAGACCGGTGGTCGGCTCGTCGAGGACGTACACACCGCCCTTCTCGCCCATGTGGACCGCCAGCTTGAGCCGTTGGCGCTCACCGCCGGAGAGCGTGGTGAGGGGCTGGCCGAGGCTGAGGTAGCCGAGCCCGACCTCGGAGAGGCGGGTGAGGATCTTGTGCGCGGCGGGGGTGCGGGCCTCGCCCTCGGCGAAGAAGGTCACGGCCTCGTCCACCGACATCGCGAGGACCTCGCTGATGTCCCGGCCGCCGAGGTGGTGGTCGAGCACGGATGCCTCGAACCGCTTGCCCTCGCACTCCTCGCAGACGGTGGCGATGCCCGCCATCATCGCCAGGTCGGTGTAGATGACCCCGGCGCCCTTGCAGGTGGGGCAGGCGCCCTCGGAGTTGGCGCTGAACAGGGCGGGCTTCACGCCGTTGGCCTTGGCGAACGCCTTGCGGATCGGGTCGAGGAGACCGGTGTACGTGGCCGGGTTGCTGCGGCGCGAGCCGCGGATCGCGGTCTGGTCGATGGAGACGACGTCCTCACCGGCCGGGATCGATCCGTGGATGAGCGAGCTCTTTCCGGAGCCCGCGACTCCGGTGACCACGCAGAGCACCCCGAGCGGGATGTCGACGTCGACGTCCTGGAGGTTGTGGGCGGAGGCGCCGCGGATCTCCAGCGTGCCGGTGGGCTTGCGGACCTCGTCCTTGAGGACGGCCCGGTCGTCCAGGTGACGGCCGGTGAGGGTGCCACCGGCCCGCAGCCCCTCCACGGTGCCCTCGAAGCAGACGGTGCCGCCCGCGCCGCCCGCGCCGGGGCCGAGGTCGACGACGTGGTCGGCGATGGCGATCGCCTCCGGCTTGTGCTCCACGACGAGCACGGTGTTGCCCTTGTCCCGCAGCCGCAGCAGCAGGTCGTTCATCCGCTGGATGTCGTGCGGGTGGAGGCCGATGGTGGGCTCGTCGAAGACGTACGTCACATCCGTGAGCGAGGAGCCCAGGTGGCGGATCATCTTGACGCGCTGCGCCTCACCGCCCGACAGGGTGCCCGAGGGGCGGTCGAGCGAGAGGTAGCCGAGGCCGATCTCCACGAACGATTCGAGGGTGCCGAGCAGGGCGCCGAGCAGCGGCGCCACCGAGGGCTCGTCCAGGTCGCGGACCCAGTCGGCCAGGTCGCTGATCTGCATCGCGCAGGCGTCGGCGATGTTGATCTTCTTGATCTTCGAGGACCGGGCGCCCTCGCTGAGCCGGGTGCCCTCGCACTCGGGACAGGTGGTGAAGGTGACCGCGCGTTCCACGAAGGCGCGGATGTGCGGCTGCATCGCCTCCTTGTCCTTGGAGAGGAACGACTTCTGGATTCTGGGGATGAGCCCTTCGAAGGTGAGGTTGGCGCCCTCGACCTTCACCTTGGTGGGCTCCCGGTAGAGGAAGTCCTGCATCTCCTTCTTGGTGAACTTCCGGATCGGCTTCTCCGGGTCGAGGAAGCCCGACTCGGCGTAGGTCCGCACGGTCCACCAGCTGTCCGACTTCCAGCCGGGGATGGTGAACGCGCCCTCGGCGATCGACTTGGTGTCGTCGTACAGCTGGGTGAGGTCGATGTCGGAGACCGTGCCCCGGCCCTCGCAGCGCACGCACATGCCGCCGGTACGGGTGAAGGTCTGCTTCTCCGTCTTCGTCCCGGCGCCCCGCTCGACCGTGATCGCGCCGCTGGCCTTGACCGAGGCCACGTTGAAGGAGAACGCGTTGGGCGATCCGATGTGGGGCTTGCCGAGCCTGCTGAAGAGGATGCGCAGCATCGCGTTGGCGTCGGTGGCGGTGCCGACCGTGGAGCGGGGGTCGGCGCCCAGCCGCTGCTGGTCGACGATGATCGCCGTCGTCAGCCCTTCGAGCACGTCGACCTCGGGGCGGGCCTGCGTGGGCATGAAGCCCTGGACGAAGGCGCTGTAGGTCTCGTTGATCAGCCGCTGGGACTCCGCGGCGATCGTGTTGAACACCAGAGAACTCTTGCCGGAGCCGGAGACCCCGGTGAACACCGTCAGCCGGCGTTTGGGGATCTCGATGTCGACATCCTTGAGGTTGTTCTCGCGCGCTCCGTGCACACGGATCACTTCATGGCTGTCGGCGACCGGCTGCGCGGGCCCCCGCGATCCGGTTCTCTCGGCCTTGCCCATCATCTCTCCATCTGTTGCGCGGAGCCGCCGCCCACCTGTGTCTCCGGCGGCCCCGGCTCGGCCTCACGAGCTCGAACGGTACGTTTCATTCTCGCCGCTCCGGCCCCGCCCGGCAGCGGGATCGGCCGATCCGGGCGGCGGGCAGGACGAACCCGTCCCCCGGCCCGGGGACGGGCCGGGGGACGGATTCCGGAACGTCCGGTCAGGCGAGCGCTCCCGCCCTCGGCCGGTCGGCGGACGGCAGCAGCTGGACCCGCAGTTCCCGGGGGCTGTTGCTGATGATGGACTCCATCGGCGCCGGGCGGGCCCCTTCGTCGGCGAGCCGTGCGTCGGGGAAGCGCTCGAAGAAGGCCGAGAGCGCGATGGTGCCCTCCGCGCGGGCCAGGGGCGCGCCGATGCAGAAGTGCACGCCGTGGCCGAAGGAGAGGTGGGTCTTGTCGGGCCGCCGCACATCGAACGTGTCGGCCTTCTCATGGGCCGAGGTGTCGCGGCCCGCGGCGCTGTAGGCGGCGAGGATCGCCTCCCCCTTCCCGATGCGGACGCCCGCCACGTCGATGTCCTCGACGGCGTACCGCAGGGGGAGGAACGCCACGGGGGCGTCCCGGCGCAGCGTCTCCTCGACCACGGCGTCCCAGCCCTCGGCCGGGTTCTCCCGGACGGTACGGAGCTCGTCGGGGTGGGTGAGGAGGTTGTGCAGGGCGTTGGTGATGAGACCGACCGTGGTCTCGAAGCCCGCGCTGATGACGAGGATCAGGGTGTCGACGAGCTGGTGCCCGGAGAGCTGGGTGCCCTCGTCGCTGGCCGTGATCAGATCGCCGGTCAGGTCGTCGCCGGGCCGCTCCCGCTTCTCCGCCACGAAGTCGGAGAGCAGCTGTCCCAGGTTCTGGTAGTTGGCCCGCTGCTCGTCCTCGGGAAGCATCGTGGCGAACACGTTGTGGACGGGTCCGGCCAGCTTGGCCTCCCACTCCGGGGCGAGGCCCATGAGCCGGAAGATCACCTGGATCGGCAGCTTGTGGGCGAACTCGGCGCGCACGTCGACGGTCTCACCGCGCCGCGCCCGTTCCTCCATCGCGTCGAGCAGTCCGGCGGCGATCTCCTGGATGACGGGGACCATCTGGGCGGTGCGCCGCGCGCTGAAGGCGGGGGCGACGAGCCTGCGGAGCTTGCGGTGGTCCGCTCCGAAGGCGGTGAACATGTTCTGCACCACGATCCAGGTGGCCAGCGGCCACCGGGCGGCCACGGACTCGAACTCCGGGTAGTGCTGGCGGGGGTCCTTCGAGACGCGTTTGTCGTTCAGGAGGCCCTTGAGGATCTGGGGGTTGCTGACGGCCCATGCCTGTACGCCCAGGATGTCCACCTGGGTGAGGGGGCCTCGGGCGCGCAGTGCGGCGTCCTCCCCGATCCGGTCGGAGGCCGCGGGGTCGAGCTTGAAGACGTCCATCGTGTTTACTCCCTCGAACAGTTCGGCGCTGGGGGCAGGGCGGGGCGGGGGGTGTCACACAGGCGGTCGCCGACTGTGGCCGACGGGGCACTCGGCGGGCAGCCAGGTCTGCCAGTTCTGCGGGAGCGGCGGGGGTTCGGCGTCGCGGTCGTCGGCCGTCGTGCTGGTGTAGGGGTTCGACGGCCACGGCTTTTCGCTGCGGGTTCTGGCCCGGACCGGGGTGAAGCGGGCGGGCATGGCGGCCAGCGCGTGGTGGTAGGGGCCGGGGCGGTTGCGGATCTCGGCGGCCGGGACCCCGAGCTGGAGGTCGGGAATCCGGTGGATGAGCTGGCTGATGGCGATGGAGGCGATGGTCTCGGCCATGCCGATGGCGGGGCACGCGTGCGGCCCCTGCGACCAGGCCATATGGGCTCCGGTGCCGAGCACGGCGGGGTCGTGGCCGACGGCCTCGTAAGAGATCAGGACGGGCATGTCGGCCGGGAGGTTGTGGCCGTGGAAGTGCATGGGGTGGCGGGCGTAGTGGGCGCTGTAGTTCGCCATGGGCGGGCGGGTGGCCAGGACGCGGTTGATCAGCGGCTGGACGTCGAGCGTTCCGTTGACCACCTCGGTGTAGAGGTCGTCGTCGATGAGGTATTCGAACAGGCCGTTGCCGATGAGGTTCGTCGTGGGTTCCTGTCCGGCCGCGACGGTCAGCACGAAGTTGTGCAGCAGCTCCATCGGGGTGAGGCCCTCGGGGTGCTGGATCATCGCCGTGGCCATGTCCGGTCCGGGGTTGGCCGTCTTCGCGGCGAGCAGGTCGCCCATGTACCGCTCGAACTCCGCCGTGGCGGCGGCCGCGGCGTCCACGCCCTCCATGAGGCCGGCCAGGGAGGCGACCAGCCGGGGGGCGTCGTCGTCGGACTGGCCGAAGAGCCGGTTGAACAGGTAGGAGGGCAGCGGGCGGGCGTACTGCCCGATCAGGTCGCACTCCCCCTCGGCGGCGAACCGGTCGATGAGGTGGTCGGCCACCACCCGGACGGTGTCCCGCAGATGGTGCGGTTCGACACCGGCGAACGCGTCGGAGACGACCTGGCGGTAGCGGGCGTGCTCATCCCCGTCGGTGAACAGCGGGTTGGGCCGTGGGCCGAGCATGCCCAGCACCGGGTGGTCCGGGGGAAGGCGGGACGCCCAGCCCGTCGGGTTCTTCTTGAAGTTCACCTGGTCGAGCAGGATCTGCTGCGCGGCCTCGTAGGAGACCGCCAGCCATCCCATGATGCCGGGCACGATCTCGACGGGGGCCAGGGCTCCGTAGTGCTCACGCATGTTCGAGTAGTACGTGGCGCGGTTGGCCGCCTGGGCGAAGTGCTCGGTGTACAGGCAGTAGTAAGGCGGAGCCGGTAGGGAGGTCATCAGGCGGCGTCCTGGCGGTAGGTGTCCAGTACATGCCGGACGAGGGCGATCAGAGCGTCGATGGAGGAGTTGCGGTCCCGGGCGTTGCAGTGGATCAGCGGCGTGTGGTCGGCGAGGTCCAGCCCGGCCCGTACCTGGGCGTCGGGGACGTAGGGGGCGTCGGGGAAGTCGTTCACCGCGACGACGTAGGGCACCCCGGAGCGCTCCACCAGGTCCAGGGCGTCGTAGGAGTCGTCGGGGCGCCGCAGGTCCAGGATGAGCAGCGCGCCGTGCGCCCCGTAGGCGAGGTCCTCCCACACCTGCTTGAAGCGGGTCTGGCCCGGGGTGCCGAACAGGTAGAGCACCGGGGGGTCGGCGGCGCCGGTGGAGAGGGTGAGGCGCCCGAAGTCCATCGAGACCGTGGTGCTGGTCTTGTCGGGGGTGAAGTCGACGCGGTCGACGAGGGCGCTCGGGGCGGTCAGGGCCTCCTCGGTGTGGAGGGACCTGACCTCGGAGACGGACTGGATCAGAGTGGTCTTGCCGACCCCGAATCCTCCCGCCACGATCAGTTTGACGAGCGGGGAGCCCGCCGGGACGTAGCCGGGGGAGCTAGGCGGTGTCCTTGAGATTGCGGAGTCCATTGAGGACGTTCTCCAGGAGTGAGATGTCGGAGCGGACTGCGGGAACGACGACCTGGATGAGGTCCAGTTCCAGCAGGTCACACGTGAGTACCCGGATCGCGGCGGGAGGCAGGCGGAGGTAGGCGCCGGCGTCGGCCAGCGTCAGGGAGCCTCCCTTGACCACGTCGAGCAGGGCCTGCTGCGGCGGGTCGAGACCTCCGTCGGTCTCGGCCCGTGCCCAGACCAGGCGGGTCAGCAGGTCCGGCAGCTCCTGCCGGGGCCGCGTCCGGCCCCCGGTCGCGAGATACGCGGGGACTTCGCGCGGCTGCTCACGCCTGCGCACGGCCCGCGACCTTGGGGGCGAAGTACTCGGCGAACCGCGCGATCTTGTAGGACACCGCGCCGAGGTCGGCGCCGGGGTGCGTGTAGACGACCACGCGGACGTTGGAGCCGGCCTGGGCCACGATGACGAACCTGTTGCCGTCCTCCACGGTCACCTGGCGCAGCGGCAGTTCCCCGGCCCCGTCCACCGGGAAGAGCTCCGACGCGGTGAGGGCGGTACTGAAGAGGGAGGTGCAGATCGCGGACGCCTGCTCCGCCTGCTCCTGGCTGGCCTCCTGGTTCCGGCCCGCGATGATCCCGTCACCGGTGAACAGGACGACGGCCTGCGCCCCGGTGTCGTCGAACAGGCGCTGGGCGTGCTCGGAGTAGTCCCTGCGCTCGGCCAGGGGCGTGCCGGACGCACGGTAACGGCCAGGGCTGCTCATCGTGTCTCCCAAGAGGTGGTGGAGGTAGGGGCGGGACCGGCGGTTTCCGGTCCTCTCTGTTCGGACCGGGCCCGCTGGGCGCCGGACTGCATGGACGCGTAGGCGGAGCGGACCGCCGCGGGGTCGCGCTCTGGTGCGGAGGGGGGCGCGTCCGGCACGGCGGAGGGGGCCGTGTCGGGGGACTTGCGCCGTCGGGTCGGGAACCCGTCGGCGCTGCTCCTGGCCGGGAGCGCGGGCCGGGGCCGCTCCTCCTCGGCGGGCCCGGCCGGCTCGGGCCGCGGGGCCGGGACGGGCTTGGGCGAGGCGATCGGCTGGAGCTTCGCCCCCGACGCGGCGGGCCTGGCCGGTTCGCTGACGGCGACGAGAAGGCTGTTGTCGATGTGGACGTTCACGCAGACCCCCCGGGCCGACGACGGGTCCATGGTGATGCTCAGCCCGTCGAACCGGGCCGCGAGGCGCCCCACCGTGGCCAGTCCGAGCCGAGGCGGCGAGCCGAGGTCGGACAGCAGCAGCCGCCGGTCGGAGGCCAGCATCAGCTGCACGAACCGCTGTTTCTCCACGGTGTCCAGGCCGGGGCCGCTGTCGGAGATCATCACGAGCACGCCCGTCGCCGTGCGGTGCAGTTCCGCCCGGACCTGGGTGGAGCCCACCGAGGAGTACACGGCGTTCTCCAGCAGCTCGGCGAAGACCATGATCAGGGGTTCGGCGACCGGGGCCTGGAGGGCCAGGATCTGGCCGTCGGCCTCGCGCGGCACGTGGTTCACCACGGACACCCGGCGGTGCTCCCGCACCCGGGACTGGGCGGTGGCCACGGCGATGGCGACGGGGGTGTTCTCCCGCGCGGTACCGGGCGCGTCCCCGCAGGCCACCGCGGTGCGCTGGGCCAGCCGGCGCATCAGCACCAGGTTCTCGTCCAGCTCGTACATGGACTTCAGCAGGTCGGAGCCGTCCATCTGGCGCTGGACCCGCTCGGCCAGCACCTCCGCCTGGGCGGCCTGGGCCCGGAAGCTCCCCATCACCGTACGCAGAACCGCTTGCGCCGCCTCGTCGGTCCGGACGCGCTCGTCCTCCAGAGCGGCGGCGGCCTTCCTGAGCACCTGGTCGCAGGCGGCGCCGACCGGTGTCGACATCAGGCTGACATCGGCCGGGCCCGGCATCTGACGGCCCGGATGGCGCAGCGCGCCCACCATGGCGGGCAGCCGGGTCTCCGCCAGATACACGAACTCCCTTACCGCGGCCTGGGAGTACTCGTCGGCGCGGGCGGCCTCCGCCCGGTGGCGTTCCACCTCGGCCCGCAGGTTCTCGGCCAGCTTGTCGTCATGCTGCTTCTGGAGCGCCGACTGGTGTTGCTGCAACTCCGCCTGCTGCCGCAGCAGTTCGGTGTCGGCCCTGGCGGCGCGGGCGGACGCCCGGGCCCGCCGGGCCGACAGGCCGCCGACCGCCGCGGCCAGCAGGGCGAGCGCCAGAACGCCGTACACCCACATCAGCGCTCACCGGCCGACGGCGCGTCGGCGCCGGGTATCGCGAGCGGGGGGAGCGTGGGGAAACCACGGCCGGGAAACTGCACGAAATCTCCAGTTGGAAGGGGGAAAGAGGCACGTCGGGGCGGGTGTGGATCATGCCCGGGAAGAGGAGCTGTGGCGAGGAAACCGCCCATCACCGTGGCGGGGCAACCCTTGGACGGGGACAGCCCCGACAATGGCGCAAAAGAATGTTTCGCGGCCGGAGATCGCCCTTGGTGGGTACACCTAACGAGGTGCGGTCCGCACCGTACGGAGACCGGGCGGATACGGACCCGGGCGGCTTCCGGCCCGCCGGATGCGGCACGGACTCCGGGAAGCAAACCCCCGCTTTGCACGCAGAAATCCCCTAACCGGTTCGATGGTCCCCCTTGTCGGCACAAGTCAATCAAGTCGCCGACAGGGAGGCCCGCTTGGGTCAGCAAATGCACTCTTTGCTGCAACGCATGATCTTAGGCACTTACGCCGCCGACCGGTAGTTCCTTCTCGACCTTCAGACGGTCCAGTCGCGGGGACAGAACGACTGCCCGTCACCGGTCCGGTGACGGGCAGTCGGTTCCTGGGGGCACCGGAAGCCCTTTCGGGGCCTTCCCGGTGACGGTGCGTCATCTCCGTACGCGCGGCATTCCCAGTCCGATCCAGGAGATGATCTCGCGCTGGATCTCGTTGTTGCCGCCGCCGAAGGTGAAGATGACCGCCGACCGGTAGCCGCGTTCGAGTTCGCCGTGGAGCACCGCACCGGCGGAGCCCTCCTTCAGCGGTCCCGCCGAGCCGGTGATCTCCATCAGCCAGGCGTAGGCGTCGCGGCGGGCCTCGGAGCCGTAGACCTTGACGGCCGAGGCGTCCTGCGGGGTGAGGGTCGCGTCCTGGAGGGCGGAGACCATCTGCCAGTTGAGCAGTTTCATGGCGTCCAGGCGGGTGTGGGTGCGGGCGAGCAGGGCGCGGACCCAGCCGAGGTCGATGACGCGGCGGCCGTCGGTGAGCATGGTGGCGGCGGCCCAGCGCTGGACGTTGTGCAGGGCGCGGACCGCCATGGTGCCGTGGGCGGCGAGGGTGACGCGTTCGTGGTTGAGCTGGTTGGTGATGAGCCGCCAGCCCTGGTTCTCCTCGCCGACACGGTGGGAGACGGGGACCCGGACGTTCTCGTAGTAGCCGGCCGTGGTGTCGTGCGAGGCGAGGGTGTTGATCAGGGTGCAGGAGTAGCCGGGGTCGCTCGTGGGGACCAGGAGCATGGTGATGCCCTTGTGCGGCGGGGCCTCGGGGTCGGTGCGCACGGCGAGCCAGACCCAGTCGGCGGTGTCGCCGTTGGTGGTCCAGATCTTCTGGCCGTTGACGATGTACGTGTCCCCGTCGCGGACCGCGCGGGTCTTGAGCGCGGCGAGGTCGGTACCGGCGTCCGGTTCGCTGTAGCCGATGGCGAAGTCGGTCTCCCCGGCGAGGATCTTCGGCAGGAAGTACGCCTTCTGCTCGTCGGTGCCGAACCGCATGATCGTGGGCCCGACGGTGTTCAGGGCCATCAGCGGCAGCGGCACGCCCGCCTGGGCCGCCTCGTCGAAGAAGATGAACTGTTCCATCGGGGTCAGCCCCCGGCCGCCGTACTCCGTCGGCCAGCCCACCCCCAGCCAGCCGTCGGCGCCGAGGCGGCGGATCGTCTCGCGGTAGAAGCGTTTCTGGGCGGCGGGTTCCGCGTAGCGGGCGTAGGCGTTGTCGGGGACCAGGGCGGCGAAGTAGTGACGCAGTTCGGTACGCAACCGCTGCTGTTCAGACGTGTATTCGAGGTGCACGGCCCCTCCGGAGTTCTCGCTTCTGCGGCGCCCGTGTGCGGCGGCGCACACAGTAGAACGTGTTGCAAGAATCCGGAAGGGCCGGGGACGCGGCTCTTGGGCGCTCAGCGCTTGACGGCGCGCAGGACGACGAACTTGGGGTCGCCCGCGACCGTGGTGCAGTTGCCGAAGATCCGGCGCAGATGGGTGTGGTACGAGAGGTGCCGGTTCCCGACCACCCAGAGCTCGCCGCCCTGCCGCAGCGCGGTGCGCGCGCCGGTGAACATCGTGCGCGCGGTGGCGTCGGTGGTCGCCGTGTGGGAGTGGAACGGCGGGTTGTTGAGCACCAGGTCCAGGCTGCCCGGGGCCGGCCCGGTGAGTCCGTCGCCGACCAGGAAGTCCGCCTTCGCGCCCTCCGGAGCGCCCAGGCGGAACGTCTCCTCGGCGGAGGCGACGGCCCCGTACGACTCGTCGACGAAGGTGATGTGCGCGTCGGGGTTGGCGAGCGCCGCCGAGAGGCCGAGGACGCCGTTGCCGCAGCCCAGGTCGGCGATCCGGACCGGTCCGGATCGTCTGGGCAGGTGCTTCAGGAAGAAGCGGGTGCCGATGTCCAGGCGCTCGGCGCAGAAGATCCCGGCGTGGTTGACGGCGGTGCGGCCGGAGACCGGGCCCACGTCCCCGGGGAGCTCGTAGCGGTACGGCCACGGGCTCGGCGTACGCGGCAGCGCGGGGTCGGGGGTGCAGAAGATGAGCCGCGCCTTGCGCACCGCGAGGGAGGTGCGGGTCGGCCCGATGATCCGCTCGAAGAGCTTGAGGGTGGAGGTGTGGATCTCCTTGACCATGCCGGTGCCGATGACCACCGTGCCCGCGTGCAGGGCCGGGGCGAGCCGGTGGAGCTGGTCCTCCAGGAACGCCAGGGACTTGGGCACCCGTACCAGCAGGACGTCGACGCGGCCCGGCGGGGTGTCGCGCGAGGACAGCAGCGTCACGGAGTCCGGGTCCAGACCGTTACGGCCGAGGTTGGCCTCGGTGGCGCGCCGGGCCAGGTAGGAGTCGCTGATCTGAACGGGCCGGTGGGCGGCCAGCGCGGTGGCCAGGGCACCCCACCGGTCCCCCAGGACGGCGACCGTGCCCGAGAGGTCGACGGGCCCCGTCTCGGCGTCCGTGAGCTGCCGGAGCAGGTACTCGTCGGCGGCGTCCCAGGCCCGGAAGGGGTCGCGGGGGTGCTCGGGGAAGCGGGCGAGCTCGAAAGTGCCCTGTGAGGTCGTCAAACGGTTCATATGTCACTCAGGCTAACCGAGGGGCCGGGGGCGCCCCACACGCTCCCCGGCCCCTCGGCCCCATCACCCCGGGGGCCCGGCCGGCCGGGCCCCCGGGCGGGCCTTCCCCGGTGAGGCGGGCGCCATGGCCGGTTCAGCCGTGTGCCGTGGTTCAGCCATGGGCCCTGGTTCAGGGCAGCTGTTTGTCGAGGGCGGAACGCCCCTCCTCGGCCAGCTTGCGACGCGCCCATTCCAGGGTCTGCGGATTCAGGTCCCGCCCGGAGGCGAGCACCACGTCCTCCGGGCTCGGCCGGTCGCTCGCGCCCGTGTGCAGCAGCCGGTCGGGGGTGACGCCCCGCACCTCGGGCGCGGCCTCGGATACGGATTCGGGGTCTTCGCTCATGCCGCTCCTCCTCGTCCTTGCGGCAATTCTCGCGCCGTACGGGCCGGGCCGCATCCGAGAGGTCCGGCCACCCGGGAGAGTGAAGCGGGCCCGGGACGCCGAGTGCGTCGTCGGCTTCCACCACTTCGGGCCCTGCGCGACTGGGCCGCCGGGCAGCCGCCCGGCCGCGCCCCATATTGACCTGCACATGATAGGTACACAGCGTTCACACCCGGGCCACGGTCCGTGTGCGACGCTCCCGGTACCACCCACCGCACGGCACCCCGACGAGCGCCCCCACCCAGGGCGGGCGCCGTGGTGCCCGCGTTCCGAGAGGACACCCCACATGTCCCGTCGCCATCAGGTCTACGCGCGTCCGCTTCTGGCCACCGCCGCCGCCGTCGCCCTCCTCGCGGGCACCGCGGCGGCGGCCCCCGCCGACACCCCGCCCGACCGCCCCACCGCCCTCGCCGCCGCACTCGACGACACGTACTACCGGGACGCCCTCGGCAAGACCGGCGCCGAGCTCAAGGCCGCCCTGCACACGATCATCAGCGACCAGACCAAGCTCTCCTACAGCCAGGTGTGGGACGCCCTCAAGGCCACCGACGAGGACCCCGCCAACCCCTCGAACGTGATCCTGCTCTACACCGGGCGCTCCCAGTCCAAGAACGACAACGGCGGCAACGCCGACCAGTGGAACCGCGAGCACGTCTGGGCCAAGTCGCACGGCGGCTTCGCTACGGCCACGGGCCCGGGCACCGACATCCACCATCTGCGCCCCGAGGACGTCTCGGTCAACTCCGCCCGCGGCAACAAGGACTTCGACAACGGCGGCAGCCAACTGGGCGAGGCGCCCGGCAACTACACCGACGGCGACTCCTTCGAACCGCGCGACGCGGTCAAGGGGGACGTCGCCCGCATGATCCTCTACATGGCGGTGCGCTACGAGGGCAACGACTCCTTCGCCGACCTCGAACCCAACGACCGGGTGAACAACGGCTCGGCCCCGAAGATGGGCAGGCTGTCCGTGCTGAAGCAGTGGAACGAGCAGGACCCGCCGGACGCCTTCGAGAAGCGGCGTAACGACGTCATATTCGAGCGGTTCCAGCACAACCGGAACCCGTTCATCGACCACCCCGAGTGGGTCGGGGCCATCTGGTAGCCCCGGCCCGGGTCAGTCCTCACCGGCCAGGGTCCTCGCACAGCCCGCCACGGCGGCCTCGCGGGTCGCGTAGCGCGGCAGGTCCTGGCCGGTGCCCTCCCGGACGATGTCCGGCGGGCCGAGCAGGTCGCGCGGGTCGACGACCGCGGCGCGCCGGCCGTCGGCGGAGAGCCGGCCGAGACCGATGTGCAGCATCCCCAGCGCGACCGAGTCGATGGCGGTCACGTCGTGCAGGTCCAGCACGACCGACCCCCTCCCGTCGGTCCCCGACTCGTCCAGCGCGTACAGCACGCGTTCGGCCGCCGTGAAGTCGATGGCCCCCTGCGCGGCGACCACGCCGACCTTCTCGTGCAGTTCCCGCTCGTGATCGGCCGAGGGCGCGGTGGGCAGGTCGTCGGCGGTGGTGACGAGGCTGACGGTGGAGCCGGGCAGCGCGGGGTTGAGCATCAGATGGAGCCCGTACCGCTCCGAGAGCGCCCGGAGCGCCGCCTGACCGCGCACCGAGTTGCCGGAGGTGTCCAGCGGCGGGCTGTAGGTGGCGAGGCCGAAGCGGGCCGGGCCGACCGCGATCAGCCCGCCGGAGACCCCGCTCTTGGCGGGCAGCCCGATGCGCAGCAGCCACTCCCCCGAACCGTCGTACATCCCGCAGGTGGCCATCACGGCGAGCACCCGGGCGGCGACCTCCGCCGGGACGACCTGCTCGCGGGTGACCGGGTTGACCCCGCCGTACGCGAGGGTCGCGGCCATCGTGGCGAGGTCGAGCGCGGTGACCCGTACCGCACACTGACGGAAGTACCGGTCCACCGCGAGCACCGGGTCGACGGGCATGGTGCCGGTGGAGCGGATCAGGTAGGCGAGCGCCCGGTTGCGGTCGCCGGTCATCGCCTCGGAGGTGAACACCTCCTCGTCCACGTCCAGTTCCCGCCCGGCGAAGCGGCCGAGGCAGTGCAGGACGCGGTCGAAGGCGGGTTCGCCGGGGGTGTCGGGGATCAGGGCGGTGGTGACGATGGCCCCGGCGTTGACCATCGCGTTGGCGGGGCGGCCGGTGCCGGGTTCGAGGCTGATGGCGTTGAACGCGTCGCCGCTCGGCTCGGCGCCCACCCACCGGCTCACCTCGTCCAGGCCGAGGACGGAGAGCGCGAGGGCGTAGATGAAGGGTTTGGAGACCGACTGGATGGTGAAGGGCACCTCGGCCTCGCCCGCGCTGTAGCGGTGGCCGTCCATGCTGACCAGGGCCAGCCCGAAGGCGTCCGGGTCGGCGAGGCCCAGCTGCGGGATGTAGTCGGCCGTACGGCCGCCGGGGACGTCGCCGAATTCGGCGCGCATCCTGTTGAGCGAGTCGGTCACCGCGTCGGTGGCACTCATCTGCGTCTCCTTCTCAGTCGCGCTCGGCCTGGGCGACCCGGGGGAAGGTCTTCACCCCGGCGGCCTCGCGGCTGTTGGCCTGGGCGGTGACCGTACGGTCCGGCGGGGCGTCCTCCACCCCGACGACGACCGTGTCGAGGACCTGGTCCTCCGCGTCGACGAACTCCACCTTCACGGCGTAGAAGGCCGGTTCGTCCGTGGGGTTGGTGACCCGGACGAGGGCGCTGCGGACCTCCTCCGAGGCGGTGACGGGGAGCCCGTTCACCGAGACGTCCCCCACCGCGTTGCCCCGGCCCTGGACGCCTTCGAGCTTCTCGGCGGCCTCCCGCCGGACGCGTTCGGTCTCGGCGGATACGGAGGCGGCGAAGCTGCGCTGGGTGCGCGGGCTCTCCCCCTCGGACGGTGACCCCTCCGGTTCGGCGTGCGGGGACTCGGAGGACTCCGTGTGCTCGGAGTGCTCCGGGGTGAGCGTCCGCACGCTCCGGGAGGTGCCCTCACTGGTGGTGTCGGAGCCGCAGGCGGCGGTGGCGGCCAGGAGGACGACGGCCGCGGCGGACACCAGGAGACGGGCCCTGCGGCGGTGGAGGTTCGCTTTCACGGACGGTCCGTCCAATCGAGGGGATATCGAGGGGATATCGAGGGGATATCGAGGGATGAGGAGAGGACAAACGGGCACGAGGAGGCCGCGAGCGTGGGCATCGCAGGCGCTTCGCGCAACCGATGATCACCAACTCGCCCATATTAGGATCAAAAGGTATGAATTGACTCGTCGAAGCATCCGCTTCATACGGGAGCGGGTTCGAGCCCCGGGAGGGAACGATGGACACGGACGCCCTGACCGCCGACCTGTTGCGGGAGCTGCGGGCGACCCGGCCCTATCCGGCCCTGTCCCTGACCATGCCGACCCACCGCACGGCCCCCGACAACGCCCAGGACCCGGTGCGGCTGCGCAACCTGGTGGCGGAGGCGGTCCACCGTCTGGAGGCCGATCCCCGGGTGAGCCGGGAGACGGCCGCCGCCATCAGGGCCGAGCTGGACCGGGCGGCCGACGAGGTGGACCCGCGCCGGGCCCTGGACTCGCTGGTCGTCCTCGCCGCCGCCGACGGACACCGGATCTGGCAGCTTCCGCGCACCGCGCCCGAACGGGTGGTCCTCAGCGACACCTACCTCACCCGCAACCTCGTCGCCGCGAAGGCCCGGGCGAGGCCGTTCTGGGCGCTCACCGTCGCCGCCGACCACGCCACCCTGTGGAACGGCACGGACCAGGGCATCGAGGTGCGCGAGACGGGAGGGTTCCCCCTGACCGCGCCGAAGGAGCCGCCCAACCCTCAGCGCGAGGAGCGGATCGGGGACACCCCGAGCACGTTCACCGACGAGGACACGCGGAACTTCTTCCGTACCGTCGACGAGAAGCTGCGCGCCGTCCTGGCCTCGGACCCGCGTCCGCTGTACGTGATGGGGCTCGCGCCCGCCCTGTCCCTGCTGGACGATGTCGGCGAGAGCGCGAAGGCGGCCGTCGGCCGCGTCGCCAAGGGCGCACCGGCCGACCTGCCGCCCGCCGAGGTCCTCAGGGAGCTGCGGCCCGCGCTGGCGGAGGGCGCCCGGCAGGCCACGGCCGACGTGGAGAAGCGCCTCGACAACGCGCGCAGCGCCCACACGTTCGCCGGCGGGCTCGACGAGGTGTGGGCCGCCGTCCGGGAGGGCCGGGTGGGGCTGGTCGCGGTGGAGGAGCACTTCCAGCGCACCGTCCGGGTGACCGACGGCCACCTGGAGCCGGTCCCCGAGGGGACCACGCAGACCGAGGACCCGGAGGTCCGCGAGGACATCGTGGACGAGCTGATCGAGGCGGCGCTGGACGGCGGGGCCGACGTGGTGTTCGTCGCGGACGACTCCCTGGCCGAGCACGGCAGGATCGCGGCGGCGCTGCGGTTCTGACGACCGCAGGCCACCACCGACCGCACGGGGCCGCCTCCATCGCGACCGCAGGAGGCCGTCTCCGTCTGCGACCGCACAGGGCCGCCGCCGCACCCGACCGCGCGAGGCCGTCTCCGTACGCGACCGTACGGAGGCGGCCTCAGCCGATCCGCCGCACCGGCTCCCCGTCCAGGAACGCCCGGATGTCCTCGACCGCCTGCCCGTAGTACGTCGCGTAGTTGGCGCGGGAGACATAGCCCAGGTGCGGGGTGGCCAGCAGGCGCGGGGCGGTGCGCATCGGGTGGCCGGACGGCAGGGGTTCGACGTCGAACACGTCGATCCCGGCCCCGGCGATGGTCCCGGCGTGCAGAGCGGCGAGCAGGGCGTCCTGGTCGACGATCGCGGCCCGCGAGGTGTTGACCAGGTAGGCGGTGGGCCGCATCCGGGCGAGCTCGGCGGCGCCGATCAGACCCCGGGTCCGCTCGCTCAGCGCCAGGTGTACGGAGACGAAGTCACTGGCCTCCAGCAGCTCTTCCTTCGACCCGGCGAGCGTGACCCCGACCTCCCGCGTACGCTCCTCGGTCAGGTTCTGGCTCCAGGCGACGACCTCCATACCGAAGGCCCGGCCGACCTCCGCGACCCGGCCGCCGATCTTGCCCAGACCCAGCAGGCCGAGCGTCCGGCCGTGCAGATCGGCGCCCAGGGTGGACTGCCAGGGCCCCTCCGCGCGCAGGCCGTTGGCCTCGGGGACGATCGAGCGGGCGAGGCCGAGCAGCAGGGCCCAGGTGAGCTCGACGGGCGGGGTGGAGGAGCTGGCGGTACCGCAGACCGTGACCCCGTGCCGCTCGGCGGCGGCGAAATCGATCACGGAGTTGCGCATGCCGGAGGCGATCAGCAGCCGCAGCCGGGGCAGCAGCGCGAACACCTCCGCCGGGAACGGGACCCGCTCGCGCAACGTGACGACGATGTCGAACTCCGCGAGGGCCGCGGCCACCTCCTCCGTGGAGCCCAGATGCTCGGTGAAGGTGACGACCTCCACATCGGCGGTGACGGGGGACCAGTCGGCGACGGTGGTGGCGGCGGACTGGAAGTCCTCGATCACGGCGCAGCGCAGCTTCATGAAGAACTCTCTCCGGCGGAGCGGTAACGGACGCCCTCCATGATCGCCGGAGCCGCCGGGGCGGTGGGAGGCGGCCCCCCTCCCACCCCCGAGGGGTCAGGAGTCCTCGGGGCCGTACCAGAGCGTGGTCGCGTTGCAGAACTCGCGGATGCCGTGCCCGGCCAGCTCGCGCCCGTAACCGGAGCGCTTGATCCCGCCGAAGGGCAGAGCCGGGTGCGAGGCGGTCATCCCGTTGAAGAAGACCCCGCCCGCCTCCAGGTCGCGGGCGCACCGCTCCCGCTCCCCCGCGTCCCGCGTCCAGACGTTGGAGCTGAGCCCGAACGGTGTGTCGTTGGCCAGGTGGACGGCCTCGTCGAGGTCGGCGACCCGGTAGAGGGTGGCGACCGGGCCGAAGGTCTCCTCGCGGTGGATGCGCATGGCGGGGGTGATCCCGGCGAGCACGGTGGGGTTGTAGAACCAGCCGTTCTCCAGGCCGCCGTCGAGCTTGTCGGGCCGGGCGCCGCCGCACAGGACGGTGGCGCCGCGCTCCACGGCGTCGTCGACGAGCTCCTCCAGGTCGGTGCGGCCCTGTTCGCTGGAGAGCGGCCCGATGTCGGTGGTCTCCTCCAGCGGGTCGCCGACGGTGAGGGCCCGCATCCCGGCGGTGAAGTGCTCGGCGAACGTGTCGTACACGTCGGCGTGGACGATGAACCGCTTGGCGGCGATGCAGGACTGGCCGTTGTTCTGGACGCGCGCGGTGACGGCGGTGGCGGCGGCCTTCTCGACGTCGGCGGATGGCAGCACGAGGTACGGGTCGCTGCCGCCCAGCTCCAGCACGGTCTTCTTGATCTCGTCCCCGGCGGTGGCGGCGACGGCGCGGCCCGCCGGTTCGCTGCCGGTGAGGGTGGCCGCCGCGACCCGGGGGTCGCGCAGGACAGCCTCGACGGCGCCGGAGCCGATCAGCAGCGTACGGAAGCAGCCCGCCGGGAATCCGGCGCGGTGGAAGAGGTCCTCCAGGTAGAGCGCGGTCTGCGGGACGTTCGACGCGTGCTTGAGGAGGCCGGTGTTGCCCGCCATCAGGGCGGGGGCGGCGAAGCGCACCACCTGCCAGAGCGGGAAGTTCCACGGCATGACGGCGAGGACGACGCCGAGCGGCCGGTAGCGGACCAGAGCGCGCGAGGCGCCGGAATCCTGTACGTCATCGGGGTCCGGGTGCTCGTCGGCGAGCAGGCGCTCGGCGTGGGCCGCGTACCAGCGCATCGCCTTGGCGCACTTGGCCGCCTCGGCGCGGGCCGCCGTGACCGGCTTGCCCATTTCGAGGGTCATGGTGCGGGCGATGGTGTCGCGGTCCGTCTCCAGCAGGTCGGCGGCCCGGTTCAGCCAGGCGGCGCGCTGCTCGAAGGGGGTGGTGCGGTACTGCTGGAAGGTGGTGTGGGCGGCGGTGATCCTGCGTTCGGTCTCCTCCTCGCCGAGGGCGTCGTAGGACCTGATCAGTTCGCCGGTCGCGGGGTTGACCGTCGCGATGGGCATGGCAGTGGCCTCCTTGCATCGGTACGTCGACGGTGCCGCGCCGCGTCGTCGGGCGCAACGCGGCCCCTCTCCCCCGCACGTACCCGGCCGACGCGGATCATGCGTGCCGGATGGGGCACGTTCCGCGTCGGCCGGGTGGGGGTTGCTGCGGTTACACGAGCGCCGCGAGCGGGGTGCGGCGGGACTCGCGGACGCCCGGCAGCGGCGGGTGAGGCAGCAGCCGCGCGGTCTGCGGCGCCTGGGCGTAGCGGGTGAACCAGACCACCTTGCCGTCCGTGGTCCGGCAGGTGCCCCAGCTGTCGCTGAGGGCCATCACCCGGCTCAGCCCGCCGCCCGTCGGCAGCAGGCGCGGCATCCGGGCGCTGTTGTCGGCGACGGACACGGTGACGTGCCGTCCGGTCCAGCGGAGTTCGAGGACGCACGTGTTGGCGTCGCCGACATGCCGGTGGACATTGGTCAGGAGTTCGTCCATGGCCCGGCACACCGGCCGGATGTGGAGTTCGAGACTCCAGTGACGAAGGTGCGCGGCGACGATGCGCCGCACCTGGGAAACGCGCTCTGCCGACACCTGCAGTTCGACCGAGTAGTGCCGGTCGAGTGGAACGGTCATCGTCGAGGCTCCTCACCACGAGGCCCACATGCTTCACCCCGTCGTACGAACATCCCCCGAACACGAAGCGTGAGCATTGATCACTTCTGGGTCACTCAACAGGGTGACTCGGCTGTGCCGTCCTCGCAACAGATGAGCTGTCGGCCCTGGTGAGGAGCGCGACGCCCCGGTCGTCAGAGGAGGTACGGGAGCAGTCGGTCGGGGGTGAGCGGCAGTTCGCGGAGCCGGGCCCCGGTGGCGTGGCGGACCGCGTTCCCGATGGCGGCGGCGGTGCCGACGATGCCGATCTCCCCGATGCCCTTGGAGCCCATCGGGTTGAGGTGGCGGTCGTCCTCCTCGATCCAGTGCGCCTGGATGTCGAGGGCGTCGGCGTTGACGGGCACGTGGTAGGAGGCCAGGTCCTTGGCGGTGAAGTCGCCGAAGACCGGGTCGATGGCGGCCCCCTCGGTGAGCGCCATGCCCAGGCCCATGACCATGCCGCCGGTGAACTGGGAGCGGGCGGTGCGGGCGTTGAGGATCTTCCCGGCCGCATACACGCCGAGGAGCCGGCGCACCCGGACCTCCCCGGTGACGGAGTCGACGGCCGTCTCGGCGAAGTGGGCGCCGAAGGCGTGCCGGGCGTACGGGGAGTCGGCGGCCGTCTCCTCCTCGGTGTCGCCGGTGGCGGTGAACCCCTCGGCGGGCAGCGGGCCCCGGTGACCGGCGAGGCGGTCGGCCAGCGCGGTGGCCGCCTTGTGCACGGCCCAGCCCCAGGAGGCCGTGCCGGAGGAGCCACCGGCGAGCGGGGCGGTGGGCAGGTCGGTGGAGCCGATCCGGACCTCGACGCTCTCCACGTCCACGCCGAGCGCCGACGCGGCGATCTGGGCGAGGACGGTCCGGGCCCCGGTGCCGATGTCGGTGGCGTTGACCTCGATCCGGAAGGTGCCGTCAGCCGCCGCGTGGGCGCGTGCGGAGGACCGGGAGACGAGCACGGGGTACGTCGCCGAGGCCACGCCCGTACCGAGGAGCCAGCGGCCCTCCTGGCGGGCGGCGGGGCGGGGGTCGCGGCCCTGCCAGCCGAAGCGTGCCGCGCCCTCGCGCAGACAGGCGGCCAGGCCCCGGCTGCTGAAGGGGCGGCCGCTGTCCGGTTCGGTGGCCGGGTCGTTGCGCAGGCGCAGTTCGACCGGGTCCATGCCGAGGGCGCAGGCGAGTTCGTCCATGGCCGACTCCAGCGCGTACATCCCGGACGCCTCGCCCGGGGCGCGCATCCAGGAGGGGCTGGGGACGTCGAGCGCGGCGACCCGGTGGGTGGTCGTGCTGGCGGGCGATCCGTACATCGTGCGGGCGGGTACGGCGGCCTGCTCGACGAACTCCTTGATGGTGGAGGTGTGGGTGACGATCTCCTGGGAGACGGCGTGCAGGGTGCCGTCGAGGTCGGCGCCGAGGCGTACCCGCTGGATCGTGGGGGCGCGGTGACCGACGACCTCCGCGAGCTGGGCGCGCGGGAAGACCGTCTTCACCGGGTGGCCGGTGTGGCGGGCGGCCATCGCGGCGAGGACCGGCTGGGGGCGGGTGGTGCCCTTCGAGCCGAAGCCGCCGCCGACGTGCTCGGAGACGACGGTGACGCGGCCGGGGTCCAGCCCGAAGACCCGGGCGAGGCTCTTGCGTACGGCGTTGGAACCCTGGCTGGAGTCGTGGACGGTGAGGTGCCCGTCCTCCCACCACGCGGTGGCGGCGTGGGGCTCCATGGGGTGGTTGTGCAGCGAGCTCATCCGGTAGGTGGCGTCGATCTGGACGGGGGCGGCGGCGAAGGACCGCTCGAAGTCGCCGCGCCTGCGGACGGCGGGGAAGCCGCCGTTGGCCTCCTCGGGCGTGTAGAGGCCCGGGTGGTCCTCGGTGAGGGTCACGTCGTGCTCATCGCTCTCGTACTCGACGAGCAGCCGCCCCGCCCCCGTGCGGGCGGCCTCCGGGGACTCGGCGACGACGAGGGCGATCGGCCAGCCGTGGTGCGGGACCCGGTCGTTCTGGAGGACGGCGAGGATCGGGTCGTCGGGTTCGGCGAGCCGGGGCGCGTTGTCGTGGGTGAGGACGGTGTGCACGCCGGGGACGGCGAGCGCGTCGACGGCCCGTACGGCGGTGACCCGGCCGGCGGCGATGGTGGCCGGGACGGGCCAGGCGTACAGGGTGCCGGGCGGGGTGTGCTCGGCCGCGTACCGGGCGGTGCCGGTGACCTTGTCCCGGGCCTCCCTGCGGACGACGGGCGCACCGGTGAGCTGCGGGGCGTGGGACATGGCGGCGGGGCCTCCGGTCGGTGGGGGTGGGTCAGACGGTCGGGCCGGTCCCGGGGCTCTGTGTCCCGGTGAGTTCGCCGAGGACGTCGAGGGCCACGCGGCGGACGAGGTCGACCTTGAAGGCGTTGTCGCGCAGGGGCTGGGCCTCGGCGAGTTCGGCGATCAGGGCGTGCTGGAAGGCGGCGGGGGTGGCGGGGGCGCCGCGCAGTTCGGCCTCCGCCCGGTGGGCGCGCCAGGGCCGGTGGGCGACTCCGCCGAAGGCGAGCGTGGCCCGTTCAACGCGGCCGTCGTCGACCTGGAGGGTGGCGGCGACGGAGACCAGGGCGAAGGCGTACGACGCGCGGTCGCGGGCCTTGCGGTAGCGGGAGAGCGTGCCGGGGGCGGGCGGCGGGAGCACCACCTCGGTGATGAGTTCGCCGGGCCTGATCACGGTGTCCTGGTCGGGGTTCTCGCCCGGCAGCCGGTGGAACTCGGTGACGGGGACGGCCCGTTCGCCCTCGGGGCCCAGCAGCAGCACGGTCGCGTCGAGCGCGGCGAGGGCCACGGCCATGTCGGAGGGGTTGGTGGCGACGCACTCCGTGGAGTGCCCGAGGATCGCGAGGTCGCGGTGGTGGCCCTCGCGGGCGGGGCAGCCGGAGCCGGGGAGCCGTTTGTTGCAGGGCTTGGAGACGTCCTGGAAGTAGGTGCAGCGGGTGCGCTGGAGGAGGTTGCCGCCGGTGGTGGCGGTGTTGCGGAGCTGTCCCGAGGCCCCGGCCAGCAGCGCCTGCGCGAGTGCGGGGTAGTCGCGGCGTACGCCGGGGTGGGCGGCGAGGTCGCTGTTGCGCACGGTGGCGCCGACGCGCAGGCCGCCGTCCGGGGTGGTGGCCACCCGGTCCAGCGGCAGCCGGGTCACGTCGATGAGGAGGCCGGGCTCCTCGACGCCGAGCTTCATGAGGTCGACGAGGTTGGTCCCGCCGCCCAGGAACCGGGCTCCGGGTCCGGCCGCGCAGAGCCGTACGGCCTCGGCGGTGGAGATGGGTCGCTGATAGCCGAACGGTTTCACGGCGTCACGTCCTCGATGGCTTCGACGATCCGCGGGTAGGCCCCGCACCGGCACAGGTTGCCGCTCATCCGCTCGCGGATCTCGTCCGGGCCGAGGGAGGCGGTTTCCGCGGTCAGGGCGTCCGGAGGGGTGGCGTGGGACGGGTGCCCGTCGGCCGCCTCCTGGAGCATGCCGACGGCCGAACAGATCTGTCCGGGGGTGCAGTAGCCGCACTGGAGGGCGTCGCGTTCCACGAACGCCTGCTGCACGGGGTGCAGGGTGTCGCCGTCGGCGAGACCCTCCACCGTGGTGATCGCCGCGCCGTCCTGGGCGACGGCGAGCAGCAGGCAGCTGTTGGTGCGGCGGCCGTCCACGAGGACCGTGCAGGCGCCGCACTGGCCGTGGTCGCAGCCCTTCTTGGCGCCGGTCAGACCGAGCTGTTCGCGCAACAGGTCCAGGACCGTGGTGCGGTGGTCGAGCGTCAGTGTGGTCTCCTCCCCGTTGATGCGGAGGGTCACGGTGGAACGTTCGACGGCGACCGGTTCCGGTGCGACGACCGTCTCCAGGGCGAGGGAATCCATGCGCGAGCACCTTTCACTGCGGGCTGCTGTTGACCCTGTTCACAGCCTTCTCGGCGTACGCCGCCCTCGTGCGGGGCGACGGGCGTGTCAGCGGTTCTCCAGGCGGAGCCTGACCTCCTGCTCCTGGTCCCCCGCCGCCGTGCCGACGACGCGCACGGTGAACGCCCCGGTGAGGTGGGTCCGCAGCCGGTCGACGGCCCAGTAGCCGCCCTGGGCTTCCACCGTGACCGGGGCGGTGAGCGTCACGGGTTCGGCGGCGGCCTTCGGCTCGGAGACGTCGACCGTGGTGACCCAGACGGTCGGGCGGGGGCCGCTCGTCGGTCCGGGTTCGTCGCCCGCGTCGCGGTCGGACGCGAAGGCGCTGCCGAGGACGCCGAACACGCTCCGCGCGTCCGCGAGGCCGCACCGGCTCAGCGACACCAGCACCTCCTGTCCGTGGCCGTCGGTGACTCCGTCGCCGCTTCGTTCCGTGGTGCTGTTCACGGGGTTCCTTCCGTCGGGTGCCGGCTTCGGGCCCGCTTCGGGCTTCGGGTCCCTTCCAGGCTGACCCCGCATCGGGCCGACGGCGACACGGGAGGGCCGAAGGAAGAGGGCTACAGCTCGCGCAGAGCGGGCAGGAGTGCTTTCTCCGCCCACGAGATGAAGGACTGCTGGTGTTCCCCGCCCACCTGGACGAGCGCGATCTCGGTGAAGCCCGCCTCGGTGTAGGCGCGCACCGCGTCGACGAACGCGTCGACGTCCTGGCCGCAGGGGACGGCCGACGCGATGTCCTCCTCGCGGACGAGTCCGGTCGCCTGGGCGAAGCTCTCCGGCCCGGGCAGCTCGGAGTTGACCTTCCAGCCGCCGACCGACCAGCGGAACTGTTCGTGGGCGCGGGCGATCGCGGCGTCGCGGTCGGGGTCGTAGCAGACGGGCAGCTGGCCCACCCGGGGCTTGCCCGTACCGCCGTGCCGGTCGAAGTCGGCCAGCAGCCCGCTCTTGGCCTCGGTCGCGATCACCAGGTCGGCGCCGCGCCCGGCGAGCGCGCAGGAGGCCGGGCCGGAGACGGCGACGCCGATGGGCACCCTGGTCTCCGGGAGGTCCCAGAGCCGGGCGTTCTCCACGTCGAAGTGGGTGCCGTGGTGGTTGACGTTCCCGCCGTCGAAGAGGGCGCCGATGATCTCCACGGCCTCCTCGAGCATCTCCAGCCGTACGTGGGCGGCGGGCCAGCCCCCACCGACGACGTGTTCGTTGAGGTTCTCGCCGGAGCCGAGGCCCAGCCGGAACCGGCCCTCGGCGAGGATCTGGAGCGTCGCGGCCTTCTGGGCGACGACGGCGGGGTGGTAGCGGACCGTCGGGCAGGTCACGTACGTCATCAGGCCGATGCGTTCGGTGGCCTGGGCCGCCGCGCCGAGCACCGCCCAGGCGTAGGGGGCGTGCCCCTGTTCGCGCAGCCAGGGGAAGTAGTGGTCGGAGGTGACGGAGAAGTCGAAACCGGCCCTCTCCGCGGCCACCACGTCCCGTACGAGCTCTCGCGGTCCGGTCTGTTCGGTCATCATCGTGTAGCCGATTCGCACCATGCGAAACGCTTTTCCCGTTAGATACCCATAAAACATGAATTGATGTGAACAGCCGACTGACGCCGTCCCCCTGGGGTATGCGGCAAGCATGGACGTATCGAACGGAGCCACGCAGTCACTGGCCGCCCCTCTCGCCGACGGCACGGGCGCGCTGGCAGCCGTCCTCTTCCCCATCGCCGCCCTCGCCGTGGTGGGGCTGCTGATCGGCGGCTTCCTGCTGGGCAAGCGGAAGAGGGACACCGAGCTGCCGCCGCCGCACCCCGACGAGCAGCCCCCGCAGCCCGAGGGGCGCACCCACATCGACACGCGCGATCCGCACGCCCCGGACCGCTTCCCCGACGACGGCAGCGCCCTCACCCCCCACCAGCTCGACGACCACGGCAACGCGCCGCTCCCGCCCCACCCGGACGACCCGCGCACCGATACCGATCCCCCGCGCAGCTGACCCGTCCCCCCACAGGGGGCGGGTCACCCGGCCCCCTCGTCACCGGAGGTAGTGATGAGCCGGTCGGCCGCCGACCGACAGACCCGTTTCACCGTCCTGGTCGCGCTCGCGGCCAACCTGGTGATCGCGGCAGCCAAGACCACGGGCGGGCTGATCTCCGGCTCACCCGCGCTGCTGTCCGAGGCGGCCCACTCGGTCGCGGACAGCCTCAACGAGATCTTCCTGCTCGCCGCGCTCCGGCGCAGCAGGCGTCCCGCCGACGCCCGTCACCCGTTCGGCTACGGCAAGGAGCGGTACTTCTGGGCGCTCCTCGCCGCCGTCGGCATCTTCGTGATGGGCGGCTGCTTCTCCTTCTACCAGGGGCTCCACGCCCTGCGGCGCGACGACGACGAGTCCCCCAGCGGCTACACCGCCGGGCTGATCGTCCTCGGCGTCGCCCTCATCGCGGAGAGCACCTCGCTGGCCCGGGCCCTGCACCAGGCGCGCGGCAAGAAGGGCGCGGCCATCGACCCCGCGCTGCGTACGGTCATCGCGGAGGACAGCACGGCGGTGCTCGGCGTCAGCCTGGCCATCGCCGGTATGTCCCTGCACCTGGCCACCGGAAGCGTGGTCTGGGAGGCGGCGGCCTCGCTGGGCATCGGGCTGCTCCTCGTCTACGTCGCCTTCCGGCTCGGCCGCAACGCCCGTGACCTGCTGATCGGGGAGTCCGTCGATCCGGAGCTGCAACGCGAGCTCGTGGGCTTCCTGATGCGCCAGAAGGAGATCGACAACGTGGCCGAGCTCCTCACCATGCGCATGGGCATGCACTCCGTGCTGGTGGCGGCCCGCATCGACCTGGCCCCGGGCATCGACAGCGAACGGGTGGAGGAGGTCTCGATGCGCATCCGGCACGCGATGTGCGAGCAGTGGCCGCAGGCGGACCAGGTCTTCCTGGACATCACGAACGCCCCGCCGCGCATCGGGCTGTGAGCGCGCCCCGCGTTGCGCCGCCGCACGGGCCGACCGAGGGTGGGTGCTGGACCGCAGCGGCCGCCGCGCGCGCCGCACACCCGTGAGAAGGCAGTGGACCATGACCGGAAGCGATCCCCGTACGGCACCCTCCGCAGCGCCCCTGACGGGCTCCGCCGCGCCGTGCTGGGTCACCTTGATGACCCGGGACCTGCGGGCCGCCCAGCGGTTCTACGGCGGGGTCCTGGGCTGGTCGTTCCGCCCGGGGAAGGCCGGCGCGGAGTTCTCCGTGGCCCGCCGCGGCGACATCCCGGTGGCGGGGATCTTCGCCGTCTCGACCGCGTACCAGGTCGCGGTGGCATGGACGCCGTACTTCGCGGTGGCGGACGCGGACGTGGCCGCCGCCCGGGTCCGCGAGCGCAGCGGGACGGTGGCGGTGGGGCCGCTGACGCTCGGCAAGGGGCGCGGTGTCCTGGCCGCCGACCGGGACGGTGCCGCGTTCGGCCTCTGGGAGCGCACCGAACCCGCCACCTCGCCACCGGCCCCCGACGGCCACGCGCACGCCTGGCTGCGGCTGCGCACCCGCGACGCGTTCGACGCGGCGATCTTCTACGGCGAGGTGCTCGACTGGGCGAGCGGACGCCCCGGGTGCTGTGACGTCGCGTACGAGGGCGAGGAGGTCATCGTCCGGTGCGAGGGGCGTCCGCTGGCCCGGATCAGCTCGGGGGCGGTGGAGGCCGCCGTCGATCCGCTGGTGCGCCCGCACTGGCAGGTGCAGTTCCCGGTGGAGGACCTCCCCGTGACGGTCGCGGAGGCCGTACGGGAGGGCGGCACCCTCGTCGAGGAGCGTGCCGTCCTCGACGGCAGGGAGGCCACCCTGCGGGACCCCGACGGCGCGCTGTTCACGGTGACCGACGTACGCGGTCCTGGCGGCCCGGCGAGCTGAGCCCCTCCGGTCCCGCGGGCCCGCTGCCCCGCGGACCGGCGGACGGGCCCCCGTCACCCCCATCGCGCGGCTCGTCCGTGCGCGGCCCCGAACGGCCACGGGCCAGCGCCCAGAGGGGGAAGCCGAACCAGCAGGCCAGGAACCACAGCGCTATCCCGGCGACCAGCCACAGGGCGAACGTGTTGTGGAGCGCGACGCGCATGATGAGCAGCAGGGTCGAGCACATGGTGAGGAGCAGCAGCACCAGCCCGACCATGGTCATCCGCGAGGCCCAGATGACCGTCTGCGGCTTCATCCGGCGGCCGGTGAGCAGCCGGTGGTAGGTGACGGGGCCGATGAGGGCCGCGACGGTCGCGGAGCCGAGCACCACCGTGGTGACGTAGATGTCCCGGTCCACCTCGGACAGTTCGGCGAACCGTGACTGGAACACCACGGCGAGGAGGAAGCCGAAGAGGATCTGCACCCCGGTCTGGGCGACGCGGAGTTCCTGGAGCAGCTCGGTCCACTGCCGGTCCGCCCGCTCCTCCTCGGTCTCCTCGCGGCCTCTGCCGTCGGTCGTTGACACGGGCGCCTCCTCATCTCGACGCGACCGGGTACACCGGCACACCCGTTCGATACGGGTCTACTGGTTCCCCGGCCCGAGGGGCTCAATCCCACCGGTGGGGCGCCCGCGTGCCACTCGACCGGACCACAACGACGGCGGCTGAGCGCGGGCGGTCAGGAGGCGCCGACTGGAAGCAGGAATGCCGGGCGGTCCCACATGACCTCCGGCGGTCGGGCGCGGACCGTGCCGGTGGGTTCCGCGCCCACACTGCGGTAGAAGCCCTCGGCGGGCGGGTGCGCGACGATCCGGACCCCGGTGAGGCCCGCGCGCCCGGCCTCCTCGCGCAGATGGCCGATGAGCAGCCGCCCGATGCCGAGCCCCTGCGCGTCGTCGGCGACGAACATCAGGTCGAGCTCGGGCGGCTGGAGGATCAGCGCGTAGAAGCCGAGGACCCGGTCGTCTTCGCGGTCGACGGCCGCGAAGACCCGGTGCGCCTCGATGTAGTCCGCACCGACGCGGTAACCGGCGACCATCGCGGCGTAGGGCTCCTCGTAGGCGCGGGACGTCCGGACCAGGCGGGTGAGCCGCCGGGCGTCGTGGGCCGTGGCACGGCGGACCAGGAGGTCGGGGCGGAGCGGGCCGCGCCCGGAGCGCGTAATACCTGATCTCATGCCGTGAATATTACGTGGCGCCGCCCATGGACGGTACACGGAGCGGTTCGGCGAACCCCGGCCGCATGAACGGCCGTCCGGGGGTACACGGACTCCTGCACGCCGCCCGGGGGTCACTCCCGCCGGGCCCGGACCGAAAGGGGTTGACCACTGTGCGAGAACAGACCCGCGTACCGGCCGATGAGCGGTGGGGGCGGTAGCCGTGACAACAGCGATCATCATCGTCGCCGTGGCCCTCGTGCTGGCCGCAGCCGTCTACTTCTTCCTGGTCCGTGGCCCCCAGGGCGGCGGCCGGGGGCTGCGCAGCCGCTTCGGCCCCGAGTACGACCGGGTCGTCGCCCGGCACGGCGGTGACACCAAGGCGGCCGAGCACGAGCTCGAGGAGCGGGTGAAGCGTCACGGGCACCTGGAGAGGCGCCCGCTGACCGAGGCGGCCCGCGCCGAGTACACCGCCCGCTGGGCCCGGACCCAGGAGCAGTTCGTCGAGTCCCCGCAGCAGGCGCTCACCGAGGCCGACGCGCTGCTGGCCGAACTCTCCCGCGACCGCGGGTTCCCGGGCGGCGAGAACTTCGAGGAGCACACCGACGCGCTCTCCGTCCACCACGCCCGCCATGTCGACGGGTACCGCCGGGTGCACACCGCGCGGAACGACGGCACCGGCACCGAGGAGATGCGCGAGGCGTTCGTCGAGGCCCGCGGCCTCTTCGACGCGCTCCTGGCGGACGGCCCGGCGGAACACGGACACGGCAACCGACAGCTGACGAAGGGACGGAGCACCTCATGACGCAGACACCGAACGGCGCCGGGAACACCGGCCGCACGCCGGAGAGGCCCACCCCGCCGACCGGGGCCGAGCGGGTACCGCCCGTGACGCCTCCCGGCACCGCTCCCGTACCGCCGACGGCCGCCAAGCCCTCCGAGCCGTCGCCGACGGCCCCCGGCACGCCGGGCCCGTCCGCGCCGGCGGCCGACAAGGTCCACGCCGATTCCGCCCGTACGGACGGCGCCCGGACCACCGGCCGTACGACCGCTCCCCCCGCGACCGCCTCCCCCGGCTCCGCGGACACCGGACGCCCGGCGAAGGACGGCGGCGCGGACAAGGGCCGTCCGCTGTTCGCGCCGGAGGAGCGGGAGAAGTTCGACGCCCGTATCCACCAGGCGGTGGCCGGTTTCGTGGAGAACCCGCGCCAGGCGGTCCAGGAGGCCGACGCCACCTTCGACGAGGTCGTCGCCGGGCTCACCGAGGCCCTCGCCACCCGGTCGCGTCTGCTGCGCGCCGACCGCGACGGCGAGCGGTCCGAGGCGGGGACGGAGGACCTGCGGATCGCCCTTCAGCAGTACCGCGATCTGACGGAACGCCTCGTACGCCTCTGAGGGGCGACGGCGCGATGCCGGGCCGCGAGGGCCGGTCCGACCGGTACGTCACGGTCGGACCGGCCCTCGCGGCGTACGGCCTCCGCCTCACGGCTCCCCTTCGCCGTGGCCCTCCTCGTGATGGCTGGTGGGGGCGGGCCTGGGGGTGGGAGCGGGCTCCGGGTCCGACCCGGTCATCCTGCCGACCCCGAAGGCGACGGCGAAGACGGCGGCCACCGCGGCGACGAAGGCCGCGATCCTGAATCCGGTGTTCATGGCTGCCTCCCGGCGGACGACGGTGGTTCCCGACACCGCTCAATATACCCCCTAGGGGTATCCATGTCACACCGGTGGCCCCTCCCTGTCCGGGCCGGGGCTCAGCCCGCGATCACCAGGCCCTCGCGCAGCCGGTCCAGGGCGGCTTCGGGGAGGCGCAGCCCGGTGCGTACATAGCCGTCGAGGCCGCCCCACCGCTCGTCCATCGCGTCGAGCGCCACATCGAGGTAGCGGGGACGGACCTCGACGATCGCCGCCGCGACGGCCGGATCGCCGCCGCCGTCCAGGAACTTCTGGACGTACGGCGCGAAAGCGGCCCGTACGGCGGGGTTCACGGAGAGGAAGTCCGACCGGACCGTCTCGCGGGACGCCCCCAGGATCATCAGCAGGACGGCCGCCGCCCAGCCGGTGCGGTCCTTGCCCGCCGTGCAGTGGAAGAGCACCGGCCGGGCTGCGGGGTCGGCGACGGTCTCCAGGAAGGCCCGGTAGGCGGCGGCAGCGCCCGGCGAGAGCACCATCTTGCGGTAGGTGTCGGCGAACAGCTCCTCGGCCCGGCCGCCGCCCAGCGCGCGTTCCGCCTCGTCCGGATCGGCGAGCAGCGCCTTGAGCCGGGCCGGTGCCACCCCGGGGTGGTCGCCCAGGACGTCGGCGACGAAGATCCGGGCCCGGTCGGGGAGCCGGTCCGGGGCCCACTGCCGTTCGTCGGCGGTGCGCAGGTCGACGACCGTACGGATGCCGAGCGCGGCCACCGCCCGGTCGCGGTCCGGTTCGAGGCCGCTCAGCTGCCCCGAGCGGAACAGGACCCCCTGCCGCACCCGGCGGTCACGGCCCAGGGCGATACCGCCCAGGTCGCGCAGATTGACAACGGTGGCGGCCGGAACGGTCCGGGCGGTCTGCACGATGAACTGCCTCTTTCCTGATGAGAACGCCGACGACAGGCCCTGGGGGCGTCCGGCCGGCCCACCGGCCGGGACTCAGTCCGCCAACAGATCCGCTTTCTGCTGGGCGAACTCGGCGTCCGTGAGCACGTCCCGCCGCCACAGCTCGGCGAGCCGTTCCAGCCGGGTGATGATGTCGTCGCCCTCCGCCGTGTCGTCCGCGGCCGCCCCGGCCGCGCCGAAGCGCTCATGGGCGACGAAGGCGCCGCCCGCCTCCCGGAAGGCACGGGCGAGCTCCGAGCTCCACAGGTCCTCCCGGACGACGAGGGCCACCGTCTCGCCCTGCGGCACCCTCCGCTCCAGCGCCTCCACATCCTCGGCGCCCGGCGCCACCGCCGCCCCGCCCCGGGCGGTGTCGCGGGGCACCGCCCCCTCCGGGTCGAGCTCCGCCAGCTCCACCAGGGCCAGCGCGCCGTCCCCGGCGCGGCGGACGAAGGCCAGATCGGAGGCCCGTACGGCGCCGGACGCCACGGCATCGGCGAGAACGGGCACGACGGCCCCGGTGAAGCCGCTGCCGGGGAAGGCGATGACGAGGTGTTCCACAGGTCCGACGGCCACGGTCGCGTCCTCTCCGCATCCCGGCGGCCGTGAGGGCTCCGGGGTGGATACGGGCATTCCAGGGATTACGTATAGCGCGCATGACATAAAGAAACGGAAACTTCGCACATAATATGCATCAACCACCCCATTCACCCCGTTGTCGAGCACGGCCGTGTTGCGCCCGGCCCGATCGGGTCCCTGCCGGGTGACGGGTCCGGCCGATAACGCGACGTTCAGTGAACGATCAAGTGCGGACCGGAGAGGGCAAGGTCACAGCACGTGCCCCTGCTGCTCATTCCACACACTGGCCTAGCATCTGAGCATGACGGTCCAGCCTGCTGACGGGCTCTCTCCGGCCGCCGCGTTCCCCGACCCCTCCCATGACCAGTGGCAGAGCCTCGTCGAAGGCGTTCTGCGCAAGTCGGGCAAGGAAGTCTCGGGCTCGGCCGCCGAGGAAGCGCTGTCCACGACACTGGAGGACGGGCTCACCACCCGCCCCCTCTACACCGCGCACGACACCTCGCCGGACACCGGTTTCCCCGGCTTCGCCCCCTTCACCCGGGGCAGCAGGGCCGAAGGGAACGCGGCGGGCGGCTGGGACGTGCGCCAGCGCCACGCCCTGAGCGACCCGGCCCGGCTCAACGAGGCGGTGCTCGGTGATCTGGAGAACGGGGTCACCTCGCTCTGGCTCACCGTCGGCGGTCCGGCCGGGGTCCCCGTGGACGCGCTCGGCCGTGCGCTGGAGGGCGTCTACCTCGACCTGGCGCCCATCGTGCTCGACGCCCCGGCCGACCTGGACGCCGCCGCCACCGAGCTGCTGCGGCTGTACGGGGAGCGGGGCGTCGCCCGGGGCGAGGCGCGCGGCACCCTGGGCGCCGACCCGCTCGGCCACGAGGCCCGGACCGGCATCGAGGCCGACCTCACCGCCGCCGTCCGCTGGGCGAAGGTCTGCGGCCAGGAGTACCCGGGGCTGCGGGCCATCGCCGTGGACGCGCTGCCGTACCACGAGGCCGGCGGCTCGGCCGCCGAGGAGCTGGGGCTCTCCCTGGCGACCGGCGTCGCCTATCTGCGGGCGCTGACCGGGGCCGGGCTGGGCGTGGAGGCGGCCTGCGCACAACTGGAGTTCCGTTACGCGGCCACGGCCGACCAGTTCCTGACGATCGCCAAGCTGCGGGCGGCGCGCCGCCTGTGGGCGCGGGTCGCCGAGGCGTCGGGGGCTCCCGGGGCGGGCGCACAGCGCCAGCACGCCGTCACCTCAGCGGTGATGATGACGCGCCGCGACCCGTGGGTGAACATGCTGCGCACCACGCTCGCCACGCTGGGCGCGGGGGTGGGCGGCGCCGACTCCGTCACCGTCCTGCCGTTCGATCACGCCCTGGGGCTGCCCGACGCGTTCGCCCGCAGGATCGCCCGTAACACCTCGACGATCCTCATGGAGGAGTCGCACCTGGCCCGGGTCATCGACCCGGCGGGCGGCTCCTGGTACGTGGAGCGGCTCACCGACGAACTCGCAGCGGCGGCCTGGGCGTTCTTCCAGGAGACCGAGCGGGCGGGCGGGCTGCCCGCCGCCCTGCGCTCGGGGACGGTCGCGGAGCGGCTGGCCGCCACCTGGGCGGCGCGCAGTGCGAAGCTGGCCCGCCGCAAGGAGCCGGTGACGGGGGTCAGCGAGTTCCCGATGCCCGCCGAGCGGCCGGTGGAGCGCGAGCCCGCGCCCGATCCGTACGCGGGTGCCCCGGGCGGGCTGCCCCGGGTCCGGCGCGACGAGGCGTTCGAGGCGCTGCGGTCCCGCTCCGACGCGCATCTGGCGGCGACGGGCGCGCGGCCGAAGGTGTTCATCGCCGCGCTGGGTCCGGCCGCCGCGCACACCGCGCGGGTCTCGTTCGCCGTCAACCTCTTCGGGGCGGGCGGGATCGAGGCGGTGCACGAGCCGGTGTCGGTGGACGCGGCGACGGCGGCCGGTGCCTTCACCGCCTCCGGTGCGGGTGTCGCCTGTCTCTGCTCGTCGGACGCGCTGTACGCCGAGCAGGCGGCCGGGGTGGCCGGGGCGCTGAAGTCGGCGGGCGCGGCGCGGGTGTTCCTCGCGGGGCGCCCCGGCGAGTACGCCGATGTCGACGCCTACGTCTTCGCGGGCTGCGACGCGGTCGCCGTTCTCACCTCCGTACTCGATCGCATGGGAGTGGCGTGATGCAGACATCGCCCACGGAACAGAAATCCTCCGTTCCCGACTTCTCCGGGGTCCCGCTGGAGTCCCCCGCTCCCCCGGCGGGCTCCGCCGAGGAGTGGCAGGCGGCCGTGGCGAAGGCGGGCGACGGGTCCGAGGCACCGCTCTGGGAGACGCCCGAGGGCATCACGGTCAAGCCGCTGTACACGGGCGAGGACCTGGAGGGCCTGGACGCGCTGCACAGCTACCCGGGCATCGCCCCGTACCTGCGCGGTCCCTACCCGACGATGTACGTCAACCAGCCCTGGACGATCCGTCAGTACGCCGGGTTCTCCACGGCCGAGGAGTCCAACGCCTTCTACCGGCGCAATCTCGCGGCCGGGCAGAAGGGGCTGTCGGTCGCCTTCGACCTGCCGACCCACCGGGGGTACGACAGCGACCATCCGCGCGTCACCGGTGACGTCGGTATGGCGGGCGTGGCGATCGACTCGATCTACGACATGCGCCAGCTCTTCGACGGCATCCCGCTGGACCGGATGTCGGTGTCGATGACGATGAACGGCGCGGTGCTCCCCGTACTGGCGCTGTACATCGTGGCCGCCGAGGAGCAGGGCGTACCGCCGGAGAAGCTGGCCGGGACCATTCAGAACGACATTCTCAAGGAGTTCATGGTCCGCAACACCTATATCTACCCGCCGACCCCGTCGATGCGGATCATCTCCGACATCTTCGCGTTCACCTCGCAGAAGATGCCGCGCTACAACTCCATCTCGATCTCCGGGTATCACATCCAGGAGGCGGGGGCGACGGCCGATCTGGAGCTGGCGTACACGCTGGCCGACGGGGTGGAGTATCTGCGCGCCGGGCAGGAAGCGGGCCTGGACGTCGACGCGTTCGCGCCCCGGCTGTCGTTCTTCTGGGCGATCGGGATGAACTTCTTCATGGAGGTCGCCAAGTTGCGGGCGGCCCGGCTGCTCTGGGCGCGCCTGGTCAAGCAGTTCGACCCGAAGAACCCCAAATCCCTTTCGCTGCGCACCCATTCGCAGACCTCGGGCTGGTCGCTCACCGCGCAGGACGTGTTCAACAATGTGACGCGTACGTGTGTGGAGGCGATGGCCGCGACGCAGGGGCACACCCAGTCGCTGCACACCAACGCGCTGGACGAGGCGCTGGCGCTGCCCACCGACTTCTCGGCGCGCATCGCCCGTAACACCCAGCTCCTGCTCCAGCAGGAGTCGGGCACCTGCCGGGTCATCGACCCGTGGGGCGGCAGCGCGTACGTGGAGAAGCTGACCCGCGATCTGGCGGAGCGGGCCTGGCAGCACATCGAGGAGGTGGAGGCGGCCGGCGGGATGGCGAAGGCCATCGACGCGGGCATCCCGAAGCTCCGGGTGGAGGAGGCGGCGGCCCGTACGCAGGCGCGGATCGACTCCGGGCGGCAGCCGGTGATCGGGGTGAACAAGTACCGGGTGGAGACCGACGAGAAGATCGACGTCCTCAAGGTCGACAACTCCTCGGTGCGCACGCAGCAGATCGAGAAGCTGCGGCGGCTGCGCGAGGAGCGCGACGAGGTGGCCTGCCAGGAGGCGCTGCGCGCGCTGACGGCCGCCGCCGAGCGCGCGCCGGGGCCCGGCCTGGAGGGCAATCTGCTGGCGCTCGCGGTGGACGCGGCGCGGGCGATGGCCACGGTCGGGGAGATCTCGGACGCGCTGGAGAAGGTGTACGGGCGGCACGCCGGGCAGATCCGTACGATCTCCGGTGTGTACCGCAAAGAGGCAGGGGATTCCCCTTCGGTGGACCGGACCCGCGCGCTGGTCGACGCGTTCGAGGAGGCGGAGGGGCGCCGTCCGCGCATCCTGGTCGCCAAGATGGGCCAGGACGGCCACGACCGGGGCCAGAAGGTGATCGCCACGGCCTTCGCCGACCTGGGCTTCGACGTGGACGTGGGCCCGCTGTTCCAGACGCCGGGCGAGGTGGCGCGGCAGGCGGTGGAGGCGGACGTGCACATCGTGGGCGTCTCCTCGCTGGCGGCCGGGCACCTCACCCTGGTGCCCGCGCTGCGCGAGGAGCTGGCCGCCGAGGGGCGCGAGGACATCATGATCGTGGTGGGCGGGGTGATCCCGCCGCAGGACATCGAGGCCCTGCACGAGGCGGGCGCGGCCTCGGTCTTCCCGCCGGGGACCGTGATCCCGGACGCGGCCCACGATCTGGTGACGCGGCTCGGTGCCGCGCTCGGCCACGAGCTGTGAGCCGCTGACCGGATGGCTGCCAAGATCGACATCGACAGTTATGTGCAGGGAGTGCTCGACGGCAGGCGGGCGTTCATCGCCCGCGCGATCACGCTCGTCGAGTCGACGCGGGCCGAACACCGGGTGCTGGCCCAGGAGTTGCTGAGCCGGTTGCTGCCGCACGCGGGGGCGGCCCGGCGGATCGGGATCAGCGGGGTGCCGGGGGTGGGCAAGTCCACGTTCATCGACGCGCTCGGCACGATGCTCACCGGGCTCGGCCACCGGGTGGCGGTGCTCGCCGTCGACCCGTCCTCCAGCCGTACGGGCGGTTCCATCCTGGGCGACAAGACCCGGATGGAGCGGCTCGCGGTGGACCCGGCCGCCTTCGTCCGCCCCTCCCCCACCGCCGGGACGCTGGGCGGGGTGGCGAAGGCGACCCGGGAGTCCATCGTGGTGATGGAGGCGGCGGGGTACGACGTGGTGCTCGTGGAGACCGTGGGGGTCGGGCAGTCGGAGACGGCCGTGGCCAACATGGTCGACACGTTCCTGCTGCTGACCCTGGCCCGGACCGGCGACCAGCTGCAGGGCATCAAGAAGGGGGTCCTGGAGCTGGCGGACGCCATCGCGGTGAACAAGGCCGACGGTCCGCACGAGCGCGACGCCCGCTCGGCGGCGCGTGAACTGGCGGGCGCGCTGCGGCTGATGCACCCGGCGGACGCGGCCTGGACGCCTCCGGTGCTCACGTGCAGCGCCCGCGAGTCGACCGGGCTCGACACGCTGTGGGACCGGCTGGAGCAGCACCGTACGGTCCTGGAGTCCACCGGCCGTCTGGCGGCCAAGCGCCGTGACCAGCAGGTGGACTGGACGTGGTCCATGGTCCGCGACGAGCTGCTGGACAGCCTGCGCAACCACCCGGCGGTACGGAAGCTGGCGCCGGAGCTCGAACAGCGCGTCCGCGAGGGCACGTTGACGGCGACGCTGGCCGCCGAGGAGATCCTCGGCGTGTTCCGGGGCGACGGGCCCGCCTGAGCGGTGCCCCCGGAACGGACCGATGGGCCCCTGGACGGAGGGGCCCATCGGCGTTTTCGGGGACGCTGACTGACGATGCGTCAGGCAGCGACGGGAGGCGCGCTCACGGTCGGTACGACGACGGGGGTGCCGTCGGAGGTGGCGGTGAGGATCTCCGCCTCGATGCCGTACAGCTCCCGTACGAGGTCGGCGTCGACGATCTCGCGGGGCGGGCCGGAGGCGACGATCCGCCCGGCGCGCATGGCGACCAGGGTGTCGGCGTACCGGGCGGCCCCGGCCAGGTCGTGGACGACCATGACGATGGTCCGGCCCTCGGCCGCGACCTCGCGCACCAGGTCCAGCACCTCGACGGCGTGGCCGATGTCCAGGGCGCTGGTCGGCTCGTCGAGCAGGACGATCGGGGTCTCCTGGGCGAGGGCCATGGCGAGCCAGCAGCGCTGGCGCTGGCCGCCGGAGAGCTGGTCGAGGCGGCGGTCGGCCAGACCGGTCGTGCCGGTCGCCTCCAGGGCCCGGGTCACCGCCTCCTCGTCCTCGTGCGACCACTGGCGGAACAGCCCCTGGTGCGGGTGGCGTCCGTACCGTACGAGCCCGGCGACGGTGACGGCCTCCGGGGCCTGCGGGGACTGGGGCAGCAGGGCGATGCGGTGGGCGGCGTCCCGCTGGCGCAGCTCCCAGATGTCGGCCCCGCCCGCGAACACCTTGCCCGAGCGCGGCTGGTGGAGGCGGGCCACGGAGCGCAGCAGGGTCGACTTGCCGCAGCCGTTGGGGCCGACGATCGCCACCACCTGTCCGGACTCGACGGTCAGATCGACACGGTCCACGGCGGTATGACCGGCGTACCCAGCGGTGAGCTGTTCAACACGGATGTCCACGAGGACCGGCCTTTCCGAAGAAATGGGGCATCACCTTGCTTGATGCCGCTAAAGTAAGGCTAACCTTAGCCCGCCGAGTGGTCGTCGGTCGCCCCCGTGCTGCCGCGATGTCCTCGTCAGCTTCATGTCCCGTTGATTCCGGAGTCCTTGATGAACCTGCACCGCCCTGTCCGCACCGCCTCCCGAAGAGCCGCTCAGGCCGTCGCCACGCTCGGGGCCGCCGCCCTCCTGCTCACCGGCTGCGGCGCGGACTCCGACTCCGGCAGCAGCAAGCCGTCCGGCGACAAGCCGGCCAAGGCGGACTCCTCCGCGTCCAAGACCCGGACCGTCAAGGACGCCACGGGTGCGGCCGTGGAGATACCCGCGGAGCCGAAGCGCATCGTGACGCTCACCCAGGAGGACCTGGACGCGGTGCTGGCGCTGGACATCAAGCCGGTCGGTATCACCAACGGGCAGGGCCTGGACAAGCCGCCGGCCTACCTGGCGGACAAGGTCGAGGGCATCAACATCGTCGGCAACCTGCTCCAGCCGGTCATGGACAAGGTCGTGGCCGCCAAGCCCGACCTGATCCTCGCCGGTGACATGCAGGACGAGCAGGTGCTCAAGCAGCTCCGCGAGATCACCCCGGCCACGCTGGTGACGATGGCTCCGGCCGACGACTGGAAGCTGTTCTTCCGCGGGGTCGGCAACGCCGTGAACAAGCTGGACGCGGCCAACAAGTTCATCACCGACCACGAGGCCGCCGCCAAGGCCGCCGGTGAGAAGCTCGGCAAGAACAAGGGCGCCGAGGTCTCCATCGTCCGCTGGAACCCGGACGGGCCGAGCTGGATGGAGAACAAGCAGTTCGCCAGCGGTGTCGCGCTGGAGATGGGGCTGAAGCGGCCCGCGTCCCAGAACAAGGACGGCAACGCGCACACGCCGTCGCTGAGCCTGGAGAAGATCAACGAGATCGACGGCGACTGGCTGTTCCTGTCGACGCTGACCTCGGACGGCGCCAAGGCGCTCAAGGACGTCCAGAACAAGCCGGCCTACAAGGAGCTCGGCGCCGTCAAGAACAAGCAGGTCGTGACGGTCGACGGCTCGGTCTGGTCCACCCGTGGCGGGCCGCTCGCGGCCGACGTGGTGATGGAGGACTACATCAAGGCGCTCTCCGCCAAGTAGTCGCTCCGCGGCGACACTTGATGCCGAACGGCCCGGCGGCCCGGCCCGCGATTCCGGGCCGGGCCGCCGGGCCGTTCGGGCAGGGAGCGGACGGACTCCGGGCGCGGTCAGACGGCCGGGGAAGCTTCCGTACCGGCCGCACGGGCCGCCGCGAAGTCCGCCGCCGTCCATGCCATGCCCACCGCGCCGTCCAGCAGCGCCTGTTCGGCCGCCGGGGAGACCGCCGCGGCGACGAACTCGGGCTCGTGCGGGCCGCAGGCCCCTCCGCTGATGTCCAGCACCGGGTGGATCGAGGGCACCACGTGCGAGACGTTGCCCATGTCCGTACAGGCGAAGGGCGGGCGCTCGACGGATTCGGCGCGGCCGAGCTCGCGGGCGTTGGCGGTCCAGAGCCGGAGCAGCTCCGGGTCGCCCCGGAAGTCGAGGTAGTCGGGCTCGGGGCGCTCCAGGGTCACTTCGCAGCCTGTGGCGAGCGCACCGGCCCGGAAGCAGTCCTCGACGCGCTGCCGCAGCTCCCGCAGGTCCTCGGCGGCGAGCGCGCGGATCTCGTAGGTGGCGGTGGCCCGGTCGGGTATCAGGTTGGGCGCGGTCCCGGCCGCCGTCGTGACGCCGTGCACCCGCCACTGGGGCGGCAGTTGCTGGCGCAGGAGCCCCAGGGCGACCTGGGCGACCGTGAGCGCGTCGGCGGCGTTGCGGCCCTCGTGCGGGTTGAGGCTGGGGTGGGCGGAGCGGCCGGTGTAGGTGACGTCCAGGGTGCCGAGGGCGAACGAACGGAAGTCGGCGAGTTCGAAGGGGCAGGGGTGGACCATCATCGCGGCGTCCACGCCGTCGAAGGCCCCGGCCTCCAGGAGCAGCGCCTTGCCCGCCCCGCGCTCCTCGGCGGGGGTGCCCAGAACCCGTACGGTCAGGCCGAGTTCGTCCGCGTACGGGGCGAGGCCGAGCGCCGCGCCGACCCCGGCGGCGGCGATCAGGTTGTGGCCGCAGGCGTGGCCGAGGCCCGGCAGGGCGTCGTACTCGCAGGCGATGGCGACGGTGACGGGCCCCGAGCCGATCGCGGCCCGGAAGGCCGTCTCCAGGCCGTGGGCGGGTGCGGTGACCTCGAAGCCGTGCGCGGCCAGGAGTTCGGCGCAGAGCGCGGCGGAGCGGTGCTCCTCGAAGGCGGTCTCCGGATCGGCGTGGATGCGCCGGCTCAGCTCGAGCAGGGCGTCGGTGTGCTGGGCGACCGTGGCCCGTACGGCGGACCTCAGGGCGCCGAGCCGCTCGTCGGCCACCTCTTCGGCCGGGGTGGCGGAGCGTTCGGTTCCGGGGGCGGTCATGGGGCTCTCCTGGCGTTCCGGACCGCCCGGGGACGGTCGCCTGCAGTGTCGGAAATAGGTTAACTTAGCCTTACCTAAGTGCGTGCCGGGGAGTCTGGTGGCCCGGCGTCCGTTGTCCTTCAGGGGAGTCGTCACACACATGCATGAGCGTCCGAACCGCCCGACCAGCTCTTCGGCAGCGCACCCCGGCAGTCCTCCTTCCCCGCCGCTGCCCCTCCTGACCGCCCAGTCGGGCATCTACTACGCGCACCAACTGGCGCCCTCGGGCACCGAGCTGAACACGGCCGACCGCGTGGAGATCGACGGGCCGCTCGACGGGGACCTGCTCGCCGGGGCGATCGTACGGACCGTGGGCGAGGCGGACACGCTGGCCCTGCGGCTCTCCGACGCCGACGGCACCCCCGCGCAGCACGTCGTGCGCGCCGAACCCGTCGTCCACCGGCTCGATCTGACGGAGGAGCAGGCCGAGGCGTGGATACGGGAGGATTTGGCGCGGCCGGTGGACCTCGCCTCCGACGGCGGGCTGATGACCCAGGCGCTGATCCGTGTGGGCGAGGACCGCCACTGGTGGTACCAGCGCGTCCACCACATAGCCGTCGACGCCTATGCCCTCTCGCTCATCGGGCAGCGGGTCGCCGAGCTGTACTCGGCCGCCGTCGCCCGGGAGCCCGCGCCCGAGGGCCGGTTCGCCCCGCTGAGCGAGCTGACCGACGACGAGACGGCGTATCTGTCCGGCGAGGAGTACGCGGCGGACCGCGCCTTCTGGGCGGAGCGCATGGCCGGGTACGTCCCCGAGGCCGCGCCCGTCCACGCCGGTGGCCCCGCCGACGGCGGCCTCCGCCACCGGACCACCGACCTTCCCGCGAGCACCCTGGACCGGCTCTCCCGGGCGGCGCGCGCCGCGAAGGCGACCTGGGCCGAGCTCGTCGTCGCCGCGACCGCCGGGCATCTGCACCGGCTCACCGGCACCGAGGACGTGGTGCTGGGCCTGCCGCTGACCAACCGGCGCGGCCCGGCCGCCCTGCGCACCCCGGCCATGACGGTGAACGTCCTGCCGCTGCGGATCGCCGTGCGCCCGCGGGACACCGGGGCCGAGCTGCTGCGCCGGGTGGTGCTGGAGATCCGCGCGGTCCGCCGCCACCAGCGCTACCCGCAGGCCGACCTGCGCCGCGATCTGGCCCTGGAGTCGGCCGACGCGCCGCTGACGGGCCCGATGGTGAACATCAAGCCCTTCGACGGCTCCCTGGACTTCGCCGGGCTCCCCGGCACCGTGCACAACCTCGCCGCGGGCCCCGTGGAGAGCCTCGCGGTCGGCGCGGCGCCGGGCCCGGACGGCGGTCTGCGGCTGACGCTGGACGCCAACCCGGCCGCGTACGGGGAGGCCGGGCTCGCCGCCCACGAGGAGACGTGGCTGCGCTACCTCGACGGTCTGGCCGAGCTGCTGCTCACCGCCCCCGACCGGCCCGTCGCCACCCTGGACCTGCTCACCGCCGACCAGGTCCGCGAGGCCACGGCGGGCCGCACCGAGCCGGCCGTCGATCTGGCCGTCCCGCAGACGTTCACCGCCCGGGCCGCGCTGACGCCCGGGGCCGTCGCCGTACGCTCCACCCTCGCGGGCACGTTCCGGGGAGCCGGAGAAGCGGCGGACGCGCCCGGGACCGCCCTCACCTTCGCCGAGCTGGACTCCGCGTCCGACCGGCTGGCCCATCTGCTGGCCGGGCCCGGGACGCCCGAAGGGGCCCCGGCGCGGACCGGTGCCACGGTGGCGCTCGCGCTGCCCCGGACCGCCGACATGGTGGTGGCCCTGCTCGCCGTGCTCAAGGCGGGCCTGGTCTGCCAGCCGCTGGACCTCGGCCACCCCGCCGCCCGGACGCTCGCCGTCCTGGAGGACGCCCGGCCTGTCGCCGTCATCGGCACGGCCGCGACCCTGGCCGCGCTGCCGCCGCACGGCGTGGCCACGGTGGCGCTCGACGAGCCCGCCACGGCCGACGCCCTGGCCGCCGTCCCCGACGGGCCGCCCGCCACCGGGCCCGCCCTCGCCGACCCGGCCTATCTCATCCACACCTCCGGTTCCACCGGGCGCCCCAAGGGCGTCCTGGTCAGCCACGCCGCACTGGCCAATCTCGGCGCGGGCCACCTCACCGACCACATCGCCCCGGCCGTCGCCCGCACCGGCCGGGAGCGGCTCCGGGTCGCCCACAGCGCCTCGTTCGCCTTCGACGCGTCCTGGGACCCGCTGCTGTGGCTGGTCCACGGCCATGAGCTGCACCTGCTGGACGACGCCGCCTACCGGGACCCGGCGGTCCTGTCCGCGTACGTCGACAGCCACCGCGTCGACTATCTCGACATCACCCCCTCCTATGCCGAAGCGCTCATCGCCGAAGGTCTGCTGGACGAGGGGCGCCACCACCCCGCCCATCTGGTCGTCGGCGGCGAGACCGTGCCCCCGGCCCTGTGGGAGCGGCTGACCGCCGCCGGGGCCGTGCACCCGGTCAACCTCTACGGCCCGACCGAGACGACCGTCGACGCCTACTACTGGCTGCCCGGCGACTCCGCCGACCGGCCCGAGGGCAGACCCGTGCGCGCATCGCGGGTCTACGTCCTGGACTCCTCCCTGCGTCCCGTGCCCGCCGGGGTGACCGGTGAGCTGTACGTCGCCGGGCCCTGCCTGGCCCTCGGCTACCTCGGCCGCCCCGACCTGACCGCCGAGCGGTTCGTCGCCGACCCGTTCGGTGACCTGCACGGCGCCCCCGGCGGCCGGATGTACCGCACCGGGGACCTGGTGCGCCGCCGCGAGGACCACACGCTGGAGTTCCTCGGCCGCAGCGACGACCAGGTGAAGATCCGCGGCTTCCGGATCGAACTCGGCGAGATCCAGGCCCGGCTGGCCGCCCACCCCCAGGTCGCGGCGGCCGCCGTCATCGCCCGGGAGACCGGGCACGGCAAGCGCCTCCTCGCCTACGCGGTCCCGGAGAAGGGCGACGCGGCACCCCCGGCCCCGAACGCCCTCCGCGACCATCTGGCCGCCGCGCTGCCCGAGCACATGGTCCCCGCGACCGTGACGCTGCTCGACGCCCTCCCCCGTACCGCCAACGACAAGCTGGACCACCGCGCCCTGCCCGATCCCGAACCGCTCTCCCCCGCCATCGGGGCGGAGGTCGTCGGCGAGAGCGGGCCGCACACCGAGATCGTGCGCGGGCTCTACGCCGATGTGCTCGGTATCGCCGAGCCCCCGGCCGCCGACGCGGGCTTCCTCGACCTCGGCGGGCACTCCCTGCTCGCCGCCCGGCTGGCCGCCCGCGTCCGCGAGCACTTCGGCGTCCCGTTCTCCATCGCCGACGTCTTCCGCCACTCCTCCCCCGCCGCCATCGCGGCGCAGGTGCGCACCCGCAGCGGCGCGGCCACCGCGTCCGTCCCGCTCTCCCTCGTCCCCCGCACGGGTCCCCTCCCGCTCTCCCCGGCCCAGCAGCGGCTGTGGTTCCTCCACCGCCTCGAAGGGCCCAGCCCGACCTACAACATCCCGCTCGTGCTCAGCGTCAACGGCCCCCTGGACCGGGACGCCCTCCAGCTCGCCCTGCACGACCTGGTGGACCGTCACGAGACACTCAGAACGGTATATCCGCCCACTGACAACGGGGCCGGAGCCGACGGGGACGGCACCCCCCACCAGGTGATCCTTCCCCCGGGCCATGAGGCGGCCCGCCCGGTGCTGCGCCTCGCGGAGCCCGGCAGCGATCTGACCGAGGCCGTGCGGTACTGCTTCGACCTGGCCGCCGAGCCGCCGCTGCGCACGGTCCTGTTCAGCGAGGCGAACGACCACCACACCCTGCTCCTGCTGCTCCACCACATCGCGGGCGACGGCGCGTCCACCACTCCCCTGGCCCGTGACCTGGCCACCGCCTACACAGCCCGCCTCGCGGGGAGCGCCCCGGAGTTCACGCCGCTCGTCGGCCAGTACGTCGACCACGCCGCCCGGCTCCAGGAGGTGCTGGGCACCCCCGCCGATCCGACCCCGCTGGCCGAGGCGCAGCTCGCCCACTGGCGCGAGGCGCTGGCCGGACTGCCGGACCAGCTGGAGCTGCCCACCGACCGGCCCCGCCTGCCCGTCGCCACCTCGGCCGGTGACACCGTGCCGTTCGCCCTGGACGCGGCCGCCCACGAGGCACTGCGCCGACTGGCCCGCGAGCACGGGGCGACGGTCTTCATGACCGTGCAGGCGGGTCTCGCCGCCCTGCTGACCCGGCACGGCTGCGGCACCGACATCCCGCTCGGCACCCCCGTGGCGGGCCGCGACGACGACACCACGGCCGGGCTCGTCGGCTTCTTCACCAACACCGTGGTCCTGCGCACCGACACCTCCGGCGACCCCGGCTTCGGCGCCCTGCTGGACCGGGTGCGGGCCACCACGCTCGCCGCCTACGAGCACGACGCGCTGCCCTTCGACCACCTGGTGGAGGCGCTCAACCCGCCGCGCTCGCTGGCCCGGCACCCGCTGTTCCAGGTGATGCTGGCCTGGCAGTCGATCGCGGACGGGCCCGCCGCCTTCGGTCCGGACGCCACCGCGCGGCTCGCCGCCGTACCGTCGGGCACCGCCAAGTTCGACCTGACCCTGAACGCGGGCGAGCTGGCCGGGGGCGGGATCGCCGGGTTCCTGGAGTTCCGCACGGACCTCTTCGACCGGGCGACCGCCCAGGCGCTCGCGGACCGGCTGGCCCGGCTGCTGACCGCCGCCGCCGAGCGGCCGGAGACCCCGGTGGGGCTGCTGCCGGTGCTCGGCGAGGACGAGGTGCACCGCGCCCTGGTCGAGGCCAACGGTCTGCCCGCCGACCGGCCGGTGCCCCTCACGCTCGCGGAGGTCTACGAGGTGGCGGCCCGCCGTCACCCGGAGCGGGTGGCGGTGAGCTGTGCGGGCGATTCCCTGACGTATGCTCAGCTCTCTTCCCGCGCGCAGTCGTTGGCGCGGCTGCTGGCGGCCCGGGACATCGGGCCCGGCTCCATCGTGGCGCTGGCGCTGCCGCGTTCGCTGGACCTGGTGGCGGGGCTGCTCGCGGTGTCGCTGTCGGGGGCCGCGTATCTGCCGATGGACCCGGACTACCCGGCGGACCGGCTGGCGTACATGCTGGCGGACGCCCGGCCGGCCGCGCTGATCACGGACGCGGCGACGGCGGACCGGCTGCCCGCGCACGAGCTGCCGCTGATCACGGTGGACGAGGCGGCGGGCTTCCCCGACGGGCCGCTGAGCCAGGCGGACCGGACGCGGCCGCTGAGCCCGCAGGACCCGGCGTACGTCATCTACACCTCGGGTTCCACCGGGCGCCCCAAGGGCGTGGTCGTCACCCAGCACAATGTGACGCGGCTGATGACGGCGACCGAGCACTGGTTCGCGTTCGGCCCCGAGGACGTGTGGACGCTGTTCCACTCCTACGCCTTCGACTTCTCGGTGTGGGAGCTGTGGGGCGCGCTGCTCTACGGCGGCAAGGTGGTCGTCGTCCCGCATCTGACGAGCCGTGACCCGCAGGCGTTCCTGCGGCTGCTGGCCGACGAGCAGGTCACCGTCCTCAACCAGACGCCGTCCGCGTTCTACCAGCTGGCCGCCGCCGACCGGGAGGCGCCGGGGCACGAACTGGCCCTGCGCTACGTGGTGTTCGGCGGTGAGGCGCTGGAGCTCGGGCGGCTCGCGGACTGGTACACGCGGCACGGCGAGAACGCGCCGACGCTGGTCAACATGTACGGCATCACCGAGACCACGGTCCATGTCTCCTATCTCGCGCTCGACCGGGAGACGGCGGCGTCCGCCGTCTCCAGCACGATCGGGGTCAACATTCCCGACCTGCGGGTCTATGTGCTGGACGACCGGCTCCAGCCGGTGCCGCCCGGGGTGACCGGTGAGATGTACGTGGCCGGGCAGGGCGTGGCCCTCGGCTATCTGGGGCGGCCGGACCTGACGGCGGGGCGTTTCGTCGCCGATCCGTTCGCGCATCTCTTCGGGGAGAGCGGGACCCGGATGTACCGTTCGGGCGACCTCGCCCGGCGGCGTGCGGACGGGGCGCTGGAATACTTCGGGCGCGGCGACCAGCAGGTGAAGATCCGCGGGTTCCGTATCGAACTGGGCGAGATCGAGGCCGTATTGGCCGGGCATCCGGAGGTCGCCGATGTGGCGGTCGTGGTCCGGGAGGACGTGCCGGGCGACAAGCGGCTGGCCGGTTACGTCGTTCCCGCTCCCGGCACCGACCCGGTCCCGAGCGAGCTGCGCGAGCACGCGGCGGCCTCGCTGCCGGTGCACATGGTGCCCTCGGCGGTGGTGGTGCTGGAGCGGCTGCCGCTGACCGGCAACGGGAAGCTGGACCGCAAGGCGCTGCCCGCGCCGGGGGTTCCGGTGGGCGGGGGCGGCCGGGCGCCGCGCACGGTCCGCGAGGAGCAGCTCTGCTCGATCTTCGCCGAGGTGCTGGGGCTGCCGTCGGCCGGGGTGGAGGACAACTTCTTCGACCTGGGCGGCCATTCGCTGCTGGCGGTGCGGCTCGCGGGGCGGATCAGGTCCGCGTTCGGCATCGAGGTGTCGATCGGCACGGTCTTCCAGGCACCGACCCCGGCCTCGCTCGACGCGGCGCTGGACGTCTCGCGCGAGGACGATCCGCTGGACGTGCTGCTGCCGCTGCGGCCGGCCCGCCCCGGCGACCGGGCGCCCGTCCACTGTGTGCACCCGGCCGGCGGTCTGAGCTGGTGCTACGCGGGGCTGATCCGCCACCTCCCGGCCGATGTGCCGATCTACGGGCTCCAGGCCCAGGGCGTCGGTGAGGCGACGGCACAGGCGCCGCTGCCGACCACGCTGGAGGAGCTGGCCGCCCACTACGCCTCGCGCATCCGCGAAGTGCAGCCCGAGGGGCCCTACCGGCTGCTCGGCTGGTCGACCGGCGGGATCATCGCCCACGCCATCGCGGCGGTGCTCCAGGAGGCGGGCCACGAGGTCGAGTTGCTGGCGATCCTGGACGCGTACCCCGCCGAGGGGTTCCGGGGCCTGCCGGTGCCCGACCAGGCCGAGGCGCTCGAATCGCTGCTCACCATGGGCGGTTACGGCCCCGAGAGCCTCGGCGACAAGGAGCTGACGACGGCCAACGTGGTGGAGGTGCTGCGCCGCGAGGGCTCCCCGCTGGCCGCGCTCTCCGCCGCGAAGATCGAGGCGCTGGGCGAGGTGTACCTCAACACCAACGACCTCGTACGGGCCTACGACCACCGGGTGTTCCGGGGCGATGTGCTGTTCTTCCGGGCCACGGTGGACACCATCGACGACACCCTGACGCCGGAGACCTGGACCCCGTACGTGAGCGGGCGCATCGACAACACGAACGTGGCCTGCTCGCACAAGGACATGACCCTGCCCGAACCGATCGCGCACATCGCGCGCGTGGTCGCCGACCGACTGACCGAGCTGGAGAAGTGACACCGATGAGTGACGCACCCGCCAACCCCTTCGACGCGGACGGGGAGTTCCTCGTCCTGACCAACGACGAGGGGCAGCACTCGCTCTGGCCGCTCTTCGCGGCGGTGCCCGCCGGGTGGTCGACGGCGCACGGTCCGTGCGCCCGCCAGGAGGCGCTGGACTGGATCGGCGCCCACTGGTCCGGCCCCCTCGCCGCCCGGTGAGCGGGCTGCTGATCCGGCCCCGGATACGTCCCCGGGTCGCCGTCGTCCTCGTCTACACGGCCGCGATGTGCATGAACGGCCTGGACTCGACGATCGTGAACCCGGCGCTCTACACGATCGCGGGCGACTTCGGCCGCCCCCTGTCGGCCGCCAACACCGTCGAGACGGCCTTCCTGGTCGCGCTCGCGGTGGGACTGCCGGTGGCGGGGTGGCTGGGCGACCGGTTCGGGACCAAGCGGGTGTTCCTCGGCGCGCTGACCGCGTTCACGATCGCCTCGGCGGTCTGCGGTCTGGCGCCCGACCTCAACACGCTCGTGGTCGCCAGGGCCGTACAGGGCCTGGCCGGTGGGCTGTTGACGCCGGTCGGGATGACGCTGCTGTTCCGGGCGTTCCCGCCGCACGAGCGGATGAAGCTGGCCAAGGTGCTGATCGTGCCGACGGCCCTGATGCCCGCGCTGGGTCCGCCGCTGGGCGGGCTGCTCACCGAACACCTCTCCTGGCACTGGCTGTTCTTCGTGAACGTGCCGATCGGTACGGCGGCGATCCTGCTGGGTCTCTTCGGTCTGCGCGAGCATGTCGAGGGCCCCGAGGGGAAGTTCGACACGGTCGGCTTCTGGCTGGCCACTCCGGCGCTGGGGCTGCTGACGTACGCGCTCGGCTTCGGCCCGTCCCAGGGCTGGACCCGGCCCGCCGTCGCGGTCAGCGCGGCCCTGGGCTCCGTCCTGCTGGTGGCGGCCGTCCTCCACCAGGTGCGGGCGAGGACGCCGTTGCTGAAGCTGCGGCTGCTCGCGGACCGGGTGTACGGGTCGGCCTCGGCGCTCGCCGGGGTGACGGCGGCCGGGCTGATGGGCGTGCTGTTCGTCTTCCCGCTGCTCTACCAGGCGAGCCTGGGCGCCTCGGCGCTGGACGCCGGGCTGAGCGTCTTCCCGGAGGCGGTCGGGCTGATGCTGGCCTCGCAGGTGGTGGACCGGCTGCTCCCCCGGCTCGGCCCCCGGCTGCTGACCGTACCGGCGCTGCTGGTCGCCGCGGCCGTCTTCGCGACGCTCGCGATCCCGGGCGTGGCGGAGAACGCGTGGAGCGTGCGCGGGCTGATGTTCCTGATCGGTCTGGTGCTCGGTACGGCGGTCCTCACCGTGCAGATCTCCGGGTTCGAGTCGATCGGGCCCGCCGACATGGGGCAGGCGATGGGCCTGTTCCAGATCGTCCGCACGCTCGGCGGTGCCCTGGGCATCGCCGTCTGCGCGGCGGTGATCGGGGGCGGCCATGTGACGGAGGCCGCCGCCGACCCGGGCCCGTACCGCACGGCGGTATGGGTGACGGCCGCGCTCGTCGCGCTCGGGGCGGTGATGGCGCTGCGGCTGCCGCGCGAGGCCCCGCAGCCGCCGCCCTTCGACGACGAGGAGGCGCCGCCGCCGGGTGAGGGCCTGGCGGCGGACGGGGCTCCGGCCGTCAAGGGCTGAGGGCCACGGGGCCCGCAAGGGCTGAGAGCGCACGGAGAAGGGGCGGGACGGCATCCGGAGAGGATGCCGTCCCGCCCCTTCCCGTCGTTCGCGGAGCGGTTGTTACGGGGCGGGCTCAGCGCCCGCCGAGCAGGGACACCAGGCCGTCCGCCAGGCCGCCGCGCCAGCAGGCGTAGTCGTGGCCGCCGTTGAACTCCCGGTAACGCACGTCGTAGCCGCGCGCCCGCAGGATGTTGCGGAACCTGCGGTTCTCCGCCAGCAGCATCCACTCCTGGTGGCCCACCTCCAGGTGGAGGGTGACGGGCCTGCGCTCGGCCCAGGCGTACTGGCCGGTGAGCCATTCGCCGCCGCGCTCGTCGTCGGGCCACCAGAAGGAGCCGGACTGGGAGAGCGCGAGGCCGAAGCGGTCGGAGCGCCGGAAGGCGGCGAAGGCGGCGGTGAGGCCGCCCGCGCTCTGTCCGGCGACGACGGTCCGTGCGGCGTCCGCCCCGGCCCCGTACTCCCGCGTCGCCCAGGGCACCAGGGTGTCGGCGAGCCAGTCCACGAACGGGGCGCTGCACGCGAGGTCGTCCATGCGCCGGCCCATGGTGTCGATCAGGACCGCCACGGTGGGCGGGAGTTCGCCGTCCGCGTGCAGGTTGTCGAAGATGTCGCCGACGCCGAGGACCGGCCCCCACATCTCGCCGTCCATGAGGAGGGCGAGCGCGTACGGGCCGCCGTCCGGGCGGTGGCCCGGCGGGAGGTGGACCATGACCCGGCGGCCGTCCAGCTCAGCTTCGAGCGTCCGGCCCCGCTCCACGTCGTCCCGGCGGTGGACGCGCGACTGGTCGGGGGCTTCGGGGAGTTCGAGTACGGAGGCGGGGTTGCGGCCGTCGCGGGAGGGCAGCGGGGCCCCGGTGTTGAGCGGGTCGGGCTCCGCGTGGTCGAGGACGCGGCGCCAGGAGGGCCGGTCGGCGCGCAGGGCGTCCTCGCGGGTGCCGTCGGTGGCGTGGAACTGGTAGGAGGCGCGGTGGTCGGCGCGCAGCCGGTGGCTGATGGCCCAGACCCCGGTGCCCTCGACGCGTTCCATCAGGTGCGGGGCGAGGTTCCCGGCGTACCGGTCCTTGTCGGTGACCGTGTGGACCAGGGCCAGGACATGGGTGGCGGGGCGCTCGGGGTCCTCGCGGCGGACAAAGGTGACCAGCCGGTGGGCGGGGTCGCCCTCGGGGTCGGGTTCCACGAGCGGGGCGCCGGTCTCGGAAACGTGACCCCAGAACGCCTCCTCGGCGTCGGGCTTGCCCGCGCGTATGTCTTCAAGGAGCGTACGGAGCAGGGGGCTTCGCACGGCGGTCACCTCGGTTGTGGTCGGTCCGGCGGGGGTGGGCGGGTGGTGGGTCATGTGCGGGCCGCCTTTCAGACGCGGGTGGCGGCGGAGCGGCCGAGGAGGACCCAGAGGAGGAACGGGCCGCCGAGGACGGTGGTGACGATGCCGACGGGGAGTTCGACGCCGTCGAAGACGATCCGGCCGAGGGTGTCGGCGACGACGACGAGGACGGCCCCGGTGAGCATCGAGCCGACGAGCGGGACCCGCAGGGGTCCGGCGAGCCGGGAGGCGATGACGGGTGCGGCGAGCGCGACGAAGCCGACCGGGCCGCAGATGCCGACCGCGAGCCCGGCGAGGCCGACGGCCAGGAGGAGGGCGAGGGTGCGGACCCGGCCGGGGGCGGAGCCCAGCGAGGAGGCGGTGGCGTCGTCGAAGCGCAGGACGCCCAGGTGGCGGGCGACGACGAGGGCGGCGGGGACGAGGACCGCGAGGCCGATGAGGACGGGTACGGCGACGGAGTAGCTGCGTCCGTTGAGGCTGCCGGAGGTCCACACGTACAGCGAGCTGGCGGAGCTCAGCGAGCGGCGGGAGAGGACGACCTGGGTGATGGCGGAGGCCAGGGCGGACATCGCGAGGCCGACGACGAGGACCCGGTAGCCGCGCTGGCCGAGGCCGCCGGAGACGGTGGTGACGACGATGACGGCGACCAGGGCGCCGATCGGCCCGGCCCACCAGGCGCCGAACGTGCCGGAGGCGCTGAGGGTGACGGAGAGCAGGACGGCGGCGGTGGCCCCGTCGTTGACGCCGAGGAGTTCGGGGGTGGCGAGGCGGTTGCGGGCCAGGGTCTGGGTGAGGCAGCCCGCGAGGCCGAGCGCGGCGCCCGCCGTGAGTCCGGCGACGATGCGGCCGAGGCGGAAGTTCTGGACGAGCAGGACGTCGAAGCGGTCGCCCTGGCCGAGGACCGCGCGGAAGGTGCGGGCGACGCCCATGTCGCTCTGGCCCGCGTAGGCGGAGAGGACGACGGCGGCCAGGAGGGCGGCGGCCAGCGCGACGGCGGCGAGGGCCGCGCGCCGGGTGACCAGCAGGGAGAGGGGGCCCCGGCGCACGACGAGGGTGTCGGGCGGGCGGACCCGGACGGCCTTGGGCTTACGGGACTTGGGGCGCGGCAGGGTGATCCGGAAGCGGCGGGGGCGGTCGGGGGCGCGCTCCTCGGTGGCCGGTTCCGTCATGCCCATCGAGGCCAGCTGCTTGGAGCGGACGATGGCGATGAGGACGGGGGCGCCGATGAGGGCCACGATCACGGAGACGGGCGCCTCGAAGGGGCGGGAGACCACGCGGGCGGCGACGTCGGAGACGGCCAGGACGCAGGCGCCGATGAGTCCGGCGAGCAGGAGGCGGGCGGCCAGCCGGGTGCCCGCGATGGCCCGGGCGAGGAATCCGGCGAGGAGGCCGAGGAAGGAGATGGGCCCGGCGAGCGCGACGGCGGAGGCCGTGAGGAGGGTGACGCCGATGGCGACGACCGTACGGATGACGGGCGGGCGGTGGCCGAGGCTGCGGGCCAGGTCGTCGCCGAGCGCGAGCGCGGAGAGCGGGCGGGCGACCAGCAGGGCGACGAGGAAGCCGACGGCGAGGACGGGGGCCAGGCGGCCCAGTTCGCCGAAGCCCTCGACTCCGGCGAGGGAGCCGAGGACCCAGAAGCGGAACCGGTCGTAGGTCTCGGCGGAGTTGACGACGATGACGCTGGTGAGCCCGCCGAAGGTGGCGCCGAGCGCCGCTCCGGCGAGGACGAGCCGCATGGGGGAGCCGCCGCCGCGCCGCCCTGATATGAGGAGGACCAGACCGCTGGCGACCACCGCGCCGACGAACGCGCAGACCAGGTAGGCGTAACCGGAATCGAAGCCGAGGAGCGCGATACCGGCGACGACGCCGAGCGAGGCGCCCGCGTTGACACCGAGGAGACCGGTCTCGGCGAGCGGGTTGCGGGTGACCGCCTGAAGCAGGCAGCCGGCGACGCCGAGGGCCGCGCCGACGAGCAGCGCGGTGAGGGTGCGCGGGAGGCGCAGGTCGCCGACGACCAGGGCGAGGCGGGCGTTGTCGCGGGCCCCGTCCCGGTTGAGCAGATAGTCGAGGACCCCGCCGACGCCGACCTCGCCCGCGCCGATCGCGAGGGAGAGGCCGCTCAGCAGCAGGACGGCGGCGGTGAGACCGGCGACGGCGAGCGCCACGGTACGGCGGCCGGTGGAGGGTGCCCCCGCCGCCTTGCCGGGATTCTCTCCCGTACCGGGTCCGGAGTCGGGTCCCGAAGCGGATTTCCCGGCTCCGGCGGGCGGTGTCGCCACCCCCTGGTCCTTCTCCCCTCCGTCCAACTGGGCGGTCGAAGAGTCTTGTTCGGGAGCCGAGGCCGTGGTCCCCGTGTGCGGCGTATGCATAAGGTGAGGCTAACCTAACCGTATATGGACAGCTCGACACCCTTCTGGGCGGTCGAATCGATTTAGGTTACCCTTACCTAACACCCAGGGGGAGGTTTGTTCATGCCTGAGCACATACCGGGCAGAAGCGGCGAGTTCGAGGGCCGAACGGCCCTGGTGACCGGGGCCGGACAAGGCATCGGAGCCGCTGTCGCCGAGCTGCTCGCCGATCTGGGCGCGCAGGTGGCGGCCACCGACCGGGCCGGGCACACCATCGAGGCGCTGGCCGCCGACTGGCCCCGGCGGCAGGGGAAACTGCCCGCGGGCGAGCGCTCGGCGGGCTGTCTGGAACCGTATGTGATGGACGTCACCGACCGGGTCTCGGTGGAGAACACCGTGGCCCGTGTCGAGGACCAACTCGGGCCGGTGGACGTACTGGTGAACGTCGCGGGCATCCTGCGCACCGGCCCGGCGGCCACGCTCTCCGCGCAGGACTGGGCGGACACCTTCGCGGTGAACGCCACCGGCGTCTTCCAGGTCTCGCAGGCGCTCGCCCCGCTCATGGCGGCCCGAGGGAGCGGCTGCATCGTCACGGTCGGCTCCAACGCCGCAGGCATCCCGCGCACCGGCATGGCCGCCTACGCCGCCTCCAAGGCCGCCGCCGCCATGTTCACCAAGTGTCTGGGTCTCGAACTCGCCCGCAGCGGCGTACGCTGCAACGTCGTCGCCCCCGGCTCCACCGACACCGCGATGCAGCGCGCGCTGTGGACCGACCCGGGCGCCGAACAGCGCGTGATCGACGGGGACCTGCCGACGTACCGCACCGGCATCCCGCTGGGCCGGATCGCCGAACCCGCCGACATCGCCGACGCGGTGGCGTTCCTCGCCTCGGACCGCGCCCGCCACATCACGCTCCAGGAGCTGTACGTCGACGGCGGCGCGACCCTGCGCTGACCGGCGGCCCCGCACACGTCACCCCCGTACCACTTCACCCCTCCCATCCAGCCCCCCGCACCCGCTGACGGGACCATCAAGAATGGAGTGCCCGTGTCGACGGCATCCCAGGTCGCCACGCACGTATCCCCGGCCGATCCGGCCCACCCCTCCGTAGGAGCGGCCACCTCGCTCCTGGACGCCTACACACCGGGCGACCACTTCCTCGCCACGCCCGAACGCACCCTGCTCGCACGCGGAGCGGCACGCCAGGTGCCGCACGACGAGAGACCGCTGACCCGGCGGGTGGAAGCCACCCTGGCCGAGGCCGTCGCCGCCGGTCAGGAAGCGCCCGTCGTGATCGGCGCCATCCCCTTCGACCACACGGCGCCCTCCGCGCTCACCGTCCCGGCCTCGGTGCGCACCGCCCCGCCGCTCGCCTCCGACCCGCTCATCGCACTGCCCGCCGCCCTCTCCGCCGCCACGGACTGGCGGATACGGCCGGTCCCCGAGCCCGAGGTGTACGGGGCGGGCGTCGCCTCCGCCGTGGCCCGGATGTGGCGCGGCGAGTTCAGCAAGGTGGTGCTGGCCCGCACCCTGGAGCTCACCTCCGGCGCCCCGCTCGACCTGCCCGCGATGCTCCAGCGGCTGGCCCGTCGCGACCCCTCCGGCTACACCTTCGCCCTGCCGACCGGGCCGGACCGCACCCTGATCGGCGCCAGCCCCGAACTGCTCGTCTCCCGCCGGGGCAAGCAGGTCGTCGCCAACCCGCTCGCCGGGTCGACCCCGCGCAGCGAGGACCTCGCCGAGGACGTCCGCCGGGCCGCGACGCTCCTGGAGTCCGTCAAGGACCTGCACGAGCACGCCGTCGTCGTGGACGCCGTCCACCAGGCGCTCGCCCCGCACTGCACCGAGCTGACCGTCCCGCCCCGGCCGACACTGATCCGCACCGCCACCATGTGGCACCTGTCCACCACGGTGACCGGCACCCTCGCCTCCCCCGACACCTCGGCGCTGGAGCTGGCGACCGCGCTGCACCCGACGCCCGCCGTGTGCGGTACGCCGACGCAGACGGCCCGTCAGATCATCGCGGAGACCGAGCCGTTCGACCGCGGCTTCTTCACCGGTGTCGTCGGCTGGGGGAACGCCGACGGCGACGGCGAATGGGTCGTCACGATCCGCTGCGCCGAGGCCGAGGAGCGTACGCTGCGCCTCTACGCCGGAGCGGGCATCGTGGCCGCCTCCGAGCCCGAGGCGGAGACCGCCGAGACCGCGGCCAAGTTCCGCACCTTCCTGAGCGCCGTGGGAGCCGAGCTGTGAGTACGCAAGCGGCGCCGACCTGGCCCGCCGAGTTCGCCGAGAAGTACCGGGCGGCCGGGTGGTGGCGCGGGGAGACCTTCGGCGAGATGCTGCGGCAGCGCGCCGAGGAGCACCCGGACCGGATCGCGATCGTCGACCCGGTGGCCGGGAGCCGGTGGACCTACGCCGATCTCGACCGGCGGGCCGACCGGCTGGCGGCGGGCTTCCTCGCCCGGGGCATCGCCAAGAACGACAAGGTGGTGGTGCAGCTCCCCAACATCGCCGAGTTCTTCGAGGTGATCTTCGCGCTGTTCCGGATCGGCGCGCTGCCCGTCTTCGCGCTGCCCGCCCACCGCGAGACCGAGATCGCCTACTTCTGCGAGTTCACCGAGGCCACCGCGTACATCATCGCGGCCGAGCACGGCGGCTACGACTACCGGGAGCTCGCGGCCAGGACCCGCGCCCACGTGCCCACGCTGAAGCACGTGTTCGTCGCCCAGGGCGACCCGGGTGACTTCGAGGCGCTGGCCGAGGTGGCCGGGGAACCGGTCGGCTACGGCGGGCCGCGCCCGGACGACCTGGCCTTCCTCCAGCTCTCCGGCGGCAGCACCGGCGTACCGAAACTGATCCCGCGCACCCACGACGACTACATCTACTCGCTGTGGGGCTCCAACGAGATCTGCGGGGTCGACGAGAACAGCGTCTACCTGGTCGTGCTGCCCGCCGCCCACAACTTCCCGCTCTCCTCCCCCGGTTCGCTCGGCACGCTGTACGCCGGAGGGCGCGTGGTGCTCTGCCCGCAGCCCTCGCCCGAGGTGGCCTTCCCGCTGATCGAGCGCGAGGGCGTGACCATCACCGGCCTGGTGCCGCCGCTGGCCCTGCTGTGGACCGAGGCGGCGCCCGGCAGCGCGCACGACCTCAGCAGCCTGGACGTCCTGCTCGTGGGCGGCGCCAAGTTCAGCGAGGAGGCGGCCCGCCGGGTGCGCCCCGCGCTCGGCTGCACGCTCCAGCAGGTCTTCGGGATGGCCGAGGGGCTGGTCAACTACACACGGCTGGACGACCCGGTGGAGACCGTCGTCACCACGCAGGGGCGGCCCATCTCGCCGGACGACGAGATCCTGGTCGTCGACGACGAGGACCGGGAGGTGGCGCCGGGCGCTACGGGCCACCTGCTGACCCGGGGCCCGTACACCATCCGCGGCTACTGGAACGCCCCCGAGCACAACGCCCGTTCGTTCACCGAGGACGGCTTCTACCGCACGGGCGATGTCGTCCGGGTCACGGAGACCGGGCACATCGTGGTGGAGGGGCGCGCCAAGGACCAGATCAACCGGGGCGGTGAGAAGGTCGCCGCCGAGGAGGTGGAGAACCACATCCTCGCCCACCCGGCCGTCCACGACGCCAACGTGGTGGCCGAACCGGACCCGTATCTGGGCGAACGCGTCTGCGCGTACGTGATCCTGCGCCCGGGTGCCGGTCCGCTGAAGGCCGTGGCCGTCAAAAGGTTCGTACGCGAACGGGGCCTGGCCGCCTACAAGGTGCCGGACCGGGTCGAGTTCGTGGACGCGTTCCCGCAGACGGGGGTGGGCAAGGTCTCCAAGAAGGACCTGCGCGACGCCGCCGCCCGCACCGCCTCCCTCTGACGTCTCCCCCGCACACCCCGCACCTCTCGAACGGAACCCTCTCCACCATGGCCCTGCCCGCCATCACCCCCTACCCCATGCCTGCCGCCGACGAGCTGCCCGCCAACCGGGTCGACTGGACCGTCGACCCGGCGCGCGCGGTGCTGATCGTCCACGACCTGCAGAACTACTTCCTGACGGCGTACGACCGCGAGGCCGCCCCCGTACCCGAACTCCTCTCCCATGTGGCCGAGTTGAAGAAGGACGCGGCGCGCCTGGGCGTCCCGGTCCTCTACACCGCCCAGCCCGGCGGCCAGAGCGCCGAGGAGCGCGGGCTCCAGCAGGACTTCTGGGGCCCCGGTCTGCCCGCCGACGAGCACCTCGCGGCGATCGCGGACGAGGTGGCGCCCGAGGAGGGCGACACCGTCATCACCAAGTGGAAGTACAGCGGTTTCGTCCGCACCGATCTGCTGGAGCGGCTGCGCGAACAGGGCCGCGACCAGATCGTCATCACCGGCGTCTACGCCCACATCGGGGTCCTGATGACCGCGTGCGACGCCTGGATGCAGGACATCCAGGCGTTCGTGGTGGCCGACGCCGTGGCGGACTTCTCGGCCGACGACCACGCGATGGCGCTGCGCTGGGCGGCCGGCAAGTGCGCCGTCGTCACCACCGCCCGAGCCGTCTTCGAAGGGAAGTGACCACTGTGGCCCTGACGCTCGAACAGCTGCGCGCCGATGTCGCCGACATCCTCGGCGAGGAGCCGGAGGAGATCCCGCTCGACGAGAACCTCGTCGACTACGGGCTCGACTCCGTCCGCCTGATGGCCCTGGCGGCGGCCTGGCGCCGCGACCACGGGATCGAGGTGGCCTTCGCCGACCTCGCCGAGAAGCCGGCCCTGGAGGCGTGGGCGCCGCTGCTCGGCGCGACCGGCTGAGCAGGCAGTTCTTCAGAGGGCGGTGCGGACCCGGTGGTACCGGGTCCGCACCGCCCTCTCTCCGTTCCCGCACGTATGTTCCACCATTCCCGCGCTCATGATCCCCGCGCCCCCGGCGCGCGGTGCTACAGTGCGATGAGTACCTGTGGATGCCCCATCGTCGGGCGTCGGTACTGAACCTCTCTTCATTTCTCTCTCCATCGCTGTTGCGCCCGTCCTTTCCCGACCGGCGATCCAGCTTCTTCATCGGCGTCTCCGCGCCGTTTCTCCCGACCGGTGCGGGTGTGACGACACCGCCCGCCGTACGCCGGTCCCTCATGCGCCCTGTCCGCGAAAGGACCCCTCCCATGACCACCACACTGGAACACCCCACCGTCCGCGAACCCCGTCCCGTCCGGGCCGCAGGGCTCCTCGACACCGTCCCGGGCGGCCACGGCCTGCTCCGCGTCCGGGGCGGCCACCCCTCCCCCGACGACATCAAGGTCTCCCCCGCGCTGCTGCGCCGCTACGGCCTCCGCACGGGCGACGCCGTCGAGGGGAGCTGTGAGCGGCCCCGCGTCCTCGCCTCCGTCGACCGGGTCAACGGCCTGGCGCCGCAGGCCCTCGCCGGCCGCGCCCACTTCCGCGACCTGACCCCCGTCCACCCCGCCGAACGGCTGCGGCTGGAGACCCCGAAGGGCGGTCCGGCGCTCCGGATCGTCGACCTGGTCACCCCCGTCGGCAAGGGCCAGCGCGGGCTGATCGTCGCACCGCCCAGGACCGGCAAGACGGTCCTGCTCCAGCAGCTCGCCGCCGCCGTCGCCACCAACCACCCGGAGTGCCATCTGATGGTGGTCCTGCTGGACGAACGGCCCGAGGAGGTCACCGACATGCGGCGCTCGGTGCGCGGCGAGGTGTACGCCTCCACCTTCGACCGGCCCGCCCAGGAGCACATCGCCCTCGCCGGGCTGGCCGTCGAGCGGGCGAAGCGCCTGGTCGAGCAGGGCCGGGACGTGGTGGTCCTGCTGGACTCCCTCACCCGGCTGTGCCGGGCCCACAACAACGCGGCCGGGCGGGGCGGCCGCACGCTGAGCGGCGGGGTGGACGCGGCGTCCCTGGCCGGGCCCAAGAAGCTGTTCGGCGCGGCCAGGGCCGCCGAGGAGGGCGGCTCGCTCACCGTCCTGGCGACCGCCCTGGTGGAGACGGGTTCCCGCGCCGACAACTTCTTCTACGAGGAGCTGAAGGGAACCGGCAACATGGAACTGCACCTGGACCGCTCGCTCGCGGACCGGCGGGTCTTCCCGGCCGTCGACATCGCCCGTTCCGGCACCCGCCGCGAGGAGCTGCTGACGGGCGCCGCCGAGCTGTCCACCGTACGGGCGCTGCGCCGCGCCCTGCACGCCCGGGACGGGCACGGCGCCCTGGAGACGCTGCTGGACAAGGTCCGCCGCACCCCGGACAACGCGGCGTTCCTCCGTCAGGTGCAGCCCACCGTGCCGGGCGCCTAGGGTCTTTCGTTTGGATCAGGCCGGATCGAGGAGCGGGGTCCGGTGCGTGCAGCTGCAAGGCGGAGGCCCTGGCCGAACGGGCCCCGCACGGTGGCCGCGTACCGGATCAGGCGCCGTCCAGGGCCTCCGAGACCAGGGCGCGTGCCTCCTCCTGGACCCGGCCGAGGTGGTCGGGGCCCTGGAAGCTCTCCGCGTACACCTTGTAGACGTCCTCCGTGCCCGAGGGGCGGGCGGCGAACCAGGCGCTGTCGGTGCAGACCTTGAGGCCGCCGATCGCCGCCCCGTTGCCCGGTGCCTCGGTGAGGACGGCGGTGATGCGCTCCCCGGCGAGCGTATCGGCCTTCACCTGCTGCGGGGAGAGCCGGGCCAGGACCGCCTTCTCCTCGCGGGTGGCGGGCGCGTCCACGCGGGCGTACGCCGGGTCGCCGAAGCGGGCGGTGAGCCGGTCGTAGTGCTGGGAGGGGGTGGAGCCGGTGACGGCGGTGATCTCGGAGGCGAGCAGGGCCAGCAGGATGCCGTCCTTGTCGGTGGTCCAGACCCGGCCGTCGCGGCGCAGGAACGAAGCGCCGGCCGACTCCTCGCCGCCGAAGCCGAGGCTGCCGTCGTACAGCCCGTCCACGAACCACTTGAAGCCGACCGGGACCTCCACCAGGGGGCGGCCGAGGTCGTGGGCGACGCGGTCGATCATCGAGGAGGAGACCAGCGTCTTGCCGATGCCGGTTCCGGCGGGCCAGCCCTCGCGGTGGGTGTAGAGGTAGTCGATGGCGGTGGCCAGGTAGTGGTTGGGGTTCATCAGGCCGCCGTCGGGGGTGACGATGCCGTGCCGGTCGGCGTCGGCGTCGTTGCCGGTGGCGATGGTGTACGCGTCGCGCCGCTCGATGAGCGAGGCCATGGCGTGCGGGGACGAGCAGTCCATGCGGATCTTGCCGTCCCAGTCCAGCGTCATGAACCGCCAGGTGGGGTCGGCGAGCGGGTTGACCACGGTGAGGTCGAGCCGGTGGCGCTCCGCGATCCGCCCCCAGTACGCGACGGAGGCGCCGCCGAGCGGGTCGGCGCCGATCCGGATGCCCGCCTCCCGTACGGCGTCCAGGTCGAGGACGGCGGGCAGGTCGTCGACGTACGTGGTCAGGAAGTCGTAGCGGCCGGTGGTGTCGGCGGCCAGCGCACGCGTATACGGGATGCGGCGGACCCCGTCGAGCCCCGCCTCGATCAGGGCGTTGGCCCGGTCCTGAATCCAGGAGGTGGCGTCGGAGGCGGCCGGGCCTCCGTTGGGAGGGTTGTACTTGAAGCCGCCGTCGGCGGGCGGGTTGTGCGACGGGGTGACCACGATGCCGTCGGCCAGGTGCTCGGTGCGCCCCTGGTTGTACGTGAGGATGGCGTGCGAGAGCGCGGGCGTCGGGGTGTAGCCGTCGTCGCTGTCGATCAGGACGGTGGCCCCGTTGGCGGCGAGGACCTCCAGGGCGGTGGTCCGGGCGGGCTCGGACAGGGCGTGGGTGTCGGCGCCGAGGAAGAGCGGGCCGTCGGTGCCCTGCCGGGTCCGGTAGTCGCAGATCGCCTGGGTGGTGGCGGCGATGTGGTCGTCGTTGAACGCGGCGGCGAACGCGGAGCCGCGGTGGCCCGAGGTGCCGAAGGCCACACGCTGGGCGGGGTCGGCCGGATCGGGGTGGCGGGCGTAATAGGCCGTCACCAGCCGTGCCACGTCGACCAGGTCCGCTGACTGCGCCGGCTGCCCGGCCCGTGCGTGCACCATCGGGTCTCCTCTTGCGTCTTCGGTCATCACCGGCCCGGGGGAACGGGCCGCCGTCCCGGGGCGGACGATCACCCCGTTCCGTACCCGATTCTGACGCCTCGCCCGCATCGGTGCGTGACCGGTTCACGCCTTCCTCGTCCCGTGCCCCCGGGGCCGGAGCGGCACCGGGGGCACGGAAGGAGCGGCTCAGCGGCCCTGAAGAGCCTTCACGTTGTCGCCGAAGGTCCAGCCCCTGGAGCCGTCCCAGTTCAGGGACCAGGTCATCAGCCCCTTGAGGGAGCCGTTGTAGTGGTTCCATGCCTGGGAGACCAGCGAGGGGGACATGTGGCCGCCGCCCGCGCCGATCTGGGCGGGCAGGCCCGGGACCTGCCGGTCGTAGGGGACCTTGATGGTGGTGCCCTGGATGACGAGCCCCCGGTTCAGGCAGTCCGTCTGGGCCACGAAGCCCGCGACCGTACCGGCGGAGTAGGAGTCGCCGGAGCAGCCGTACATGCTGCCGTTGTAGTACTGCATGTTCAGCCACCAGAGCCGGCCGTTGTCGGCGTACTTCTTGATGACGGGGAGGTACGCGCCCCAGATCGAGCCGTAGACCACGCTGCCGCCGGTGACGTACGCCGTCTCGGGAGCCATCGTCAGACCGAAGTTCGGCGGCATCGCGGCGAGGACGCCGTCGATGATCCGGATGAGGTTGGCCTGCGACGGGGAGAGCTGGTTGATGTTGCCGGTGCCGACGAGGCCGGTCTCGATGTCGATGTCGATGCCGTCGAAGTTGTACTTCTTCAGGATCGGGACGACGGTCGCGACGAACCGGTCGGCGACCGTGCTGGAGCTGAGGTCGATCCCGGCGGTCGCACCGCCGATGGACAGGAGGAGGGTGAGCCCGGCGGCCTTGGCCTGACACATCTCCGCCGGGGTGGCGACCTTGACGGTGTTGTCCATGCCGTCTTCCCACAGGACGGTGCCGTCGGAGCGGATGACGGGGAAGGCCGCGTTGACGACGTTGTAGCCGTGCTGGGTGATACGGGAATCCGTGATCGGTATCCAGCCGAGCGGCGGGTGCACGCCGTTGGCGGCGCCGTCCCAGTTCTCCCAGTAGCCCTGGAGCACCTTGCCCGCGGGCTTCGACTTGACCGCGCAGGTGTCGGCGGCAGCCCTTGGGGGAGCCTCCGCGGTCTTCGGCGGTACGGCTCCGATCAGCATCGGTACGGCGAGCGCCGCGGCCAGGCCGAGGCCCAGCAGTCGTGAGGTACGGCCCATGGTCCGTAGTCCTTCCTGCCCGGGTCGGCCGCCGACGGCGCGAAGGGTTCGCCCCGACCCGCCCAGTGTCGTGACCCTGTCAAACCGTAGAATGGTCCAGACCTTCGGTCAAGAGGTCTGGACCAAGCCACCGGCGCATCGGCCGGAGACACCGCGGCGGGGTGGGAAGCAGCACAGTCAACTGCTCCGCACCCCGCTCGGCACCGGCCGCGGTCCCTCAACCGCGGCCCGGACCCGGGCCCCTCAGCCCCGGTCGTACGTGTGGAACCCGCGGCCGGTCTTCCGGCCGAGCAGCCCCGCCTCCACCATGCGCTGGAGCAGCGGCGGCGGGGCGTAGAGCGGTTCCTTGAACTCGTCGTAGAGCGAGGCGGCGATGGAGGCCACCGTATCCAGGCCGATCAGGTCGGCGAGCTTGAGCGGGCCCATCGGGTGGGCGCAGCCCAGCTCCATCCCGGCGTCCACGTCGGCGGCGGTCGCGTAGCCCGACTCGGCCATCCGGATCGCGGAGAGCAGGTACGGGATCAGCAGCGCGTTGACGACGAAGCCGGACCGGTCCTGGGAGCGGACCACCGTCTTGCCGAGCACGGAGGTGACGAACTCCTCGGCCGCCGCGACCGTGGCGGGCGCGGTGTGCAGGGAGGGGACGACCTCGACCAGCGGCAGCACGGGCACCGGGTTGAAGAAGTGCAGGCCCAGCACATGGTCGGCGCGGTGGGTGGCCATGCCGAGGCGCATGACGGGGATGGCGGAGGTGTTGGTGGCCAGGATGGCCCCCGGGTCCTCGACGATCTTGTCGAGGGCGGTGAAGACCTCCGTCTTGGCCTCGGCGTTCTCGACCACGGCCTCGACCACGAGCTGACGGTCGGCCAGGGCGTCGAGGTCGCCGGTGAAGACCAGCCTGCCGAGGGCGTCCTCGGCGGACAGCCGGTCCAGTTTGCCGCGCTGCACCGCCCGTTCCAGGGAGACCGCGACCCGCTCGCGGGCCCGGTCGGCGGCGGTGGCGTCGGCCTCGCAGACGATGGTGTGCACTCCGGCGCGGGCGCAGACCTCGGCGATCCCGGCGCCCATCTGGCCGCCGCCCACGACACCGGCCTTCGTGATGCGCGCGCTCATGCCTGGACCACCGGGCGGCCGACGAGGTGGCGGGCGTACGCCTCCGTGGTGAAGAAGGCGGGCAGCTCCTTGGCGAGGGCGGTGCGTTCGAAGAGGTCGCGGACCTGGTCGAGGCGGGCCCAGGGGTAGGTGGCGCCGAGCGCGGCGAGCTCCTCCTCCAAGAGGTGCTCCACGCTCTCGCGGTCCACCGCCTTGTGCTTGAGCCACTGCCAGATCTGGACCCGGGCGATCTCGGCGGTGGCCGCGTCCTCCATGAGGCCGTTGAGGGCGACGGCTCCCTGGCCGTTCAGCCAGGCGTCGTAGTAGCGCAGGGTGACGGCGATGTTGTCGCGCACCCCGGCCGGGGTCGGGCGCCCGGCGGTGCGGCGGACGGCGACGAGCTCCTCGGCGGTGACGTGGACGTCGTCGCGGGTGCGCTCCAGCTGGTGCGGCCGGTCGCCGAGGACTCCGTCGAAGACGGTCCGGCAGACCGGGACGAGGCCGGGGTGGGCGACCCAGGAGCCGTCGAAGCCGTCCTCCGCCTCGCGCTCCTTGTCGAGCCGGACCTTGGCCAGCGCCGCTTGCACGGCCTCCGGGGAGCCGCCGGGGATCTGGGCGGCCATGCCGCCGATGGCGTGGGCGCCGCGCTTGTGGCAGGTGCGGACCAGGAGTTCGGTGTAGGCGCGCAGGAAGGGGGCGGTCATGGTGACCGTCGACCGGTCGGGGAGGACGAAGTCGGGGCGGTGCGCGAAGTTCTTGATCAGGCTGAAGAGGTAGTCCCAGCGGCCCGCGTTGAGGCCCGCGCTGTGTTCGCGCAGCTCGTAGAGGATCTCCTCCATCTCGAACGCGGCGGTGATCGTCTCGATGAGGACGGTGGCGCGGATGGTGCCCCGGGGGATGTCCAGCAGGTCCTGGGCCAGCAGGAACACGTCGTTCCAGAGGCGGGCCTCGTACCGGTTCTCCAGCTTGGGGAGGTAGAAGTACGGTCCGCTGCCCGCGTCGATCTGGCGGCGGGCGCAGTGGAAGAAGTAGAGGCCGAAGTCGACAAGGGCGGCCGGGACGGGCCGGTCGTCGATGACGAGGTGCTTCTCGGTGAGGTGCCAGCCGCGCGGCCGGACCATGATGGTGGCGGGCCGGTCGGTGAGCCGGTACTCCTTGCCGTTGTCGGCGGTGAAGTCGATACGGCGGTCGATGGCGTCGATCAGGGTCAGCTGGCCCTGGACGATGTTCTCCCAGGTGGGCGAGGTGGCGTCCTCGAAGTCGGCCATCCACACCTGGGCGCCGGAGTTGAGGGCGTTGACGGCCATGCGCCGCTCGGGCGGTCCGGTGATCTCCACCCGCCGGTCGGTGAGGCCGGGGGCGGGGCGGGCGACCTGCCAGTCGGGGTCGGTGCGGATCGACTTGGTGGCGCGGGAGAAGTCGAGCGGGGTGCCGCCGCGCAGGAGCGAGGAGCGGCGGCGGCGCTCGGTGAGCAGGTCGAAGCGGCGGGCGGCGAAGGCCGCGTCGAGCCGGGCGATGAAGTCGAGGGCCTCGGGGGTGAGGACCTCGTCGTGGCGGTCCCCCGGTATGCCGAGGACCTGGACGCGGCCGGTCGTGACAAGGGTGGTCATGCGGGTCTCCTCAGCGGGGTGTGGGCGGGGACGGGATCGGGTCCCGGTCGCGGGGGCGGTGGACCCCCCGCGACCGGCCGGGACTTCTAGTGGAACTGCTCCTCCTCCGTCGACCCGGTCAGTGCCGTGGTCGAGGAGGCGGGGTTGATGGCGGTGGAGACCTGGTCGAAGTAGCCGGTGCCGACCTCGCGCTGGTGCTTGACGGCGGTGAAGCCCTGCGCCTGGGCGGCGAACTCCCGCTCCTGGAGGTCGACGTAGGCGGTCATGCCCTGCTCGGCGTAGCCGCGCGCCAGGTCGAACATCGCGTGGTTGAGGGAGTGGAACCCGGCCAGGGTGATGAACTGGAAGCGGTAGCCCATCGCGCCCAGCTCCCGCTGGAACTTGGCGATCTGGTCGTCGTCCAGCGCCGCCCGCCAGTTGAAGGAGGGCGAGCAGTTGTACGCGAGCATCTGGTCCGGGTGCTCGGCGTGGATCGCCTCGGCGAACTCGCGGGCCTGGGCGAGGTCCGGGGTGCCGGTCTCGACCCAGATGAGGTCGGCGTACGGGGCGTAGGCGAGGCCGCGCGAGATGACCGGGGCCATGCCGTTCTGGACGCGGTAGAAGCCTTCGGCGGTCCGCTCACCCGTGATGAACTGCGCGTCGCGCTCGTCCACGTCGCTGGTGATGAGGTTGGCGGCGAGTGCGTCGGTGCGGGCCACGATCAGGGTCGGGACGTCCGCGATGTCGGCGGCGAGGCGGGCCGCGTTGAGGGTGCGCACATGCTGGGCAGTGGGGACGAGGACCTTGCCGCCGAGGTGGCCGCACTTCTTCTCGGAGGCGAGCTGGTCCTCGTAGTGGATGCCTGCCGCACCGGCCTCGATCATCGCCTTGGTGAGCTCGAAGGCGTTGAGCGGGCCGCCGAAGCCCGCCTCGGCGTCGGCGACGATCGGGGCCAGGTAGTCGGTGGTGTCACCGGCGTCCTCGGCGGTGGCGATCTGGTCGGCGCGCAGCAGGGCGTTGTTGATCCGGCGGACCACGCTCGGCACCGAGTTGGCCGGGTAGAGGCTCTGGTCGGGGTAGGTGTGACCGGCCAGGTTGGCGTCGGCGGCGACCTGCCAGCCGGAGAGGTAGATGGCCTGGAGCCCGGCCTTGACCTGCTGGACGGCCTGGCCGCCGGTCAGCGCGCCGAGGGCGTGGATGTAGTCCTGCTCGTGGAGCTGGCGCCAGAGCCGCTCGGCGCCGCGCCGGGCGAGGGTGTGCTCTTCGCGGACGCTGCCGGAGAGCCGGACCACGTCCTCGGCGCTGTAGGTGCGCTCGATGCCCTTCCAGCGGGGGTCGCTCGCCCACCGCCGCGCCAGCTCTTCCGCCGTCGTCCTTGCCTGCGCCATGGCGTTACTCCCGAAGTCGTGTGGGTCGATCGTGTGAACGGTGCGAAGTCCGCGTCACTGAGTGACGCGCCTTCTGGGTGCGGCCCACCGGACCTCCGAGGTGGAACGGTAAGCAATGCGCCCGGCGGACCGGTCCGGATTCCCGAGGAGTACGACGTCAGGGCGTGAAATCGTGCTCGGTACCCCGGCCCGGAGCCGGTGTCCGGTGGGCCGCTGGAACAACTCTGGCAGTGGCACTGAGTGCCATCAACCGGGGACGCATGCCAAGTTCTGCGAATCTTTCCGTGCACTTTGCCAAGGTTGCGAAGGCACCCGGGGGTCGTATCGCGGCTAATGTTGCCGACATGTGGACCACGGCTCGAAAGGCTCCGGCATGAGCAAGACCTACGCGGGCGCGCGGCTGCGCAGGCTGCGCGAGGAGCGCGGGCTGAGCCAGGCGGAGCTGGCCCGGATGCTGGCGATCTCGCCGAGCTATCTGAACCAGATGGAGCACGATTCGCGCCCCCTCACCGTGCCGGTGCTGCTCCGGCTGACCGAGGCGTTCGGGGTGGACCCCGGCTTCTTCTCGGAGCGGGACACCACCCGGGTGCTGGCGGATCTGCGCGAGGCGCTCGCGGACGAGGTCGGCGCGGCGCGCGTCTCGGCCGCCGAGCTGTCCGAGCTGGTCTCCCGGCTGCCGGGCGTCGCGAACGTGCTGCTGGACCTGGGGCGGCGCAACCAGGAGCTGGCCGGACGGCTCGCGGAGGCCGCCGAGCTGCGGGGCGGCGGCGGACCCGAGCTGCCGCGCTCGCCGCACGAGGAGATCCGCGAGTTCTTCTACCGGCGGCAGAACTATCTGCACGAGGCGGACCTGGCGGCGGAGGAACTGGCGGCGGAGATCGGGGTGCGCCCCGGTGAGGTCGTACGGGCGCTGTCGGCCCGGCTCGGCGAGCGGCACGGCATCCGGCTGGCCACCGCCGACGACCGGCGGGGCGGGGCCGGGGGCGCGCCGGGGGGCCGCCGTCCGGCCCGGCAGCCGGGTGACGAGGGCCGCGGGGGCACGGACACCGGCCGGCTGCACCACTTCGACCGGGACGCGCGGGTGCTGTATCTCTCCAGCCGACTCCGGCCCGGGCAGCAGGCGTTCCGGATGGCCACCCAGCTGGCGCTGCTGGAGTACGGCGGGGAGATCTCGCGGCTGGCGTCGGAGGACTACGACGAGGGGTCCGCGGTCTGGCCGCTGGCCCGGATCGGGGTCGCCAACTACGTCGCGGGCGCGCTGATCCTCCCGTACCGCGCCTTCCACACGGCGGCGGAGGAGGTCCGGTACGACATCGAGCGCCTCACCGACCACTTCGGGCTCGGTTACGAGACGGTCTGCCACCGGCTCTCCACGCTCCAGCGGCCCCGGCTGCGCGGGGTGCCGTTCTCCTTCGTCCGGGTCGACCGGGCCGGGAACATGTCGAAGCGGCAGTCCGCGACCGGGTTCCACTTCTCCCGCGCGGGCGGCACCTGCCCGCTGTGGAACGTGTACGAGGCGTTCGCCGCCCCCGGCCGTATCCACGTACAGATCGCGGCCATGCCCGACGGGCAGCGCTATCTGTGGACCGCGCGGGCGGTGACGCGCCACCGGGGCGGCTGGGGCGAGCCCGGCAAGACGTTCGCGATCGGGCTCGGCTGCGAGATCCGGCACGCGGGGCGGCTCGTCTACTCCGACGGGCTCGACCTGGACAACGCCTCGGCCGCCACCCCGATCGGGATGGGGTGCCGGATCTGCGAGCGGCTGGACTGCCCGCAGCGGGCGGTGCCGCCGCTGGGGCAGCCGCTGGCCATCGACGAGAACAGCAGCACGTTCGTGCCGTACCCGGTGAAGGGGGCGCCGCCCGCGTAGGCGCGGTGGCCGCCCCCCTTCACCGGCTCCGGTCAGGAGTAGCGCAGGGCGATCGTGTCGCCCACGTTGATCACCTTGTTGCGGGTGGCCCCGGCGAAGGCCGAGCCGTCGGTCGACACCTTCCAGGTCGCCGAACCGGCGTTGGCCTTGCCGTTGACGGAGGTGATGGTGCCCGTCCCGGAGGAGGGGACCACGGAGGTGACGCACCCGGCCGGGGTGGAGGCGGTCGACGCGGCGGCCAGGACGGTGCCGAGGTCGGTCGTGGTGCCGGTGGGGGTGAAGGCCACGTTGCAGACCTTCAGGGTGCCGGTCCCGTCGTCCACGGTGAGCGCCAGCTTCGTCGCCGTACCGGAGGTGAATCCGCTCGCCGCGACCCACTGGGGCGCGCCGGAGGTGACCGGGGTGGGCGGGGCGGCGGTGAAGCCGCCGCCCGCGACGGCGCGCAGGGCGTCGGTGGAGGAGTAGGCGGACGGGGAGGTGTCCGAGGGCTGGTACTTGAAGCCGCCGCCGGGGTTGAACTGGTGGGCGATCAGGAAGTCGATCGGGGTCTTGTTCATCGGGGTGAGGAAGTCGCCGGTCTGCGGGTTGATCCCGCAGGCGTTGAGGCCGGAGACGGCCCAGCCGTTGGAGCTGGTGTTGAAGCCGTACATGGCGTTGAAGGCGCCGGTGGCGTTGACCAGCTTGCTCTTGAGGAACGCCTTGGCCTGCACGATGTCGGGGTCGGTGTTGGGAACGCCGGAGACGCAGAGCGCGGCCATCGAGGCGCCCGTCATGTCGATGTCGCCCGGCTTGTTGAGCTCGGTCGGGTTGCCCTCGGCCTTGCTGTAGGCCCAGCCGCCGTCGTTGTGCTGGTTGGCCCGGACCCGGGCGACGATCTTGTCGACGAGCGCCTGCGGTACGCGCTGGCCGCCCGCCTGGGTTCTGGCGCCGCCCAGCGCGAGTGCGGCGAAGACCGTGCCGTTGTAGTTGGCGGACGGGCCGAAGTAGCCGGCCTCGGCGTTCTGCCAGTAGCCGTAGATGTCGGCGATCAGGTTGCGGGAGGCGGAGACCCGGGCCGGGTCGATCCCGGCGGCGTACGCGTTGAGCGTGCCGCGCTCGAAGTCGGTGACGACGGGGGTGGCGGAGGGCCAGCCGGGGGTGGCCAGCAGGTTGCGGTAGACGGTGCGCGCGTTCTTCGTGGTGTCGCCGCCGGGCGTCACGTCCACGGCGGCCGTCCCGGCGGCGGCGAACGCGCTGAAGGCCCACTCGTTGGAGAGCCCGGAGCCCGCGTACGAACCGTCGGCGGCCTGGAGGGACTTGAGGTAGGCCACCCCGTTGGTCTTCGAGGTGGCGATCTGGGCGGGGGTGGAGGTCGCGGCGGCGGGCAGCGCCGTGAGGACGAAGGCCCCCAGGGCGGCGGGCACCACGAGGGCGATGCGACGGGACGTACGGGAGGTGACAGAACGGGGCATGTGCCTGCTCCTGGAGTGAGGGGCGCACGGCACCGCCCGCCCCCGCGTCCGCACACGGGGCAGAGGTGGGTGGCCGACGCCCGAACGCGTGGGTACGGCTTCGCTGGTACAGCTGCCAGCAGGGCATTCGGGCTCGGGAGCGGCCCCCTGCCGTCCCCACACCGCTGCGCGTCAGCCCCGGATTCGCACCGGGTTCCCCCTCGTGGCAGGCCAGGACGCTACCCGAGGCGGCAGGGGCGCGCCAGGGACGGCCGGGGGCGCGCGGGAGGCGCGGAGGCGAGGAGACGGAAACCACCTTGACGGTCTCTTCGAGAGCGTGTTCCAATCCGCCTGATAAGCACTCAGCCCCAGGGGAAGCCGGTCGAAGTCCGGCGCTGACCCGCAACCGTGGGCCCGTCACCGTACGGGCGAGCCGGAATGCCTGGGGCCAGGAATTCCAGCGAGAAGCGCCGTCGCGGACTACGGCGTGGTTCGAACAGCTCCCCGCGGGCGGCCCCTTCACGGCCGCGTCCCGGGGAGCGGTCTGCCACGCATGGCCCGCCCGGACGACACGAGGGGCCGTGGTGGGGACCGCACAGCAACAGGACCGGCGTACAGCGGGGAAGAGACTCCTCTCCCTGTTCTCGGCGGCAGCGGTGACGTTCGCCGCGACCGTGGCCTTCGTCACCGGCGCCCCTCCGGCGTCCGCCGACCCCATCGAGCAGTGCACGCCCACCGTGGGCGCCATCGTGGCGGTCGACTTCGGGCCGTTCGGCGGGGGTGTGGTGCGCGGCTGCGACACCACCCCGACCACCGGGTACGAGCTCCTGCGCGACGGCGGGTTCACCACCGAGGGCACCCAGCACGACGGCCCCGGCTTCATCTGCCGCATCGGCAACGCCGCCTTCAACTCCGGTACGCAGTACCCGACTCCGAAGACCGAGAAGTGCATCCTGACCCCGCAGGCCACCGCCTACTGGTCGTACTGGATCGCCTCGCCCGGCCAGGAGGACTGGTCCTACAGCCCACTCGGCGCGATGAGCCGCCAGCCCAAGCCGGGGGACGTGGACGCGTGGGTGTTCGGCGGCACGGACATCGGCGGCTCCACCGGCCGCCCCACCTTCACCCCCGACGACGTCCGCGCGGGCGGAGGCGTCAAGCCGACGCCGCCCGAGGAGCCGGACGTCCCGGACGGGGAGATCGACGTACGGGCCGCCGGCCGCTGGGTGGCGAAGCAGCTGCACGACGGCACCCATGTGGTGGACGAGGGCTCCGAGACCCCGAACTACTTCCTCACCACCGAGGCCGTGTACGCGCTCGCCGCGGCGGGCGGCCGGAGCCCGGCCCTGGACAAGGTGGTGGCCCGTCTCGCCTCGGGCGCCGGTGAGTACGCCTACGCGGCGGGCTCCGAGGAGGCACCCGACGCCACGGCCGCCGCGCGGCTGGCCCTGGTCGCGTCGAGCACCGAGGGCGACCCGCGCGACTTCGGCGGGCACGACCTGCTCGGCGACCTGGTGGCGAACGTCTGCCAGGAGGGGCCCGGCCCGGGCTGCTCGGCGAAGGGCGACTTCAAGAACGCCTCCTACGGCGACGGACAGGCGCTGGCCGTGCTGGCGCTGCTGCGCGGCGGGATCGTGCCGCCCGCCGAGACGGTGACCCGGCTGACCCGGCTGGTCTGCCAGGACGGCTCGGTGAGCTACATCCTCATCGGCCCCGGCGAGAACTGCGACGGCGACCCGGCGACCACCGGTCTCGTCGCCCTGGTGCTGCACAAGGCGGGCGGCCACGACGCCGTCGTCGCCAAGACGCTCGCGTACCTGAAGAAGGCGCAGCTCACGAGCGGCGCGTTCCCCTCGTCCAACCACGACACCACCGGCTCCGTCACAGCCACCGCCTACGCGGCGCAGGCGCTGCGCGCGCTCGGTGAGACCCGCCGGGCCGACGCGGCCGTCTGGTGGCTGTCGCAGGTGCAGCTCGACGACGGCGGTTTCGGGTTCGACGAGAGCTCCACCGACGGCGCCCTCTACCCGACGGCCCCCTCCGTGCTGGCGGGCGCCGGCACGGACCTGGTCACCCTGACCACGAAGGTGACCGAGCCGACCCAGCCGCCGTCGCCCTCCCCCACCCCGACCCCTCCGCCCACCACCACCCCGCCCACGAAGCCCCCGGCCGGTGACGGCCCGGACCTCAAGAAGGGCGTCGCCTACCTCACCCGCCCCGCCAACCTCCTCCAGGGCCGCTACTACGGGGCGCCCGGCTCCACCACCCGGGCCGACTTCGGCCTCACCGTCGACGGCGCCTTCGCCCTGGCCGCGACGGGGCACGACAACAACGCGCTGCGCACGGTCGTGGACTTCCTGGACAAGGGCGGCAAGGACCGCGAAGCCCGTACGGTGCACGACTGGACCAACGTCGGCACGGACCACGCCCTGGGCGGCGCGATGGGCAAGGCGGCGGTGCTCGCCCAGGTCGTCGACCGCGACCCGCGCGACTTCGGCGGCAAGGATCTGATCGCGGGTCTGGCCGACGCGGTCTGCGCGGAGAAGAGCCCCCAGCCGGACCGCAGCTGCGCCGACAAGGGCGCCTACGCCTACGCGATGTCCGTCTTCGGCCAGTCCCTCGGCGTCATCGCCCAGCTGCGGGCGGGCGAGGAGAGCGCGGCGAAGGCCCCGGTCGCCTATCTGGCCGGGCTCCAGGACACCTCGTCGGGTGCCTGGCCGAGCCTGGTCCCGCCGACGGGTGACGCGGACGTCGACTCCACCGCGATGGCGGTGATGGCCCTGGACCTGGTCCCCGGCGGCACGCACACGGCGGCCGTGGACAAGGCCCTGGCCTGGATCGCCTCGCAGCAGCTCAAGGACGGCGGCTTCCCGGGCGCGGCGGGCAACTCGGTGAACTCCGCGGCGCTCGCCGTGCAGGGCCTCTCCCTGGACGCCGAGAAGTACGGCAAGCAGATCACGAAGGCTGGCAAGTTCCTCGCCTCGCAGCAGAACGCGGACGGCGGCTTCAACGTGGCCAAGGGCGGCCAGCAGGGCTCCGACCTGCGCGCCTCCACGCAGGCGGTGGGCGGTGCCACGGGGATCTCGTTCGGCACGCTGACCCGCAGCCTGGAGGGTACGGTGCCCAATCCGGTGCCGTCCTCCTCCGCCTCCGCCCCGGTGATCGTCACGCCCGGGGACAGCGCGGGCTCGGCGGGCGGACCGGGCATCGTGAACACCGACGGGTCCGGGGGCTCCGGCGGTTCAGGGGGCAACCTCGCGTCCACCGGCTCGCAGGCGCTCGGCCTCGCGGCAGCCGCCGCCGTGCTGGTCCTCGCGGGCTGGGGCACGGTCGTGGCCGCCCGCAACCGGCGTACGGCCCCGGGCGGTGAGCTGTGAGGCCGCGCCTCCGCCGGACCGTCGGCCACGCCCTGGCCGTCATCGGGCTGGCGGGCGCCGCCGTTGTCGCGCCCGCCGCCCCGGCGGGCGCGGCCCCGCAGCCGATCGGGAAGTGCACGACCTCCTCGGGCGTCGTCCTGGCCGTCGACTTCAGTCACTGGGGCGGTCCCGTCTACCGCTCCTGCGGTACGACGCCGACCACGGGCTACGAGCTCCTCAACCAGGGCGGCTGGCGGACCACCGGCACCGGGCACGACGGGCCGGCGTTCATCTGCCGGATCGGCTACAGCGGCCACCAGGGCGGCAAGCAGTACCCGACGCCCCAGCAGGAGAGCTGCGTCCTCACCCCGCCCGCCTCCGCCTACTGGTCGTACTGGCACGCCGATCCCGGGGAGAACACCTGGGAGTACAGCCAGCTCGGGGCCATGAGCTACAAGCCCAGGCCGGGCAGCGTGGACCTGTGGATCTTCGGCGGGACGAACATCGAGGGCACGAAGGGGCGGCCGACGGTCACCCCGGACCAGCTGCGCGCGCACAACACCCGCCCCGTGGGCGGCGATCCGGCGCCCGCGCCGAAACCGAAGCCGCAGCCCGACCCCGTACGGACGGCCCAGCCGCCGGGCGGGGGCGAGCAGGCCCCGCCGCCGCCCCCCGCCGCCCCGGTGAAGACGGTCACGGCGTCCCCCTCGGCGTCTCCTTCCCCCTCGGCTTCCCCCTCCCCGTCCCCTTCCGCGTCCCCGTCCCCCTCCCCCAGCGCCTCCGTGTCGGAGACGCCGGGTGATGCGGTGGCGGCGCCGGAGGCCCCGGCGAAGGTGGTGGACGCCGCTCCGGCGGCGGACGCGGAGCACGACTCCGGCTCGCTGCTGCCCGTCGCGGCGACGGCCGCTCTGGTAGCGGTGATCGGCGGCGCGGCCGTGTTCGCCGCGAAGCGCCGCCGCCGTGCGGAGTAGCGCCCGCGTGGCCGGTACGGCGGAGAAGCCCGGCACGCCGCTGCCGACGGCCGGGCCGGACAGCCGCGGGAGGCGGCTCCCGCGCACCCTGCATCCGGTCGCCTGGTGGATCTGGGCGCTCGCCCTGGCCACGGCCGTCAGCCGGACCAACAACCCGCTGCTGCTCTTCCTGGTCCTCGCGGTCCTCGGCTATGTCATCACCATGCGGCGCACCGAGGCCCCGTGGGCGCGGGGGTTCAAGTACTACCTGTATCTGGCCCTGACGGTCGTCGCGATCCGGGTGCTCTTCCGCGCGGTCTTCGCCACCGGTATGACCCCGACCGACCACTACCTGTTCTCCCTGCCGCACATCCCGACCCCGGACTGGTACGCGGGCATCCAGCTCGGCGGCCCGGTCTCCCTGGAGGCGCTGCTGTCGGCCGCCACGGACGGGCTGCGGCTGGCCTGCATGCTGTGCTGCATCGGCGCGGCGAACACGCTCGCCAACCCGAAGCGGGCGCTGCGGGTGCTGCCGGGCGCGCTGTACGAACTCGGTGTCGCCGTCACCGTGTCGATCAGCGTCGCCCCCCAACTGGTGCAGAGCGTGCAGCGGGTGGCCCGGGCGCGGCGGCTGCGGGCCGGTCGCAACAAGGGGCTGAAGGCGCTGCGGGGCGTGGTCGTGCCGGTGCTGGAGGACGCGTTGGAGCGGTCGCTGCGGCTGGCCGCGGCGATGGACTCGCGCGGCTACGGGCGGGCGGGGTCGGCCACCGCGGGCTCGCGCCGGCTGACCGGGGTGCTGATGCTCCTGGGGATGTGCGGGCTGTGCGCCGGGGCGTACGGGCTCCTCGACGCGACCGCGCCGAAGCTGCTGGGGCTGCCCGCGCTGCTGGCCGGTTCGCTGTTCTGCCTGGCCGGGCTGCGGCTCGGGGGGCGGCGGGTGACCCGGACGACGTACCGCCCCGATCCGTGGCGGTTCGCGGAGTGGGCGGTGGCGTCCTGCGGGGTGCTCTCGGCCGTCCTGCTCTTCGTGAACCTGGGCTACGACCCGGCCGAGCTCAACCCGTCCATCTATCCGCTGAGCTGGCCGACGCTGCCGCTCGTCCCGGCCGCCGCGATCCTGCTCGCCGGGGCGGCCGGGTTCCTGGCGCCGCCGCCGAGCGCCCCCACCCCGCACCCGACCGTACAGCGCACCGAGGAAGCCGCATGATCACCTTCGACCGGGTGTCCGTCGTGTACGACGGCGCCGACGAACCGGTCCTGCGGGACGTGGAGCTGGAGGTCGACGAGGGGGAGCTCTGCCTCGTGGTCGGCCATACGGGGGTCGGCAAGTCGACCCTGCTGGGTGCGGTCAACGGGCTCGTCCCGCACTTCACGGGCGGCACGCTGTACGGCACGGTCACGGTCGACGGCCGCGACACCGCGGACCATCCGCCGCGTGAACTCGCCGATGTCGTCGGCGTGGTGGGCCAGGACCCGCTGGACGGCTTCGTCACGGACACCGTGGAGGAGGAACTCGCCTACGCGATGGAGCAGTTGGCCATCGCCCCGAACGTCATGCGCAAACGGGTGGAGGAGACCCTCGATCTGCTGGGGCTCGCCGATCTGCGCCACCGGGCGCTGCACGAGCTGTCCGGCGGGCAGCAGCAGCGCGTCGCGATCGGCTCCGTGCTCACCGCCCACCCGCGCGTCCTGGTGCTGGACGAGCCGACGTCCGCGCTCGACCCGACGGCGGCCGAGGAGGTGCTGGCCGCGGTGACCCGCCTCGTCCACGACCTGGGGGTCACGGTGCTGCTCGCCGAACACCGCCTGGAGCGGGTGGTGCAGTACGCGGACCGGGTCATCCATCTGCCGGGCGACGGCCGGGTGGTGTCGGGCGCCCCGGCGGAGATCTTCACCGCCTCCTCGATCGCGCCGCCCATCGTGGAGCTGGGCCGCGCCGCGCGCTGGTCGCCCCTGCCCCTCTCGGTGCGCGACGCCCGCCGGGCGGCCCGCCCGCTGCGCACCGCCCTGGACGGCACACCACCGCCGCCGGTGCGCCCGGTGCCGGACGCGCCGGGCGCGGCCCTGCTCACGGCGCGCGGGATCACGGTGGCGTACCGGGGGGTCGCGGCGGTCCGCGAGGTCGACCTCGAACTGCGGGAAGGCGAGATCACCGCGCTGATGGGCCGCAACGGCTCGGGCAAGTCCTCGCTGCTGTGGGCGCTCCAGGGGTCGGGGCCGCGCAGGTCCGGCACGGTACGCGTCGACCGGGCGGACGCGGAGGGCTCGCGCGGCTCGGCGAAGGGCAGCGACCCCAAGGATCTGTCCGCCGCCGAGGCGCGGACGCTGGTCGGGCTGGTCCCGCAGACACCGACGGACCTGCTCTATCTGGAGAGCGTCAAGCAGGAGCTGGACCAGGCGGACACGGAGTCGGCGGTCCCGGTCGGCGGCGGGCCGTCGGCCCGGGCGATCCTGGACCGGCTGGCGCCCGGCATCGACGGCGCGACGCACCCGCGCGACCTCTCCGAGGGCCAGAAGCTGGCGCTGGTCCTCGCCATCCAGCTGACGGCGGCGCCCCGGGTGCTGCTGCTGGACGAGCCGACCCGGGGTCTCGACTACCGGGCCAAGTCCCAGCTCATCGCCATGGTCGACGAACTGGCCGCCGGGGGGCGGTCGGTGGTGATCTCCACCCATGACGTCGAGTTCGCGGCGCGGGCGGCGGACCGGGTGGTGGTGATGGCCGAGGGCGACATCGTCGCGGACGGTCCGACGGCCGAGGTGATCGTCGCCTCCCCCGTCTTCGCCCCGCAGGTGGCGAAGATCCTCGCCCCGCTCCCGTACCTGACGGTCGACCAGGTCGTCTCCGTACTGCCGGGCGAGGGGGCGGACGCGTGAAGAAGCTCCCCGGACTTCCGCAACTCCCGGATCTCACCGAGCGCTCCGCGGGCGCCATCCGTATCGCGCCGCGCGCCGCGATCGTGATCACCATGGCGGCCTTCATCGGGCTGGTCGCCTTCTTCTGGCCCTTCGTCGTCGCCCCGGGCCGACTGGGCGCCAACTACGCGCCTCCGCTGATCTTCGGCGTCCTGCTGATCCTCGTCCTGTGCGTCGTGATCTCGGAGATCGCCGAGGGCGGCATCAGCTCCAAGGCCCTGGCGATGCTCGGGGTGCTCTCCGCCGTCAACGCGGCGCTGCGTCCGCTCGGGGCGGGGACGGCGGGCATCGAGACGGTGTTCTTCGTCCTCGTCCTGGCCGGGCGCGTCTACGGTCCGGGCTTCGGCTTCACGCTGGGCTGCACCTCGCTGTTCGCCTCCGCGCTGATCACGGGCGGGGTCGGCCCGTGGATGCCGTACCAGATGTTCGGCTGCGCGTTCGTCGGGATGCTCGCCGGTCTGCTGCCCCGCGCCACCGGCCGCCGCGAGGTGATGATGCTGGCCGTCTACGGATCGCTCTCCGGCTATCTGTACGGCTTCCTGCTCAACCTGTCCTTCTGGCCGTTCTCCCTCGACCCGAACAGCTCCATCGCCTACCTCCCCGGCCTCCCCTTCACCGAGCAGTGGCAGCGCTACCTCGCCTTCGACGTGGCGACCTCGCTCGGGTGGGACACGGGGCGCGCGGTCACGAACTTCATCTGCATCACCCTGGCCGGACCGGCCGTCCTGGTCACGTTCCGCAGGGCCGCCCGCAAGGCCCGGTTCCGCGCCCCGGTGCGCTTCGCCGCCCCGAAGGCCGGGGGGCCACGGTAGATTCGGGACACCGCGGGAACGTGGATCACTTCTTTGGGGGAAGTCGTGGACTGGGGGACACTCGTCGCGACGGTCGGCGGTGGTTTCATCGCCATCTCCGGGACCGTACTGGCCGACCATCTGCGCCAACGCCATGAGAAGGACCGAGGGGCGGCGGAACGGCGGCGGGCGGTCTACATCGAGTTCATCTCGGCGGTCGGGGAGTGCCACTCCCGGCTGCGGCAGATCGCCCAGAACCAGGACACCTCCCTCGACCCGGACCGGGCAGCCCGCACGGCGCTGAGCGAGGCGGCCGTCCACGAGGTGCGCGAGCGGCTCTTCATCGACGCGTCGGCCGAGGTGGCCGGTGCGGGGCAGGCGATGTTCGCGCGACTGCGCGCGGTCCAGCGGGTCGTGGCCACGGGCGCCACGCCCACATCCGCCGCCTTCCACGATGCCTACCACCCCTACCTGGACGCGGTCTGGGCCTACCGGGTGGCGGTGCGCAAGGAGTTGGAGGGCCGGACGTTCGCGCCGGAGTCCTTCGGGTGGGACGCGTGGGACGGGAAGGGCCGCTGCGTCATCTGTCAGGGCGAGCTGACGGTGGGGGCGTGAGGGGGCCTCCGGCGGGGCGGGTTCAGCCGCGCTGCGGCCCGGTCGGAGGCGATGGCCATACCATACGATCGCCACTTTTCCCGCCCGACCCCGAAATGGTTGCAGCGCCGCTTGAGATGCGATAAGCCGACAATAGCCGCGAGCGGACGGTGTACCCGTAGCCTTTCGGGGTGGCCATGCACACCAGCCGGCCCCTCCGCGTTCCCGTCGGGACCGACCCCGGGCGGTGGAGCGCCTTTCAGCTTCGCCGCCTCCGGGTTGGTGCGCAGGGCCCGGCGGAGCCTGAGCCGCCACTCCTCCTCGGCATCGGCGGCGCTGTCCTCGTCGGCGCCCGCGCGGAGCCCGATCCGCTCCGCGCGGGACTCCTCCAGCTCCGCGTCGACGGCCGCGCTCTCCTCGTCGTTCCGCGCCAGGAACCTGGCAACCCGGCCGCGCACCTGGTTCCACGCCTCGGTGGCCATCAGCCCCACGAGGGCCGTCGCGCCCGATGCCGCCAGTGCCGCCAGTGCCGCCAGTGCCGCCAACTCGGCTTCCACCGAACCCCCTACGCCTCACCCGCCACCGTACGGGCACGTAACCCGCCGCTGGTGCAGCCGTAGAGAGCGAACAGTCCCACCGGAAGCGGAATCAGGGGCGCGGCGCGGTGCGGTTCCGGCCATGTCTGCCGAGGTCAGCCGTGCGGCGCGGGGCTCCTCTCCGTGGGGCGGCCCTCCGGCCGCGGCAGTCCCGCCATGAGCGCCGCCGCCACCGCCAGATGCATCAGCGCCAGGGACGTACGCGTTCCGCCGCTCATCCCGGATCCGGTCAGCGGGAGGAACGACAACAGGAGGACGGCGAAGGCGGCCACGGTCCACAGGAGGCGCGCGCGTCCGGTGAACCGTTCCAGGGCCGCCAGCAGCCCCCAGCCCAGCAGGGAGACCAGCAGCGCGAGCACCACGACCGGCAACAGGCCGATGTCCAGGGTCTCCCCCGCCTCCGGGTCGGTGATCCGCAGCCGGTGGCCGAGCAGCGGGTCGGTGACGAGCCAGACGAGGGCGGGGGCCAGGACGGCAATAAGGACCGTGAGGGAACGGCGGCTCCGGACGGGGGCCGTCATCGGTCCCCCTCCGTACGGGAGAGCGCGCCGTGGAGGAAGACGTCCGCCAGCTGCTGTGTGGTGAGGCGGGTTTCCTCCTCGGGGCGCGGGCGGGTGAACAGGAGGCCGAGGAAGAGCGCGGCGACCTGGTCGGCGGGGAGGCGCAGCGCGTCCCTGTCGGGCTCCAGGAGCTCCGCGACCGCGCCGCGGATGGCCGCCATCGACTCCTCGCGCCCCATGCCCCGGCCCTGCTCGCCCGCCGGGGTGTCGCGGCGGCGGTGGCCGGAGGCGTGCAGCGATCCGGCGACGGCGCCCATCCGGTCCAGATGCGCCTCCAGGGCGTCGGCGGCCTCGGCCAGACGGTCCGGCAGCGGGAGGTCCACCGGGATCGACATCAGTTCGCGTACAGCGTGGTCGTGGCGCATCGCTTCGGCCATGCAGGCATCGAGAAGCTCCTCCTTGTCGGCGAAGACGCGGAAGATCGTCGCCTCGCCGATACCGGCGGCGCGCGCGATCTTGCTGGTGGTGACCGCGGCTCCGTACTCGGCAATCAGGGGAATCGCCGCCTTCACGATCATTTCCCGGCGCTGCTCGGGGCTCATGCCCGCAGCGCGACGGCGAGTAACCGGTTGTTGTGTCATGCCTCGAACTCTACGGAGTGAGTACTCACTCCGTCAAGGTCCCCGTCCCTCCCCGGGCGCCCGGGGCAACCGCGAACGAGCCGGACGCGTGATGATGGATGAGGGACAGCGACGCGGCAGCGCTCCGCCGGGAGGGCCGGCCGGTGCCCCCGGAAGGACGGTCGCCATGTCAGCAGCCCGAGGCAGGACACCGGCCGCGGCCCTGGTCGTCGCGCTCTTCCTGGCCCTGCTCGCGGCCGGGTGCACGGGCGGGGGCGGTGCGGAGCCCGACACCCGGAGCAGCAGCCCGTCCGGTACGGGGGCGGAGGCGAAGGTGCTCGCCGTGAAGATCGACAACGTGGCACCGGCCCGCCCGCAGACCGGCCTGGAGCGGGCGGACATCGTCTACGTCGAGCAGGTGGAAGCCGGTCTCAGCCGACTCCTCGCGGTCTACTCCTCCGAGCTGCCGCCGGTCATCGGCCCGGTCCGCAGCGCCCGGGAGACCGATCTTGAGCTGCTGCGCCAGTTCGACCGGCCGGTGCTCGCCTTCTCGGGGGCGCAGAGCAGGCTCCTCCCGGCCATCGACCGGGCGCCCCTGGACGCCGTACCGCCGTCGACCGCACCGCAGGCGTACTTCCGGGGCCAGGACCGCCCGGCCCCGCACAATCTGTACCTGCGGCCCGAGCGCATCCCGTACACCGCCGCCGGGACCCATGCCGTCGAGGCCCTGGGGCTGACGTTCGGCCCGGCGCCGCCCGGCGGAAGCGCCGAGGACAGCCGTACGGTCCGCTTCCCGTCCGCGCGCACCACCTTCACCTGGTCCGCCGACAGCGAGCGGTGGCTGGTCTCCCTGGACGGCTCCCCGGCCCGTACGAGCGAGGGGGAACCGCTCGGGGCCGCCACGGTGATCGTGCAGGACGTGACCGTCCGCCCGTCGGACTTCGGCGACCGGTCCGGGAACAACACCCCGTTCACCGAGACCGTGGGCTCGGGGACCGCGCACGTCCTGCGCGACGGCATGGCGCACGAGGCCCGGTGGGCGCGGACCGCGGAGGACGCGGACACGGAGTTCACCACGCCGGACGGCCAGCGGATCGAGCTGGCCGACGGGCCGCTCTGGATCGTGTACGCGCCCCGCTGAAACCGCCGGGTGCGGTCCGGGCCACCGGCTGCGGACCGGACCGCACATCGGCGGACGACTACTGCCAGACCTTGATGTAGTCGACGCTCAGCTTCTGCGGGAAGCGGCTGGTGGCGTCCGGCGCGCCCGGCCAGTCACCCCCCACCGCATTGTTGAGGATCAGGAAGAAGTCGTGGTCGAACACCCAGGGCCCACGGGTGCGTTCCAGCTCCTCCCGGTCCACCCGGAACGAGACCCGGCCGTCGACCCGGAACGTCATACCGGTGCTGTTCCAGTCCACGGAGAACGTGTGGAAGTCGTCGGCGAAGTCGGCGCCCCCGGGCAGGGAGTGAGGGCCTCCGTAACCGGCCGCGCCGTGGTAGGCGGGCGCGTGCAGGGTGGAGTAGGTGGTGTTCGGCTCCTTGCCCACGTGTTCCATGATGTCGATCTCACCGGTGTACGGCCACGGGCGCCCCTGGTCGAAGTAGTCCGCGCCCAGCATCCAGAACGCGGGCCAGAGCCCCTGGGTGCCGGAGACCTTGATGCGTGCCTCGACCCGGCCGTAGGTGAACTGGAACTTCCCGTAGGTGTTGAGCCGCGCCGAGGTGTACTGGCAGGTGGTGCTCCCGCTCAGCGGGTCGCGCGGGCAGGCCGAGCCCGGGGTCGGCTCGCGGCGGGCTTCCAGGACGAGGTTGCCGTCGCCGTCCTGGGCGGCGTTCTTGTTGTCGGTGTAGTACTCCAGCTCGTTGTTGGGTCCGGTGCCCGTCTCGGGGACCCACTTGGCCGGGTCGGGCGGGGCGCCCGCGGGGCCGTTGAACTCGTCGCTGAACACCAGCCGGTCGTAGGTGGGTTCGGGCGGCAGCGGCGGTGCGGGGATGGGCGCTCCGCCGGTGCCCCAGACCTGGAACTCCCAGAGTGAGTAGCCGTATTCGCCGCTGCGCTGGGTGGCGTACAGGCGTACGTGCCGGCCGGTGCCGCTGACGTCGAGCGTCTCCTTGAAGCCGGTGCCGGAGGCGGTCTGATGGATCGTGCGCCAGTCGGTCCCGTTGTCGGATACCTCGATCCGGTAGGCGCGGGCGTGGGCCGGGTCCCACTGGAGGACCACCCGGTTGACCGTGGCGGGGGCGCCGAGGTCGACCGCGATCCAGCCGGGGTCGGTCCAGCCGCCCTCGGGGCTGGTGGCCCAGCGGCTCGCGGGGTCGCGGTCGAACGCCTTGTCCGGGGTGCACTCCCAGCAGGTGCCGTCGTGCTGGGAGGTGGAGGCGGAGCCGGGCCTGCCGTACGAGAGGAGGACATCGCCGCCGGGGCCGCTGCCGCCGGTGGCGGAGTAGACCTGGAACTCGTACAGGGAGTAGCCCCACGGGGTGGCGCGTTCGGTGCCGAGCAGCCGGATGTAGCGGCCGGTCCCCGAGACGGTGAGGGTCTCGGTGCCTCCGGTGCCGGTAGTGGTGGAGTGGAGCGTCGTCCACTGCCGCCCGTCGGCGGAGAGCTCGATCCGGTAGCCCCTGGCGTACGCGGCCTCCCAGGTGAGGACGACCTGTCCGACGGCGGTGCTCGTGCCCAGGTCGATACGTATCCACTGGTCGTCGGTGAACTCGCTCGACCAGCGGGTGCCGGGGTCGCCGTCCACGGCGTTGGCGGCGGCGAAGGGGCCTTCGGTGCTGGAGGCGGTGACCGGCTTCCCCCGGGAGACGAGGACGGGCGCGGCGACGGCCCGTTCCGGGGCGAGAGCCACCGAGAGGGTGAAGAGGAGCGCCACCGCGGCCATGACGGCCAGGGCGATTCGGAGCCGTGGTGTTCCACGGGCATACATGCGGACTCCTTGCTCTGTAGCGGGGTCGGGCCGAGAGAGCGCTCCCCCACAGGGGGGAGCGTGGCGGGAGCCGCACCAGCCGTCAAGAGGGTGCGGACCGATCGGCGAACCGGCCCCACACGAACCCGACCGGACCCTCAGTCCTGAAGTTCCGTCAACTACCGCCACGCCTTCAGGAGATGAAACATCGCGCAGCCCTGGAGGCCGATGAGGGCAATCCTGTGCACAACTCTTGACGCGGCCGAAACGCGGGAGAATTATTCGACCACCGAGAGAGCGCTCTCTCCCCCTCGGGGAGTTCGCGCCCGCCCCCACCTCAGCCCCCGCACGGATGACACCTCAGGAGATCAGCACATGTCTGTTGCCCTCGTCAGACCCTCGCGGCCCCCGGTGGCCGCACTCCACCGGCGGCGCGCCCTCGGCTTCGCCCTGGTGGCCGCCCTGGTCGCGACCCTGCTCGGCGTGGCGCAGGCCGCACCCGCCCAGGCCGCGCCCGTCCTGCTCTCCCAGGGCAGTCCGGTGACCGCGTCCAGCGAGGAGAACGGCGGTACGGCCGCGGGCAACGCGGTCGACGGGGACGGCGGAACCCGCTGGTCCAGCGCCTTCTCCGACCCGCAGTGGCTGCGGATCGACCTCGGCTCCCCGGCCGCCCTCAGCCGCGTCGAGCTCTCCTGGGAGGCCGCGTACGCCAAGGGCTACCGCATCGAGCTCTCCACGAACGGCTCCGACTGGACGACCGCGTACAGCACCACCACCGGCCGGGGCGGGAACGAGACGCTCGGCGTCTCGGGCGAGGCCCGCTACGTACGCCTCACCGGCACGGAGCGCGCGACCGGATACGGCTACTCCCTCTGGGAGTTCAAGGTCTTCGGTACGCGGGACGGGGGCGGCGGCCCGGAGATTCCCGGCGGCGGCGACCTCGGGCCGAACGTCCATGTCTTCGACCCGTCCACGCCGGACATCCAGGGCAAGGTGGACGAGATCTTCGAGCAGCAGGAGGAGGCCCAGTTCGGCTCCGGGCGCCACGCGCTGCTGTTCAAACCGGGTACGTACAACAACCTGAACGCGCAGATCGGGTTCTACACCCAGATCGCCGGCCTCGGGCTGCACCCGAACGACACCACGTTCAACGGTGATGTGACGGTCGACGCGGGCTGGTTCGACGGGAACGCCACCCAGAACTTCTGGCGCGCGGCCGAGAACCTCACCCTCAACCCGGTCTCCGGGACCAACCGCTGGGCCGTCTCCCAGGCCGCCCCCTTCCGCCGCATGCACGTCAAGGGCGGGCTCAACCTCGCCCCCGACGGCTACGGCTGGGCCAGCGGCGGCTACATCGCCGACAGCAAGATCGACGGCGAGGTGGGCCCGTACTCCCAGCAGCAGTGGTACACCCGCGACAGCTCCGTCGGCGGCTGGACCAACGCTGTCTGGAACATGACGTTCTCCGGTGTGCAGGGCGCGCCCGCGACCAGCTATCCGAACCCCCCGTACACCACGCTCGACACCACCCCGATCTCGCGCGAGAAGCCGTTCCTCTACCTGGACGGCAACGAGTACAAGGTGTTCGTCCCGGAGAAGCGCGTCAACGCGCGCGGCGTCTCCTGGGACGGCGGAAGCCAGCGGGGCGAGTCCATCCCGCTGGACCGCTTCTACGTCGTCAAGCAGGGCGCCACGGCGGCGACCATCAACGCGGCGCTCGCCCAGGGGCTCAACCTGCTGTTCACGCCCGGGGTTTACCACGTGGACCGGACGATCGAGGTGAACCGCGCCAACACCGTCGTCCTGGGTCTCGGCCTCGCCACGGTCATCCCGGACAACGGGGTGACCGCGATGAAGGTCGCCGATGTCGACGGCGTGAAGCTGGCCGGATTCCTCATCGACGCCGGTCCCGTCAACTCGCCGACCCTGCTGGAGATCGGCCCGCAGGGCGCCTCCGCCGACCACGCGGCCAACCCCACCACCGTGCAGGACGTGTTCATCCGCATCGGCGGCGCGGGCCCCGGCAAGGCGACCACCAGCCTGGTGGTCAACAGCCATGACACGATCATCGACCACACGTGGGTGTGGCGCGCGGACCACGGCGAGGGCTGGGGCTGGGAGACCAACCGGGCCGACTACGGCGTCCGCGTCAACGGCGACGACGTCCTGGCCACCGGACTCTTCGTCGAGCACTTCAACAAGTACGACGTCGAGTGGTACGGCGAACGCGGCCGCACCATCTTCTTCCAGAACGAGAAAGCGTACGACGCACCCAACCAGGCCGCCATCCAGAACGGCGACACCAAGGGCTACGCCGCCTACCGCGTCGACGACTCGGTCGAACAGCACGAAGGCTGGGGCATGGGCAGCTACTGCTACTACAACGTCGACCCCACCATCATCCAGGAACACGGCTTCAAGGCACCGGTCAAACCGGGCGTGAGGTTCCACAACCTGCTGGTCGTCTCCCTGGGCGGCCACGGGCAGTACCAGCACGTCATCAACAACATCGGCTCCCCGACCTCGGGAACGTCGACGATCCCCTCGACCGTCGTCAACTTCCCCTGATCTAGCGGTACTTCCCCTGACCGCACCGCAGGAGCCCTCCGGTGGACGTGACCGTCCGGCCGGAGGGCTCCCGCCTGCGCGCTCAGCGGCGGAGCCGGTGCTCGATGAGGGTGATGGCGTCGTCCACGAACCGTTCGAAGTACGCGTCGCTGGTGAGCGTGGGCAGTTCGGCGGCGGCACGGGCGTACGGCACGTCCAGATCGGGGTGGGCGGCGAGCCAGGGCGCGGGCACGGGCTGCTGCATCATCGCCCGGACGGTCGCGTCGCTGCGGTCGTAGCGGTAGTCGATCAGCAGGGTGAAGGCGAAGACGTCCTGGAGGAAGCGGCCACGGACGTGCACCGCGTCTTCCAGGCCGAGCCCGATCGCACAGAGGAACGCCAGCATCTCCTCGGTGTGCAGGAGCCGGGCCGGGTGGATCTCGGCCGGGGTGACTCGCTCGTCCAGGGAGATCAGGGTCGCGCGGGGCACGGCGCGGTACTGCTCGCGGGCCGCGCGGTAGATCCGGCGGACCGTGGAGCGCCAGTCGTCGACGTCGTACACATGGCGGGGCAGCCGCTCCATCATCAGCCGGGCGGTGAGGTCGACGACCTCCTGCCGGTCCTGCACCAGGTTGTACAACGCCCTCGGCGTGACCCGCAGTTCCTCGGCGAGCCGCCGCATGGTCAGGGCCCCGAACCCCTCCTCGCCTGCGATGCGCAGTGCGGCCCGCGCGATCCGGTCCCGGTCGAGCGGCGGGCGCTCGGCGGCGGGCGGACGGCCGCGGCGGGGCCGGGGGCCGGGTGAGGTCATGACGGGGTGGCTTCCGGTCGGGGGCGGCGGCGGGGCGGGGTCACCACCGAGTTTAAGGGGTGCGCGGTTTCCGGGGCCGTACGGCTTCGAGGGTGGTGCGGCGGGCCGCTACCCGGCGACCGTGAGCAGGAGTTCGCAGTCCATCGTCTGAGTGTAGGCCCGGCCGTCCTGCGTGTACTCGAAGCGGCACCGGCGGACAGGGCCTTCCGGCGGTGATGTGATCTTCAGCCTCACCGCGTAGAAGATGTCGCTCGTCTCCCCGGCCGGGACCTCGACGGCCCTGTCCGCGTAGTTCCTCAGCCGGGCGAAGTCGGGTGTGTGGGGCTCCCCCTCGGTCGCCAGCAGCGGGAGCCCGTCGGTGTCGCTCATGTCGTACGCGCCGTACCCCAGGACCTCGATGCCGGGAGGGACGTGCTCGACCGCGGCCCGTGTGATCCCGATGGGCTCGTCGGAGATGTTGCCCGGCACGGGAAGCGCGAAGTACCAGACCTGGCCCACGCGGGCGTTCTCGCTGCCGACTGTGCCGCTGGCCTGCATGCCGTCGGCCGCCAGTGCGGTGCCCCATCGTCGCCCGTCGGTCCGCTGCGCCGCCGATCCGGCCGGCATCAGGACCGCGAGGAGCAGGACCAGAAGCAGGACACGTATGCGCGTGGACGGCACCGGGCTCACCCGAGACCTTGTCATTCTTCCCCCGAAGTGTGGTGACGAGCCCCACTCCTCTTCTCCGCAGGGCGAGTTGAAGTATGCCGCCCCGCAGAACGGAGGCTTCGCCCTGTTCGCCCCGAGGATGGCCGAATTAAATACACGCAGCGTTGATTTATTGGGCTTCTGCTGCCAAGGTGAGGCAACCCTTACTCAGCAGCCGAGGCAGGAACGATGACCGCCCCCGAGCACAGCCATGCCACCGTCCCCCCGCCCACCCTCCGCTCGATCGTCGCCGAGCACCGCCGGGGGCTCATCACCTCGGCGCTGCTGTCCGTCCTGGCGGCCGCGTGCTCGATGGCCCCCTACGTCGCCGTCTATCTGACGGCCGCCGAACTGTTCGCCCCCGGCCCCGTCGACCAGGGCCGGATCGGATGGATCGCGGCCTTCACCGCTCTGGCCGTCGTCCTGCGCTCCGTACTGGCGGGGGCCTCCTCTCACCTGGCGCACGTCACCGCGTACCGCATCCTGGCCCGCCTGCGGCTCGCGCTCGCCGACCGGCTCCAGCGCATACCGCTGGGGCGGGTGCAGCGCCGCTCCTCCGGTGAGATGAAGAAGCTGCTGCACGACGACGTCGAGCAGCTGGAGGAGGCCCTCGCCCACGGCGTACCGGACCTCGCGGCGGCCGCCGCCGTACCGCTGACCACCACCGCGCTGCTGATGGCCGTCGACTGGCGCCTCGGCCTGGTGGCGCTCGCGGCGCTGGTGCTGCTGCTGGCCGTCTCCGCTACGGGGATGGCGCTGGCGAACAAGAACAACGCGGCCCTCGCCGCCCACACCACGGTCCTCAACACCGCCGTCCTCACCTATCTCCAGGGCATCAAGGTCATCCGGGGCTATCTGCGCCAGGACTCCGGCTACGACCAGGCCCGGGCCGCGGTCATCGAGGGCGCGGAGCTCAGCGAGCGGACCCTGCGCAGCCCGGTGCGCTGGCTGGTCGGCGTGATGACCGTCGCGACCGGCTTCGCCGTGGCGCTGCTGGTGCCGGTCGCCGGGCACGGCTTCGTGGACGGCCGGACGGGGCTGGACACCCTGGCGCTCTTCCTGGTGGTGGCGCTCGGCTATCTGACGCCGGTGATCGGGCTGGTCGGCGTCCTGGCGACGGTGCTGGTGCGCGTCCAGTTCTCCGCGACGGCGGTACGGGAGATGCTCGCGAAGGAGGAACTGCCCGCGCCCGCCCGGCCGGAGGCGCCGACGCGCTTCGATGTGGCCCTGGAGGGCGTCGGGTTCGCGTACGAGAGCGGGCGCGAGGTGCTGCACGGGGTCTCCCTGGCGGTGCCGGACGGCAGCAGTTGCGCACTCGTCGGGGCCACCGGCTCCGGCAAGACCACCATCGCCCGGCTGATCGCCCGCTTCTGGGACACCGGCGGCGGGCGGGTGACCATCGGCGGGGTCGACGTACGGGAGATCGAACCGGCCCTGCTGGCACGGCTGGTGGCCTTCGTGCAGCAGGACGAGTACGTGTTCGCCACCACCCTGCTGGAGAACATCCGCATCGCCCGCCCCGGCGCCACCGACGCCGAGGTGATCGCCGCCGCCGAGGCCGCCCAGCTCGGCGAACTCACGGCGGAGCTCCCGGACGGCTGGGCCACCGCGCTCGGCGCCGGGGGCGGCAACCTCTCCGGCGGGCAGCGGCAGCGGATCTCCGTCGCCCGGGCCCTGCTCAAGGACGCGCCCGTCGTCATCCTTGACGAGGCGACCGCCTCCCTGGACGCGCTCACCGAACGCCGTACGCTCCAGGCCGTCCGGACGCTCACCCGGGGCCGTACGGTCATCGCCATCGCCCACCGCCTGGACACCGTCCGCTCCTCCGACCGGATCGCCGTCGTCGAGGACGGCCGTATCCGGGCCACCGGCACCCACGACGAGCTGCTCGCCGCCGACACCGGCTACCGGGAGCTGTGGAACGCCTACCGCGAGGCGACGGGCTGGCACCTGAGCGGCGAGGGGGCGAGCGGCCGGGTGGCGGTGTCCCCTCCTCCGCCCGCCACGACGGGAGAGGCCGACGGCTGGACCCGGGCGGCGCGCGAGGTGGTGCGCCCGGGCGTCGGCGAGCTGGGCTTCCTCGCCCAGTGGCGGACCCTGCTCGGCCGCGGCCGACGTGACCTGCTGCGCCGGGGCCTCCCCCGGCTGCTGCTGGAGGGAACGGTCCGCTCGGTCCCGCTCGCCGCGGTGTTCCTGCTGCTGGACGCGGCGGTCCGGCAGCAGAACGGCGGCCCGGAGCTGACGCACGGTTACGTCTGGGGGGTCACCGGCTTCCTGGCCGCCGGGCTCGTCCTGCGGCTGATCGCCGTCGACCGCACCAACACCGTCATCTGGTCGATCGCCACCCGGGCCAAGGCCGACCTCCAGCTCTCCGTGATCGAACGGCTGCGGCGCGTCCCGCTCGGCTTCTTCTCCCGGGTCGACAACGGCCGGATCTCGACGCTCGTCACCAACGACACCGTCATGATCGACTTCCAGAACCTGCCGCAGATGCTCACCGGCGCCTTCCTCCAGCCGGTGTACGTGTCCGTCGCGCTGCTGGTCATCGACTGGCGCCTCGCGCTCGCGGCGCTGGTGGGAATGCCCGCGTTCTTCCTGCTCACCGCGTGGAGCGACCGGATCTACCACCGGGTCTTCACCGATGTGCACCGCACCCGGGCGGAGACGTCGCTGATCCTCATCGAGCAGGCCCGGGGCGCCGCCGCCCTGCGCGCCCACCCCGACTCGGCGCTCGCGGGCCGCTACCGGGACGCGGTGGAGCGGCTGCGCGCGGCGAGCGTACGGATGTCGGTACGGGCCGCCCCGGTGACCGCGCTCGCCGCCATCGCCGTCGAACTCGGCCTGGTGGTGCTGATCGTGGTCGGCGCGGCCCTGTACGCGGCCGGGTCGGTCTCGGCGACCGTCCTGCTGATGTTCCTGCTGCTGTCGCTCGTCCTCTACCAGCCGGTGCAGGAGCTGACCACGCTGGCCGGCTACCGGCGCAACCAGGAGCAGATCGCCCGCAAGATCGGCGAGGTGTGGGACGCGCCGGTCCTCACCGAGCCGGAGCACCCCGCCGAGCCCTCCGGCGCCGAACTCCGCTTCGAGAACGTCCGGTTCACCTACACGGGATCGGAGAGCGACCTCGTACTGGACGGGGTGGACTTCAGCTGCCGGCCGGGCACGATCACCGCGCTCGTCGGGGCCTCCGGTTCGGGCAAGACCACGGTGGCCAACCTCGCCGCCCGCCTCTGGGACGTGGAATCCGGCGCGGTGCGCATCGGCGGCGCCGACGTACGGGAGCTCGGCAGCGACCGGGTGATGGGCCTGGTCACCACCGTCCACCAGGACGTGTACCTCTTCGACGGCACCGTCCGCTTCAACGTGACGCTCGGCCGGCCGGAGGCCACCGACGAGGAGGTGTGGGCGGCGCTGGCCGCCGCGCAGTGCGACGACGTGGTCCGGGCGCTGCCCGGCGGGCTCGACCACCATCTGGCCGACAGCGGCTCCGGGCTGTCGGGGGGTCAGCGCCAACGGCTTTCCATCGCACGGGCGTTGCTCAAGGACTCGCCGGTCCTCATCCTGGACGAGGCGGTCGCCGCCGTCGACCCGCAGACCGAGGCGAGAATCCAGGAGGCGCTGGCCCGGCTGGTGGCCGGACGGACGACGGTCGTCATCGCCCACCGTCTCGACACGGTCCGCGAGGTGGACCGGATCGTGGTGCTCGCCGGGGGTTCGGTGGAAGCGGCCGGGACGCATGAGGAGCTGGTCACCGCGAGCCCGACGTACCGCGCACTGCTGGACGCCCACGGCGCACAAGAGGTCTAGATAGGATCGCGCCAAGGAATTCGGGCAGAATCAGCCCCTGCGCCCGAGGAACTGCGGTGAAGGAGAGAAGTGCTCCCCGAAACGGTTCTCCGAACAGACGACGTGGCACCGGACAGCAGATTCGACCTGTGGCGGGAAGCCATGACGGCGATGATGCCGCCGATGCACATCAGCAGCCAGCACTCTTCCGACTTCTGGGCCCATACACGTCTGTTGACCCTGGACGACGTGCTGCTCTGGCCGGTGGCCATGCAGGCGTCACGCTACCGCCGGACACCGGAACTGATCCGCCGGGGCGATCCCGGGTTCTACCACCTCACGCTCGTGCTGCCGGGAAGCGGACGGCTCAGGGTGGATCACCAGGGCCTGAGGCACTTCTCCCTGGTCAGTGACCTGTACATCCTGGACACCTCGCAGCCCTGTGATGTCGAGGTCGAGGAGAACGAACTGGCCGTGGGAATCGGCGTCGAGATCCCCCGAACCAACTTTCCCCTCGCCACCGAAAGAGCCATCGGCCGGATGCTCGGCCGACGCATTTCGGGACAGGAGGGGTTCGGGGCGGTTCTCTCCCATTTCCTGTCGCATCTCGTCTCCAGGAACTCCGCGCACCAGCCGTCCGATATGCCACGACTCAAGCAGATGCTGCTCGATCTCGTCACCGGAATCGTGTCCCGCGAACTGGACGCGGAGGAGTCGCTCAGTACGGAAACCAGGCGAAGAAACAAATTCCTGCTCATCCGCTCCTATATCCACCAGCATTACCACGATCCGGGGCTGACCCCGCGGACCGTGGCCGCCGCCCACTTCATCTCCCCGCGGCAGCTGCACCGCCTGTTCGAGGCCGAGAGGATCACCGCGGCGGCCTACATCCGCGGCCTGCGCCTGGCGGAGGCCCGCCGCCGCCTGGCCGACCCGGCGCTGTACACCACGTCCGTCCAGACGATCGCCCAGCGCTGCGGCTTCGCCAGCGCAGCGCACTTCAGCCGGTCCTTCTCCGCCGCGTACGGTATGGCCCCGCGCGAGTACCGGGAGCTGGAGCACCGGCAGCAGCTGGACACGGAGCTCCGGGCCCTCGTCCTGCCGCCCGCCACCGGCCGCGACCCGATACCGGTGTAGGACCCGTGTATGCCTGCCGGGCTGCCGGGCTGCCGGGCTGCCGGAAGGATGTCGCTCCGGGTCAACAGCCTGGCACTGATGGTCAAGGACAGTTCGCCGCCGATCGGTCAGAGTTCTTGTGGGCGCCGGGGAACGAACGACGACCGGGCGCCCACAGGGCGGGGGGAACTGCCCTGTGCACGACACGCATCGCCTTTGCCATTCAGCGCGTCGGCCGTCCGGGCCGCCGCGCCATGACCCGAGAGGGAACAGCATGCGATCGAACGTCTTGGTCAAGACGCTCGTCAGTGTCACCACCGCCGTCGGTATCGCCGCCGGGGGGCTGGCGACCGCGGGGACCGCCTCCGCGGCACCCGCTCCGTCCGAGAAGACCTCCGTAAGTGCCGAGGTCGCCCCCTTCGCGGTGGTCAACCTCGGTCTGAACACCACGCAGGCCCGGAACGTGCAGTGCTTCCTCAAGAAGTACTGGAACTACACAGGAGCCCTCGACGGACAGCTGGGCACCAACAGCTGGAAGGCCATGCAGAGGCGTCTGGCGTCCAACAAGGGCTACACCGGCGCCATCGACGGGGTGGTCGGGCCCGGTACGATCTCGGCGCTGCAGCGTCTGCTCCGGTCCTACGACTACACCGGTGCGATCGACGGAATCGCCGGTCCCGGCACCCAGGCCGCGTTCAAGAGGTACGGCAACAACCTCGCCAGCTTCTGCTGAGCCGAGTGATCGCTCCGTAGCGCGGAGCCGATCCCCCTCGCCGACCGCCGAGCGGCGAGCCCTCACCGGCTCGCCGCTCGGCCGCGCTCCGGCTACGGCTGCACCACGATCTTCCGCCCCACCCCCGCCTTGAACTGGTCGATCGCCTCCGGGTACCGCTCCAGCGGCAGCCGGTCGCTGATGAAGACGGCCGGGTCCAGCACCCCGCTCGCGAAGAGCGCGGCGGCCCGCTCGTAGCTGTGCAGGACCGCCATCGAGCCGGTGATGGTGATCTCCTGGTTGTAGATCCGGTACGGCTCGATGACGGCGGTCGTGGCGTAGTCGGCCACTCCGAACTGGAGGAACGTGCCGCCCTTGGCGACCCGGCCCAGGCCGTCCTGGATCGCCGCCGCGTTGCCGGTGGCGTCGATGACCACGTCCCAGCCGCCCGGCCGGTCGAGCTCCTCGGCGCGGGCCGCCGCCCCCGTGCAGCCCAGGAGCGTCGCCGTCTCCAGCCGCTGCGGGTTGACGTCCAGGACCTCCACCGACGCGGCGCCCGTGCGCTTGGCCAGCTCCAGCATCATCAGGCCCATCGTGCCGGAGCCGTAGATCAGCACCTCGGCGCCCAGGTTGCCCTTCAGGACGTCGTACCCGCGCACCGCGCAGGAGAGCGGCTCGATGAGGGCCGCGTCGGTGACGTCGATGTGGTCGGGCAGCTTGACGCAGTTGGCGACCGGGGCGACGGCGAACTCGGCGGCGCCCCCGGGGACGGTGACGCCGATGGCGGCCCAGTTGTCGCAGAGGTTGCCGCGGCCGGAGCGGCAGTAGCGGCACTCGTGGCAGTGGAGCGAGGGGTCGACGGCCACCTTGTCCCCGACGGCCAGTTCGGTGACGTCGGTGCCGACGGCGACGATCTCCCCGGCGAACTCATGGCCGGGCACGATCGGCAGGGTGGGGGCGAACTCCCCCTGGAGAATGTGGAGATCGGTGCCGCAGAGCCCGCAGGACGCCACCTTCACGACCACGTCACGGCGGCCGGGCGTGGGGTCGTCGACCGTGGTGACCGAGACCTTGCCGGGGGCCTCGACGATGGCTGCCCTCATTTGACTGCTCCCAAGGAAAGGCCCTGGACGAGTTTGTCCTGGGCGGCGTAGCCGGCGATGAGCACCGGCAGGGACACGACCACGGACGCGGCGCACAGCTGGGCGAGGAAGAGGCCCTGGCTGGTGACGAAGGTGGTCAGATGGACGGGTGCGGTCCCGGCGACGACACCGGTCAGCACCCGGGCGAACAGCAGCTCGTTCCAGCTGAAGATGAAGCAGATCAGGGCCGTGGCGGCGATGCCGGGGGCGGCGACCGGGGCGACGACCCGGCCCAGCACGGTGGGCAGGCGGGCCCCGTCGACCTGGGCGGCCTCGATGATGGAGACGGGCACGTCGGCGAGGAAGGACTGCATCATCCACACCGCGATCGGCAGGTTCATCGAGGTGTAGAGGAGAACGAGAAGCCAGATGTTGTCCAGGAGCCCGGTGTTCTTCGCGAAGAGATAGATCGGCAGCAGTCCGGCGACCACCGGCAGCATCTTGGTGGAGAGGAAGAAGAACATCACGTCGGTCCACTTGCGCACCCGGCGGATGGAGAGCGCGTACGCGGCCGGAAGCGCCAGCAGGAGCACCAGCAGCGTGGAGAACACCGACGCCATCAGGGAGTTGACCAGCGGGGGCCAGGGGGTCGGCCCGCCTCCGCCGCCGAAGAACGTCCGGTAGCCGTCGAGTGTCAGCGCGGCCGCCAGGGAGGGCGGGTTGGTCGCCGCGTCGGCCTCCGAGTGGAAGGAGGTCAGCACCATCCACAGGGCGGGCAGGCAGAACACGAGGCCCACGGCCCAGGCGGCCAGGCCGAGGGCGGTGGAGCGCCTGCGGGCCCGGGCCGTCGGCGCGGTGGCCCTCGTGGTGGCGCGGGTGCGGGTCGGTGCTGCGGTCGAGGCGCTCATGCGCGGCTCGCCTCCTCGCGGAAGAGGGAGGAGACCACCCGGAGCGCGAAGGTCGCGATGATCACGGTGCCGATCACCACGACCACGCCCACGGCGGACGCCAGTCCGTACTCATGGGCCCGGTAGAAGGTCTCGTAGACGGTGTACGGGAGGTTGGCGGTGCCGAGGCCGCCCGCGGTGATGGTGAACACGGCGTCGAAGTTCTGCACGATGTACACCGAGCCCAGCAGGACGCCGAGTTCGAGGTAGCGGCGCAGATGGGGCAGGGTCAGGAAGCGGAACATCTGCCAGGGGCCCGCGCCGTCGAGCCGGGCGGCCTCCAACGTCTCGGCGGGGCGGCTCTGGAGCCCCGCCAGCAGGATCAGCATCATGAACGGCGTCCACTGCCAGACCAGGGCGGCGGCCACCGCCATCAGGGGCATCTCGGAGGTCCACTCCGGCTGGGCGACGGACTCGATGCCGAAGAGGTTCCCGAACCAGGTCAACGCCCCGTTGAACAGTCCGTATTCGGGGTTGTAGAGCGCGTGTTTCCACAGCAGCGCGGCCGAGATCGGCACGATCAGGAACGGGGTGATGAGGAGGGTGCGGACGAAGCCCCGGCCGAAGAAGGCGCGGTCCAGGAGCAGGGCGAAGAGGAGGCCGAGGACGACGCTGACGATCACGACCGTCGCGGTGAGCAGGACGGTGGTGAGGACCGATTCGCGCAGGGCGGGGTCGGTGAAGACGGAGCCGTAGTTGGCGAAGCCGGTGAAGTGGCGCTGGTCCGGCTTGAGCGAGTTCCAGTCGAAGAAGGAGATCACCAGGGTGGCCACGAAGGGCAGTTGGGTGACCACGATGAGGAAGACGAGTGCGGGCAGGAGCGGTGCGCGGGTCGCCCACGCCCTGGCTCTGCTGCCCGTGGGGCGCTTGCCGGGCGCGGCGGCCGGTGGGCGGGGCGGTGTCGGCCGCACGGCGGTGGTCGTGGTCATCGGTACTCCTCCGCGACCTTCTCGGCCAGCTTCTGGGAGGTGGCGAGTGCGGCGTCCACCGACTGGCGGCCCGCGATGGCGGCGCTGATCTCCTGCGCGACCTTGGTGCCGAGGTCGGTGAACTCCGGTACACCGACGAACTGGATGCCCGCCGTGGGGCGCGGCTGGGTGCCGGGGTTGTCGGGGTCGGCCTCGGAGATCGCCTGCCGGGTCACGTCGGCGAACGCCCCTGCTTCCTTGCGGTAGTCGGGGTGGTCGTAGGTGGACGCGCGTTTGCCCGCCGGGACGTTGGACCAGCCGCTGGTGGCGCCGACGAGCTCCTCGTACTCCTTGCTGGAGGCCCAGGAGATGAACTTCCAGGCGTCGTCGGCCTTCTTGGAGGCGTTCTGCATGCCCCAGGCCCAGGTGTAGAGCCAGCCGGAGCTGTCGGTCCGCTCGACGGGGGCCGGCACGTAGCCGATCTTCCCCTTCACCGGGGAGCCCTCGGCCTCCAGCGATCCGGCGCCGGCGGTGGCGTCGTACCACATGGCGGTCTTGCCCTGGGTCATGTTGTTGAGGCACTCGGCGTACCCGGACTGCGGGGCGCCGAGCTGTCCGTGCTTGCGCACGAGGTCGACGTAGAACTGAGTGGCCTTCTTGAACTCCGGTGCGGTCAGCCGCGGTTGCCAGTCCTCGGTGAACCAGGTGCCGCCCATGGTGTTGACGACGGTGGTGAGCGGGGCGATGACCTCGCCCCAGCCGGGGAGCCCGCGCAGGCAGATGCCCTTCATCCCGCGCTGCGATCCGTCGGCCGCGGCGGCGAGCCGGGCGACCTCCTGCCAGGTGGGCTTGGCGGGCATGGTGAGCCCTTCCTTCTCGAAGACGTCCTTGCGGTACATCAGGAAGGAGGACTCGCCGTAGAAGGGCTGGGCGTAGAGCTTGCCGTCCTTGTGGGTCAGCGACGCGCGCAGCGGCGGGAGGATGTCCTGCTGGTCGAAGTCCGGGTCGGCGTCCACGTAGCCGTCCAGCGGGCGCAGCCAGCCGTTCTCGGCGAAGAACGGCAGCTCGAAGTTGGAGATGGTGGCGATGTCGTACTGACCGGCCTGGTTGGAGTAGTCCTGGCTGATCTTGTCGCGGACGTCGTTTTCGGGCAGCACCGTGAAGTGGACGGTGATGCCGGTCTCCTCGGTGAAGTGACGCTTGGTCAGTTTCTGGAGCTCGACCATCTGCGGGTTGTTCACCATCAGGACATTGAGGGCGTCACCGCCCCCGAAGGAGGTCCCGCCCGCTCCGGCGCAGCCGGTGGCGAGGAGGGCGAGTGCCACGACGGTGGCGGCCGTGCGGGGCAGCAGGCGGCGTGGTCCGTGCCGTCGGCGGGGGTGGTGGCGCATGGGGACTCCTGATCAGTCGTAGCGGCTCGGTGATCGGGTCGGGCGGGGACGGTACGAGGGGTGGCGAGAGGGTGCCGGGTGGTCCTGGGGGGGCGTGCGGGGGTGTACGGGGGCAGGGCGGACCGCGCCCCGACGGGGGGGCGGGGCGCGGTGGTTAAGGGGGGGGGTGCGCGGCCGGTACGGGAGCGGGGGCGCGGGAGGTCGGGTCAGACGCGGATGACCTGGGGGCCCAGGAGGGAGTAGCGCTGGGCCTCGGCGGAGGAGAGCCCGGCGTCGGTGACGATCGCTTCGAAGTCGCCGACACCGGCGAACCGGCAGAAGCTGACCGCGCCGAACTTGGAGTGGATGCCGACGAACACGCGGCGCCGGGAGCTCCGCATGGCCTGGGCCTTGACCTCGCTGACGGCCGGGTCGGGGGTGGTGAGGCCGTACTCGCGGGAGATGCCGTTGGCACCGACGTACGCCAGGTCGATGACGAAGCCCGCGAGCATCTTGGAGGCCCAGTGGTCGACGGTGGCCATCGTGGAGCCGCGCACCCGGCCGCCGAGGAGCAGCACCGAGAGCTTCTCGGCGTCCGCGAGGACGGTGGCGACGGCCAGGGACGCGGTGACCACGGTCAGCGGCCGGTCCCGGGGCAGCGCCTCGGCGACGAGCTGGGGGGTGAAGCCCTCGTCGACGAAGACGGTCTCGGCGTCGCCGAGGAGGTCGGCGGCGGCCGCCGCGATCCGGGACTTCTGCGGGACGTTGCGGGTGGTGCGGACCGCGAGCGTGGTCTCGAACCCCGCCGACTCGACCGGGTAGGCGCCACCGTGGGTGCGGCGGACGAGACCGTGCTCCTCCAGTACGTGGAGATCGCGGCGCACGGTCTCCTTGGCCACCTCGAACAGCGCGGCGAGGGCGTTCACCTCGACCGCTCCGTCCCGGCGGGCGGTGTCGAGAATTCCCCTGCGGCGTTCGTCGGTGTCCACGACACACATCCCTGGTTGTTGCGGTGGCACTGTTCGGGCGGCGGCCGGTCCGTTCGGGCCGCTGTGTCGTTTGTACAAGCAGGGCCGACCGGTCGACCAGGCTCTCCGCGGGGTTCCCTCTGCCCGTTCGTGCCCGTTTCCCCCGACGGAAAACCGCTGGTCACCGCCGTACCGGTGGGCTTTCCGGGCGCTCCCCCCGCCCGCTCGGCAGGGGTATGGCGCCCGTTTCGCGCCCGATCGGGGGAACGGGTGCCCGTTCCCCCGAGGCCCAGGGCCTCAGACGGCGGGCTCGGGCTCCTCCAGTCCTTCGAGGCTGTCCATGAAGGAGCTGACCGAGAACACGGCGCGGCCGGGTCCCGCGGGGCCGTAGCCGGGCGGGGAGTTGAGGCCGAACTCCTCCAGCGTCGCCCGGTACGCCTGGAGCAGGCGGATGTGGTACTCCAGGGGCGCACCGAGCGGGTTCGCCTTGCCGAGCGGGGTGGTGGGCTCCGGGCACCAGGTCGTGAAGCGCGGCACGACCCCGTTCGCCATGAAGAACCGCAGCCCCTCGGTGGTCGAGTCGATGGCCTCGCTGACCTTGGTGAAGCCGAAGGGCTCCGCCATCTCGATGCCCGCGACGAAGTTGGGGATGACGTTGCGCGGCCCGAACACCTCGGCGGACTCCAGGATGCGGCGGTGCCACTCGTCCCGGCCGACGTACCGCTCCTTGCCCGGGCAGTGCAGCTGGAACAGCCGCCGGTCCCACACCTCGAAGTTGGGGTGGTAGATGCGGATGCCGTAGTCGTGGAAGCGCTGCACGTCCTCGCGGGGCAGCGCCTGGGCGACCACCTTGCCGGTCCAACGGCCGGGGAAGCGCTCCTCGATGGCCTTGGCGTAGTGCCCGTAGAAGTCGGCCTCGTCGCGTCCGGCGACCTGGGAGGTGATCGAGCCGCCGGTCAGGGTGTAGGCGCGGGAGACGCCCGCGGTGTCGTACCGGTCGATGATCTCCAGGGCCTCCAGCACTTCTTCCACCGGCTTGACCCCGGTGTAGGGGCGGCCGGCCGCCTTGTGCTGGCGCCAGTTGTGGTTGATGTCGCAGAACTGGCACTCCTCCTTGGCGCCGAAGTACTGGCACACCCGGAAGACCGTCAGATAGATGAGGTAGCCCCACTGGATGGTCGGGGCGACCTCCATCACGGACTTCCCGTTGGAGAGCTGGTGGCGGTAGTACTCCGGCATCGGCGGCAGCCCGACGTCCGCGATCCGCGCCCCGTCCAGGTAGAGGCCGAGCGTCCCGTCCTCGCCGCCCCGCACGACGTACGGGGAGTCGGGGTTGACCCGCACCGACACGACGGTGCGGCGCAGCCCGTAGGGGCCGCCGGTCAGCACGACCTCCTCGGGCGGCCGGTTGAGCGCGGCGGCGCCGAGCTCGGGCAGCGTGCGGTGGTCGAAGGAGAAGATGAAGTACGACTTCGGCTTCACGTCACCCGTGGCGCCGCCGACCGATCCGCTGAGCGCGGACTCGTCGAAGGCCATGCCGCCGCGCAGCAGGTCTTCCTTGATGACGGCTTCCCGGGGCACCTCGGGGAAACGCCCCATCAGGTCCTCGACCAGTGCCGTACGACTGCTGCTCGGCATGTACGCGAACCTCCGTTGTCACCCCACCCGCGACTGCGCACGCACGGGTGGGCAGGTCTGTCCAGTCAGGTTCGCAAGCCTACGCCAACGCCTTCGGCCACCCGCACTGACCAGCGGGAAACGGATTCCGGGGGTGGTCCGGCGCCCTGCCTGGGACAATGCGAGCAGGGCGGGGGCGAGAAGTCGACCGACCACCTGGGGCCGCACATGTCCGGCACACCGACCGCAGCGTCCGGGGCGCCGATCCGGGTCTTCCTGCTGGACGACCACGAGGTCGTACGCCGTGGGCTGCACGACCTCCTGGGGGCCGAGCCCGGCCTGGAGGTCGTCGGGGAGGCGGCCACGGCCGCCCAGGCGCTGGCCCGGGGCCCCGCGCTGCGGCCCGATGTCGCGGTGCTCGATGTCCGGCTGCCCGACGGGGACGGCATCACGGTCTGCCGGGAGCTGCGCTCGCGGATGCCGGGGCTGGCCTGTCTGATGCTGACGTCCTTCGACGACGAGGACGCCCTGCTCGACGCGATCATGGCGGGGGCGGCCGGGTACGTACTGAAGCAGATCAACGGCTCGGACCTGGTGTCGGCCGTACGGACCGTGGCGACGGGCCAGTCGATGCTCGACCCCGCGACCACGGCCCGGCTGATGCGCACCCTGCGCACACCCGAGCCCGCCGGGCCGGTGGAGGACGAGAGGCTGTCGGTCCTCTCCGAGCGGGAGCGTTCGGTGCTCGACCTCATCGGCGAGGGCCTGACCAACCGGCAGATCGCCGAGCGGCTCTACCTCTCCGAGAAGACCGTCAAGAACCACATCTCCCGGCTGCTCGGGAAGCTGGGGGTGGAGCGCCGGGTGCAGGCGGCCGTCATCGCGACGGAGGTACGGGAGCACGGGCAGCAGCAGGGGAAGTGAGCGCCGGGGCGGGGCGGAAGGGCCGTACACCGTCGGAGTGAGGGCGCCTTCCGGGCGGGAGTCCGTACGCCGTCGGCAGGCGGAAGCCGTACGTCGCCGGGGGCCGTACCCCGCTGGGAAGCCGTACGCCGCCGGCAGGCCGTACGCCGTTGGAGTGAGGGCGCGGGACCGTACGTCACGCGCATCCGTGCCCCGCGGGCAGCGGGACCCGCCACTCCAGCACGGTGCCGCTTCCCGGGGCCGGGCGGGCGCCCACGGTGAGGGTGCCGCCGAGCCGCTCGGCCCGTTCGGCCAGGTTCCGCAGGCCGCTGCCCCGGGCACCCTCGGGGAGGCCGACGCCGTCGTCGGCCGCGGTGACCGTCAGGAAGCCGTCGTCGGCGACCACCGACACCTCCGCCTCCTCCGCCTCCGCGTGCCGGGTGATGTTGCTGAGGGCCTCCACGACCACCGCGATCACCTGGTCGGCCACGTCCTGGGGCACGTCCGTGTCGATGAGCCCCTCCATCCGCAGGGCGGGCGGGAACCCGAGGGCGGAGGCGGCCGTGTCCACCGCCCGGACGACCCTGGTCCTGAGCCCCGGGGCGTCACCGGCGGGCTCGTGCTCCCGGAGGCCGAAGATGGTGGACCGGATGATCTTGATGGTGGAGTCGAGGTCGTCGATCGCGCGGCCCAGCCGCTCGGCCGCCTCCGGATGCTCGACGAACCGGCGGGCGCTCTGGAGTGTCATCCCCGTGGCGAACAGCCGCTGGATCGCGAGATCGTGCAGGTCACGGGCGATCCGGTCGCGGTCCTCGAGCAGGCTCACCTGCTCGGCGGCGCGGCGGCGCTCGGCCAGTTCGAGCGCCAGCGCGGCCTGACCGGCGAAGCCCGGCAGGGCGGCGATCTCCGGACCCGCGAACAGCGGGCCGCCCCGGAGGCGGGCGAGGATCAGGACCCCGCTGAGCTTCTCCTTGGTGCCCACGATGACGGCCACGGCGGGGCCGAACCCCTCCCAGCGCTCGGGGCGCACGGTGATGCGCGGATCGTTCCCGACGTCGGCGACCGTGACCAGGCCGTCCACGGCGAGCGTGACACCGGCGAGGGTGCCCCGGGTGGACGGCAGCGCCATCCCGCGATGGGCCTCGGCCCCCTCCCCGTGGGCGAGGGAACCGCTCAGCTCGCCGTCCGGCTCCACGAGGTGGAAGACGCCCAGGTCGGCACCGGCGATGTCCACCGCCCGGGCCAGCATTCCCTCCAGGACCTCCGGCTCCGCCGAGCCGGAGAGCAGCGCGCTGGTGAGGTCGGAGCTCGCGGCGAGCCACCGCTGCCGCAGCCGCCCCTCCTCGTAGAGGCGGGCGTTCTCGATGGCGATGCCTGCCGCGACCGCCAGGGTGGAGACGACGGCCTCGTCCTCCGCGTCGAAGTCGGCGCCGCCGCGCTTCTCGGTCAGGTAGAGGTTGCCGAAGACGTCGTCGCGGACCCTGATGGGCACGCCGAGGAACGAGTGCATCGGCGGGTGATGGGGCGGGAACCCGTACGAGGTGGCGTGCTCGGACAGCTCGCTGAGGCGCAGGGGTTCCGGGTGCCGGATCAGCTCGCCGAGGAGGCCGTGGCCGGAGGGGAGGTCGCCGATCCGTTCCCGTACGTCGTCGCTGATCCCGATGGGGAGGAACTCGGCGAGCTTCTGGTCGTCCCCGATCACGCCCAGCGCCCCGTACTCAGCGTCCACGAGGACGACCGCCGCCTCGACGATCCCCCGGAGCACCTGCGGCAGCGCGAGCTCCCGGCCCACCGACATGACGGCCTCCAGCAGGCCGTTCAGCCGGTCGCGGGTTCCCCGGGCCTCGTCGATGCGGCCCTGGAGCTCGTCGAGCAGCTCGTCGAGCCGCAGGCGCGGGAGCCTGGCCCGTGGGGTCTCACGGCCATCCCCGCCCATGGCTACCTCCGACGGCGTCGAGGGGGCGGACAGCGTGCGTCCCGTCCCGGGGGCGGACGGCGTGCGCCCGCACTTCCCAACGTAACCGCCGTGCCGTACGGGCTCATGTCGAGTGCCGAGCCACGGGCGATCACGGGTGCGCACCGCCGGAACATCATGTGCGCGCCCCGTCGGCCGGGCGCGCGGCCCCACCGTGCGGGAGCATGACAGCCACGCCACACCGTCCGGCCGCGTGGCCCCCACAGCCCGGGCACTACGCCACGCCACCGCCCGGGTGTTACGGCTCCGCCTCCAGCGGGACCGTGATCACCGGGCAGCGGGCCCGGTGCAGCAGCCCGTGGACGACCGAGCCGAGGCGCATACCGGTGTAGCCGCCCTGGCCCCTGCGCCCCACCACGACGGCCACCGCGTGCTCGGCGGCGTCCGCCAGCGCCTCGACCGGGGACCCGGTCACCACCTCGTGGCTCAGCCGGACGCCGGGGTACGTCCCGGCCCACCCGGCGACGCTCTCCGCCAGCAGCCGGCGCTCGGCGTCGAGCAGGGTGTCGCCGTCGCGGAACGAGAACACCGGCGGCTGCCACACGGCGACGGCCCGCAGGGCGCAGCCCCGGAGGGCGGCCTCCTCGAAGGCGAACGCGAGAGCCGCCTTCGACGCCTCGCTGCCGTCGACGCCCACCACGAGGTACGGCGGCTGCCCGGCCTCCTGCCCGGTGCCGCCCACGACGACCACGGGGCAGCGCGCCTGGGCGCTGACCGGGACGACCACCGAGTTGGCGCTGAGGATCTCCTGGGCCCGGTTCAGGTGCCGGGAGCCGAGGACCACCATCCGGGCCTCACGGGTCAGGCCCGCCAGTACGGGCGCCGGGAGCCCTTCGAGGAGGGACGCGGTGGTCCCGGTGTCCGGCCGCCGCTCCCGGGCCCAGGCGTCGGCCGCCGCGAGAGCCTGTACGCCGGTCTCCTCGGCCTCCCAGTGGCGTGGCGCGTCCCCGGGGCGGCGGGGGTCGTGGAGCGGCGGGACGGTGACGACGAGCCGCAGCCCGAGCCCGCGGCGGTGGGCCTCGTCCGCTGCCCAGCCGACCGCCGGGTGCCAGTCCTCGCGGGGGTCGACCCCGACCACGATCTGCTGCTCCCGCCGTGCCGCCGTACCGCTCATGGGGTCCTCCTGCCGGGCGGGGCGCCCGTCGGGGGTGGTCCCTCCAGGGTGGCACCGGCGGGGGCGCGGCGCAGAGGGCCCGCCGGGGACGGAAAGGGGCCCCGGTCGGTCCGGCCGGAGGGCCGTTCGGCCCCTCCTGCGTCCGGCGTCCGGGGCGGAAGGTGGGGAGGGAGGGAGAGCGCCGGGAGGAAGCCATGCCCACCACAGACCATCTCGTGGAGACCGTGACGTCGCTGGTCGAGGACGCCGTCACGGCACCGTCCATGCACAACGCCCAGCCCTGGAGGTTCGTCCACCGCGCGGGCACCCGTTCGCTCGCCCTGTACGGCGACCCGTCCCGTACCCTGCCGACCGGTGATCCGGACGGGCGCGGGCTGCACCTGGGGTGCGGTGCTGCCCTGTTCAACCTGCGGGTGTCCGCCGCCCACCACGGCTGGGGCACCGCCACGGAGCTGCTCCCCGATGCCCGCGACCCCTGGCACCTGGCCGATGTCGTGCTCCGGGAGCCCGGCCCGGCGGACCCCGGGTCCGACGCAAGCTCCGCGGCCCCGGGGCCCGACGCGGGCCCGACGGACCTGTACCCCGCCCTGCGGCAGCGGCACACCAGCCGGTTCCCCTTCTCCGACGAGCGGATTCCAGGGGAGATCCTCGACGGGCTCCGCGGCGCCGCCCTCCTGGAGGGGTGCAGGCTGATCCTGCCGGGGTCCTGGCACTCGGACGCCGTCCTGGACCTGGTGCGGGACGCCGAGCTGTTCGAGTCGGCGGATGCCGCGCTGCGCGAGGAGATCGCCTCCTGGACCCGTACGGGCCGGGCCGGTGAGGGGCCCGCCACCGAAGGCATCCCGTCGTACGCCTTCGGCCCCCGGCAGTACGGGGTGACCGCCCCCGCCCGGGACTTCGACGCACCGCGCGACCTGCCGGGCCGGGCCGTCGCCACCTTCGAGGAGAACCCGCAGATCGCGCTGCTCGGCACGATGGACGACGCCCCGGCCGACTGGCTGCGGGCGGGGCAGGCCCTGGAGCGCGTCCTCCTTCAGGCCACCCTCGACGGTCTGTCGACCTCGCTGATGTCGCAGCCCCTCGAATGGCCCGAACTCCGCTCGCTGACCCGTGAGCCCGGTTCCCTGACCGGCTTCGTCCACATGGTGTTCCGGTTCGGCTACGGGCCCCGGGGAGTGGCCACGCCCCGGCGGCCGGTCGCGGAGGTCCTGACCGTGGAGTGACGGGTCCGTGAATGACCGGTCAGGCCGAGCGGCCGGATCAGGCGGAAGGCTCGTTCGCGCGCGGAAGGCTCGTTCGCGCCGGATCAAGCGGAAGGCTCGTTCAGCTGTCGCCGTCAGCCGTCGCCGCGTACCCCGGGGGAATGATCTGGACCGGGCAGTGCCCGTGGTGCAGCAGCGCGTGCGTGACCCGCCCCAGCGCGGCCCCGGACCCGAGCACCCGGTTCCTGGTGCCCATGACCAGCAGGTCGGTCAGGGCCGTGGCCTCGACGAGGATGCCCGGGACGCTGGTGCCCGTCTCGACGTCGTGGGTGACGGTGAGGTCGGGGTACAGCTTCCGTATCCGGTCGGCCACGGCGGCCGTCTCGTGCACCTTCTCCTCGGTGATCTCCCCGACGGTGTCGAGCATGGTGGTGAACCTGCCGACGTAGGCCAGCACGTTGGTGACGCTCAGCAGCCGCAGCGACGCCTGGTGGACCCGCGCCTCCGCGGCGGCGATCAGCAGCCAGTCGAGATCGGACGTGCTGTTCACGGCCGCCGTGACCACCCCCGTACGCGGCCGGTCGGGCTCCCCCCGTACGACGGTCACCGGCACCGCGGTCCGCGCGGCCACGCCCAGTCCGACGGAGCCGAGCGTCAGTGCGGCGAAACCGCCGAGCCCTCTGCTGCCCACGACGATCGTGCCCCGGTCACCGGCCGCCGCGTGCAGCGAGGTGACCGCGTCCTCGCGGCTGATCTCCTTCGTCACGGTCAGGTCGGGGTACTTCTCCCGTACGGCGTCGGCCGTGTCGTCCAGCAGGTCACGCGCCATGTCCCGCAGCGCCTGGATGGTCTCGGCCGACGTGAGGACGGAACGCCCGTCGATGTCGGTGCCGTGGACGACGGTCAGCGGCCGGCCGCGCAGGTCGGCTTCGGCGGCGGCCCACAGGGCGGCCGCGCGTGCCTGCGGGGACGCGTCCACTCCGACGACGACAGGGCCGAGTTCCACGGGGTCGGGAAGGTCGCTGGTCATGGCTCCTCCTCGGGGGTGGGCCGGGGGCTCGGGGGTGGCCGGGGACTACCCCTCCACGGTCGCACCGGAGGGGAGCCCCGGCATGGGCCCTTCGGTCCCGATCCGGCCCTCTCGGCCCCTCGCCCCGCGGGCGCGGTCGTGGGGAGGCTGGACGCGTGGTTCCGGAACCGGAGCCCTGTGCGCCGAGGAGGCCGTGGCCATGACCCCCCATGTCACCGTCGGAATGGACGAGTCCCCCGAGAGCCTCGCGGCGGCGCTGTGGGCCGCGGAGGAGGCCACCCTGCTCGGCGTCGCGCTGCACCTCGTCCATGTGGAGGAGTGGCCGGTCACCGCGGAGGTGCCGGTGCTCGCCGCCGAATCGCTGGCCGAGCGGTTCGACACCCTGCTGCGCGGCACGGCGGACCGGGCCCGGCGCGAGCGACCCGGCCTCGAGGTGACCACCGGGATGTCACGCGGACGGGCCCCCGGCGAGCTGACCGCCGCCGCGAACGAGGCCGAGGTGACCGTGCTGGGGTCGCGGGGGCTCGGCGGTGTCGTCGGCTTCCTCATCGGCTCGGTGTCGCTCGCCGTCGTCGCCCGGGCGCGGCGGCCGGTGGTGCTCGTGCGCTCGCCGCGGGACACCCGGCAGGCCCCGGCCGGGGCGGGCGGCGACGGTACGCGCTCGGGCATCGTCCTGGGGCTCGACATCGAGCACCCGTGCGACCCCGTGCTCGCTTTCGCCTTCGGCGAGGCCGCCCGCAGGGGCGAGGAGCTGCGGGTCGTCCACAGCTGGAACCCGCCTCCGACGTACGGGTACGCCGCGATCCTGGACCCCGGCATCGGCAGCGGTCTCGGGCAGCGGGCGGCCGAGGGGCTGGCCGGGACGCTGCGCCACTGGCGGTCCAGGTTCCCGGCCGTCCGGGTGGTGGAGAGGGCGGTGGCCGGGCCTGCGGCGGCCGAGCTCGTCGACGCGTCACGGAACGCCGGTCTGCTGGTCGTCGGGCGGCGCAGCCGCCGCTCCCCGGTGGGCCCGCACCTCGGGCACGTGGCGCACGCCGTGATCCACCACAGCCCGGCGCCGGTCGCGATCGTGCCCTTCGAGTGAACCGGCCGGCTCCCTTCCCGGCGTCCCCGGTTCAGCGGGCGTCATCAGTTCAGCGGGCGTCCCCCGGCGCGTCGTTCACGATGATGCGGCGCCCCGTGATCCGGCGGGGCGCGAGGATCATGACGTGGTCGCGCCCCTCCCCCGCCCAGGGCGTCGAGTACGCGGCCTCCCTGAGCCTGCGCGCGGTGTCCTCGTCCTCCACGACCCGGACCGGGCCCACGAGCAGCACGCTCCAGCCCTTGCTGAAGGCGTCGTCGATGTGGTCGGTCTCGAAGGCGATCTCCGTGTCGGCGGCCCCGGCGAGCGGGGAGCGCTCCCCCGTGCTGAACATGACCTCGCCGTCGAGCACCTGGTAGTTCACCGGCAGGACGACGGGCCCGTCGTCCTGGGTCAGGGCCACCCGCCCCACCCCGTGGTCACCGAGCAGGGCCCAGCACTCGGTGTCGTCGAGTTCGACCATCCGGGCCTCACGGGCCGCCCGTCCGAGGCCGCTCGGCAGGTCGACGGTGCCTCCGGTCAGCTCCCGGACCGTGGTCTCCAGCGCGTCGGCGAGCCGGAGCAGGAACCCGATGCCGGGGGTGGCGTCCTGCTCCTCCACGTACTGGATGTAGCCGGGCGCGGCCCCCGCCCGTAGAGCCACGTCCTGCCGGGACAGACCGAGCTGAAGGCGACGCGCCGCAACGCGCCGGCCGATGTCGCCTCGCGGCGGATGCGGTGGTCGGGCCATCGTGGGGTCCTTCTTCTCGTCGGGGCGGGGGCATCGCCGGGCGGAGGCCCTGCACGCCCACGCTAACGAGAGCCGTGACCGTGCGCAGCGCGGAGCCCGGGGACGTACGCCCCCATGGGCCACCGGGAGTTCGCGGAGTTCACCCCGACGGGAGCACCTGGAGGGGTGAAATCCGTTAGGTTAGGCTCGCCTTACGCAGAGCGAGCCCCTCCCCTCCTCAAGGAGATGTTCATGCGCGTGCTCCTCCGTCCCCCGGGCCTCGACCTCTCCGGCCGCTCATGACCGGCTCCGGACCGGGCCTCCCGGCCGACCCCGAGAGCCCCTTCACCGCGTTCGGGCTTCCGGGCAAGCCGGGCACCGACGCGTTCTGGGCCGCCGCCCGGGCCCCCCTGTCCGTACCCGCGGGCGACGGCTGGCTGACGCTGTTCCTGTGGCGCGGGACCCCGGCGGAGATCGCGTTCGAGAGCTGGTCGCGGCCGGTCCCCCTGCGGCGGTGGGCCGAAACGGACTGCTGGTACGCCGAGGTGCCCATGCCCGCCCGGCTGCGGGTGACCTACCAGCTCGTCACGGACGGCACCCCCCGCGCCGATCCGCTCAACCCGGCCGGGGCAGGCGGTGACCGCTCGATCGCCGCGACCCCGGACGCCCCGCCGCAGCCGCACTGGCCTGCCGTCGGCCCGGACGACGTCCTGCCGCTGCCCGCCACCCGGCTGCGGTGGAGCAGCGAACGGCTCGGCGGGCGGCGGACCGTGCGCGTTCACCCGGTCGGCGGCGGGGGGCCGGTGGTGGTGCTGCTCGACGGGGACGACTGGCTGTATCTGCACCCGGCGATGACCGCGTTCGACGCGGCCGCGGCGGCGGGCGACATGCCGCCCGTCACGCTCGTCCTCCTGCCGGCCAGGGACCGGTCGGCGGAGTTCGGGTGCGGGCCGGAGCTGTGGGAGGCGGTCCGGGACGAGCTGCTGCCGCTGGTGGCCGGATCGGGCGTGCCCGCGGAGCCGGACCGGCTGGTGGTGGCGGGGCAGAGTCTGGGCGGGCTGAGCGCGCTGTACGCGGCGGTGGAGTTCCCGGAGCTGGTCTCGCGGATCGCCTGTCAGTCGGGGTCCTTCTGGTGGCGGCCCGGTGCCGAGGAGCTGCCGGACCCGCTGGGTGGTCCGGTCGGCGGGACGATCGCCGAACTCCTGCGCCGGGGGCCCGACTTGTCCGGGCTGCGGTGCGCGTTCGACGTGGGGGAGCACGAGACGCGGATGCTGCCCCACTGCGAGCTCGCCGAGGCCCTCACCGAGCGGGCCGGGGCGACCGTGCGGGTCTCCCGGTCCGCCTCCGACCACGACCGGGCGGGCTGGCGGCAGGCCCTCCTCAGGGATGTCGCCTGGGCGCTGGGCTGACCCGCCCCGGTGAATCTCCGGGCCGCCCCCGCCGGACGGCTCACCAGCCCCGGAGGTTCACCGGGCCACGGCCGCGCAGTACTCCGCGTCGGTGGCGAGCAGATTGCGGTGGGTGTCCTCGGCGGTGATGACGCCGTCGTCCAGCACGAGCACCCGGTCGGCCGCGTCCAGGAGCGCCGGGCTGCTGGTGATCACGAGCGTGGTGCGGCCCCGGCGCAGCTTCGCGATGTTGCGGGCGATGAGCTGTTCGGTGACCGCGTCGACGGCCGTGGTCGGGTTGTGCAGGACCAGGACGTCGGTGTCGGCGGCCAGCGCGCGGGCCAGCGAGAGCCGCTGCCGCTGCCCGCCGGAGAGGTTCGCCCCCCGGTCGCGGACCGCGTAGTCGAGCCCGTCGCGGTGGAGGGCGACGACATCGGTCAGCATGGACGCCTCGACGGCCTCGGGGACCGAGCGGCTGGTGCCCGACGGGTCGATGTTCGTACGGAGCGTGCCGCCGAAGATCTCGGCGTCGTACGGGTTCACCAGCAGGTGCTCCCGGACCGCCTCGACCGACAGGTCCGCGAGCGGCCGGCCGCCGAGCCGCACCTCTCCCCCGTACGCCGGTGGCGGCACGTTCACCGCGAGCACGGCGGCCAAGTCGGCCGCCGCACGCGGCTGGTAGGGGGCGATCGCCACGAACTCCCCCGCGTTGACCTGGAACTTCAGCCCTTGCAGGGTTCCGTGCCGTACGGCGTCGACCTCCAGGTCCCCGCCGGGGGCCGGGCGTTCGGGGCCCGGGGCCGTCACCGGCGGGGCGTTGAGCACCAGCGCCATGCGCTCGGCGGAGGCGCGGGCGATCATCACGTACTTGGGCATCTCCGAGAACATCTTGAGCGGTTCCATGATGAACTGCGCGAGGCCCACGGCCATGACCAGCTCCCCGATGGAGATCCGGCCCTCGAACGCCAGCCAGCCCGCCGTCAGGGAGACGGCTGCGGCGAGCGCCGCGTTGAGGGCCAGCGCGGTGCCCGCGTACACGCCGTTCACCCGGGCGACGGTGATCGCCTGGCGCCTGGCGTCGGCGCTGACCCTGCGGTAGGAGCCGAACGCCGCGTGGTTGCCGCCGAAGCCGTGGAGCGGGCGCAGGCCGATGATGAGGTCGGCGACCTTGGCGCCCGCCCGCGCCACCCTGGCCTGCTGCTCCTGGGTGCCGGCCCCGATCCGCTTCGACATCACCGCCAGGACCGACAGGATGCAGACGGTTCCCACGACGACCAGCAGCCCGAGCCTCAGGTCGGCCAGGCTCAGCGCGACGGCCGCGACGACCACCGCGACCAGCGAGCTGACCAGCAGCGGCACCACCTCGATGATGTCGGCGGTCTGGTCGGCGTCCTCGGTGGCGATGGTCAGGATCTCGCCGGACTTGAGGTCGACGTCCCTGGCCACCGGCTGGAGTCCGCAGGCGGCCACCTGGACCCGCCAGCGGTGCGCCTCGGTCGTATTGGCCTTCTGGAGCACCCGCATCCCGAACCGCCACGACAGGGACACCGTCGTGATGATCACGGCGAGCGAGCCGATCGACACCCCGAGCGAGCCGAGGCTGCGGTCCTGCATCGTGTGCTCGACGATCAGTCCGAGCGCGATGGGGAACGCGGTCTCGGCCGCCTGGTAGAGGCCCATGAGGACGGTGCCCGCGATCATGGCGCCGATGTTGCGGCGCAGGGCGGTCCGCAGGATGGCGGCGCCCGGGCGGGGGCGCTTCGTGTCAGTCTTCATCGATGGGTGTCAGTTCTCGTCAAGGTGGCGGGGGCCATCAGGGGTGTCAGCTCTCGTCGAGGTGGCGGGCGATCGCTTCCGGGGTGCGCAGGGTGAACAGGTCGCGGATCGTGATCACCGGACCGTACTCCCGGCGGAGCAGCCCGATCAGCCGCACCGCCAGCATGGAGTGTCCGCCGAGGGAGACGAAATCGCTCACCGCGCTCACCTCGTCGTCGTCCAGGTCCAGGGCTTCGGCGAAGAACTCGCAGACCGCGGTCTCCGTCTCCGTCTCCGGACCGCGCTCCCCCGCCGTGGTCAGCGCGCCGAGCGGCCGGGCCTCCGGCAGCGCCTTGGTGTCGGCCTTCCCGTTCACGGTCAGCGGGATGCTGTCGACCCGGGCGAAGTGCGTCGGGCGCAGGAAGTCCGGCAGCCCGGCGCTCACTTCACCCGCCACCTGCGCCAACTCCGCGCCCTCCAGGACGAGATAGGCAGCGAGACGGTAGGCGCCGTCCACCTGCGGGTCGGGCTGGGCGACGGCGGCGACGAACCGCACCGCCGGGTGGGCGGCGAACACGGCCTCCACCTCGCCCGGTTCGACCCGGTGGCCGCGGATCTTGACCTGCTGGTCGGTACGGCCCAGGTAGACGATGTTCCCGTCCGGTCGGCGGATCACCAGATCCCCCGTTCGGTACATGCGCTCGCCGGGAGCGCCGAACGGGCAGGCGACGAAGCGGTGGGCGGTCTGGGCGCTCTGGCCGAGGTAGCCGCGGGCGATGCCGATGCCCGCCACGTACAGCTCGCCGGGGGCCCCGTCGGGCAGCGGACGCAGCCAGGGGTCGAGGACGTACACCTCGGTGTTGTCGATCGCCACGCCCACCACCGGGTCCTGGCATTCGAAGGTGCCGACGCCGAGGGTGTTGATGGTGTACTCGGTGGGCCCGTACAGGTTGTAGCCGACCGTGCCCTCGGTCTCCGCGAGCCGCTGCCAGAGCGTGGGGGTGACGGCCTCGCCGCCCAGCAGCACGAGCGGGGGCCGCCGTTCGGGGTTGTCCAGCAGCCCTTCCGCGATCAGCTGCTGGGCGTAGGTCGGGGTCACGTTGACGACGTCGATCGCGTGCTCGCCGCAGTACTCGACCAGGCGGGGTGCGTCGCGGCGCAACTCCTCGTCGCAGATGTGCACTTCATGGCCGTCGGCGAGCCAGAGCAGCTCCTCCCACGACATGTCGAAGGCGAACGACACCGTGTGCGCGATCCGGAAGGTCCGGTGGCCGTGCTCGGCGAGCACGGGTTCGAAGATGCGGCGCTGATGGTTGATCAGCATGTTGGTGAGACCGGCGTATTCGGTGACCACGCCCTTGGGCTTCCCGGTCGATCCGGAGGTGTAGATCGTGTACGCGGGGTGCCGCAGCCGGTCCGGGTCGCCGGGGGCGAACGTCACGTACGGCTCCGCCTCCGGCAGCGGGCGGTCCAGCTCGATCAGCTCGCCGGTCAGCCGGGGCGACACACCGCTCACGGTGAGGATGACCTCGGGCTGCGCGTCCTCGACGATGGCCGCGATCCGCTCGTCCGGGTGGTCCAGCTCCAGCGGGACGTAGGCCGCGCCGACGCGCAGTACGGCGAACAGCGCGGCGATCCAGTCGAGCGAGCGCGGGATCGCCAGACCCACGGTCGTCTCCGGCCCGATCCCCCGCCGCGCGAGCACACCCGCCACCGCCCGGCTGCGGTCGCGGAGTTGGGCGAAGGTCATGGTCGCGCCACCGGCGACGAGGGCGATGCGCTCCGGGTCGCGGTCGGCCGCGCGGTCGAAGCGGTCGACGACGGTGTCCGTGCCGACCTCCGTACGCGGGGCGGGCTCGGGGTCCGGTCCCAGCCCCGGCAGCGCGCCCATCAGCCCCGTCGTCGAGCGTGCCACGTCCTCCAGCACCCGCAGGTAGTCGTCCAGGAGCAGGCGGGCGGAGCCGGGGTCGCCGTGTCGGTGCTCCAGCTTGACGGTGAGCCGGTCGCCGGGGGTGACGACCCAGGTGTACGGGTAGTGCGTGGAGTCGTCCGCCTGGACGGAGGTGATGCCGTGGCGGGCGTTCATCGCGGCGAAGGCGTCCAGGTCGAGGAAGTTCTGGAGCACGAAAAGGTTGTCGAAGAGGGTGTCGTGCCCGCTGGCCCGCTGGATCTCGCCGAGCCCGAGGTGCTCGTGGTCCATCGCCGCCACCCGGGCCGCCTGCACACGCGACAGGTAGGCGCCGACCGTCTCGTCGGGCCGGGCCCGGGTCCACATCGGCACGGTGTTGAGGAGTACGCCGACGATGTCCCCGTGCCCCTCGCCCTCCCGGCCCGAGACGGTGACGCCGAACACGGCGTCGCTCCGTCCGGTACGGGCTCCGAGCAGCAGGCCGAACGCCCCGGTCAGCACCGAGTTCAGGGTGACCCCGTGGAGCCGGGCGGCCTCCCCGAGCAGCTCCGTCAGCTCGGCGGAGAGCGTCCGCACGAGCGGCCGCGGCAGCTCCTCGGAGAGCGCCGGGGCCGGTCCGGCGAGCAGTGTCGGCCCCGGCAGGCCCGCCAGGTGGTCCGCCCAGAAGCGTTCCGATACGGCGGGGTCCCTGGCGGCGAGCGTCCGGGCGTACTCCTCGAAGCCCGGCACGGCCGGGGTCGTGTCCCACGGTTCGCCCGCGACGACGGCCTCGTACGCGTCGAAGAGGTCGCGCAGCACGATCTCGCGGGACCAGCCGTCCCAGAGCAGCAGGTGGTAGCTGAGCAGCAGCCCGTCCCGGCCGTCGGGCAGCCGCACGACGGTGACCCGGATCAGCGGGGGCTCCCCCGGGTCGAAGCCGCGCTCGCGGTCGCGGGTGCGCAGGTCGTCCACCTCGGCGTCCGTGGCCGGTCGGACCGTACGGACGTCGATGCGCCGTCCGGCCTTGAGGAGCTGGACCGGGTTGCCGTCGGCGTCGGTGGTGAACCCGGCGCCGACGACGGGGTGGCGCGCGATGACGTACGCCAGTGCCTCGGCCAGCGCGTCGGTGTCCAGGCGCCGGGCGAAGGTGAACCAGCTCTGCGCCACGTAGTGCCCTGCGGCGCCCGCCAGTTGGGCCTGGAAGAACAGGCCACGCTGGAGAGGGGTGACCGGTGCGGTGCGCTCGGCGGTGGCGGCGGCCTCGCCGATCCGGGTCAGGGCCGCGAGCCAGTGGCCGGTGATCGTGTCGGGGATGCCCGCCGCCAGGGTGAAGGCCGCGTGGAGGCTGCCGGTGGCGTCGTCGGTCCAGGCGTTGACCTCGACGGCGTACAGGCTGTTCGGTTCGCCGCCGGTGATGCGCGGGGCCTGTGACTCGCCGCCCCGGCCCAGGTAGTTGAAGAGGACCCGGGGGCGTTCGGTGAGGAGGGGGGCCGTCTGGGGGTTGAGGTACCTGAGCCGGCCGTACGCGGTGTGGCCCTCCTCGTCGGGCTGGCGGTCGGCGACCTCGCGGGCCGCCGCGACGGGGTCGGTGTGCGGGGTGAGCCGTACGGGGGCGATGGAGGTGAACCAGCCGACGGTGCGGGTGTAGTCGTGGTGCTCCTCGGCCGGGACCCGGCCGTGCCGCTCCAGGTCGATCGCGAGGTCGGTGGGGGTGGGCTGGGTGTGGGTGAGCGCGGTGCGCAGGGCGCCGCAGAGCAGCTCGGTGAGGCCGGTGCCGAGGGCGGCGGGGGCGGTGCGGGTCACCAGGTCGCTGACGTCGGGCGGGAGGGTGACGGTGGTCTCGCGCAGCTCAGTCGGCTCGGGCAGCGGTGCCGGGGCCCGGAGGGTGGTGATCCAGTAGCCGAGGTCGTCGATCGGCCCTGTGGACCGTACGGCGAGGGCCTCGGCGTACTCCGCGTACGGCGTGGTCGGCGGCGGCAGGGCGCTCCCGTCCAGGGCGGTGGCCAGGTCGTCGAGGAGGATCAGCCAGGACACCGCATCCACGGCGAGGTGGTGCGCGGTGACGACCAGGGTGCGGGTCGCGGCCAGCCAGGAGAACGCGACGACGTCTCCGGCCTCGGGGTCGAGCCGCCCGGCGGCCTCGTTCGCGGCGGCCGTCGCGTCGGCGGTGTCCGGGGCTGTGACGGTGGCCTCGCGGGCGGGTTCGGTGCGCAGGGCCCAGACGCCGTGCTCGACGCGCAGCCGGAGCCGGAGGGCGGGGTGGGCGGCCACGACGGCGTTCGCGGCGCGCCGGATGTCGGCGAGGCCGGTTCCGTCGGCGGCCACCAGGGTCCTGGCCTGGGCGAACCGGGCGAGCGATCCGCCCAGCTCCCGTTGGCGCAGCATGATCGGAGTGAGGGGCAGAGGGCCGTCCTCGCGGCGGGCGGCCGGGGCGGGGGCGGCCTCGGGGGCGCTGGTGGCCAGGTGGGCGGCGAGGGCGCGCGGGGTCTTGAGGAGGAACACGTCCCGGGGTGCGATGGGCAGGCCGAGGGCCCGGGCCCGGTTGATCACGGTGATGGCGATGATGCTGTCGCCCCCGGCGCCGAAGAAGTCGGTGTCGGCGTCCACGGTGGCGCCGGGCAGCGCGTCGGCGAAGACGCCGACCAGCGCGGTGAGCCGGGAGCCGCCGGGAGCGGCCCGGCCGCCGTCCTGCTCCGTGGCGGCGGCCCGCTCGGTGAGGGCCTCGCGGTCGAGCTTGCCGTTGACCGTCAGCGGCAGCGCGTCGACCGGGAGCACCCGGCTGGGGACCATGTGGGCGGGCAGCCTGGCGGAGAGCAGGGCGGTGAGGTCGGCGGGCGGCTCGCCCACGACGTGGGCGACGAGATGGTCACCGCTGTCCGCCACGGTGACGGCGGCATCGACGACACCGGCCAACTCCCTGATGGCTCCCTCCACTTCACCCAGTTCGATACGGAATCCCTTGAGCTGCACCTGGTCGTCGGCGCGGCCCGCGAACTCCAGCTCGCCGTCGAGGGTCCGCCGGGCGAGGTCGCCGGTGTGGTACATCCGGGAGCCGTCTCCGGTGAACGGGTTCGCCACGAACCGGGCGGCGGTGAGCCCGGGGCGGCCCAGGTAGCCGAGGGAGACCTGATCGCCCGCGACATAGATGGCGCCCACCCGGCCCGGCGGCACCGGGCGGAGCCGGTCGTCGAGCAGGTAGGTGGCCAGACCGGGAATCGGGCCGCCTATCGGGCTGGTGTCCCCGCCGCGGGCGAAGTCCTCTTCGGTCAGCACCCGGTGGGTGACGTGGACGGTGGTCTCGGTGATGCCGTACATGTTGACCAGCTCGGGCGATGTCGTGCCGTGCCGCTCGGCCCAGCCGCGCAGCCGCCCGAGGTCCAGCGCCTCGCCGCCGAAGATGATCCGGCGCAGGGCCGTGACCGGTTCGTCCGCGTGCAGGTCGGCCTCGATGAACTGGTAGAAGGCGGACGGGGTCTGGTTGAGCACGGTGACGCCGCGCTCGCGGACCAGCCGGTGGAAGTCGACCGGCGAGCGGGTCAGCGCGTACTCCGGTACCAGCAGCTCGCCGCCGTGCACGAGCGCGCCCCACAGTTCCCAGACGGCGAAGTCGAAGGAGAAGGAGTGGAACTGGACCCAGACGTCGTCCGGGCCGAAGCCCATGTCGGGCCGGGTGTTGGCGAGGAGCGTGACCACGGCGGAGTGCGGGACGACGACACCCTTGGGCCGGCCGGTCGAGCCGGAGGTGTAGATGACGTACGCCGGGTCCTGCGGGCCCGCCCCGGGCGCGGCGGTGGTGTCGGCGGGCGGGAGGCTGTCGCCCTGGACGAGCACCCGGGCGTCCGCTCCGGCCCTCTCCAGCAGCCGGGTGAAGCGGTCGCGGTGCTCCCGGTCCACGAGGACGACCTGCGGGGCGGCGTCGGCGAGGATGTACGCCAGCCGTTCGTCGGGGTGGGCCAGATCGAGCGGTACGTACGCCCCTCCGGCGGTGACGACGGCGATGAGGGCGGTGACCTGCTCCAGGGAGCGCGGGACGGCGACGGCGACCCGGTGGCCGGGGCGGACTCCGGCCGCGCGCAGGGACCGGGCCAGCTTGTCCTTCTCGGCGGCGAGTTCACCGTACGTGAGGGAGCGCGTCCCGCCGTCCAGAGCGCACTGGGTGACGGCGGTGGCCGCCGGGTCGCGGTGTGCGGCGGCGTCGAACAGCTCGCCCAGGGTCGCCGGGGTGATCTGCTCCGGGGTCCTGCCGGTGCCGGGGGCCGCCAGCGCGTCGACCGGGGCGTCCGGCCGGCTCAGCAGCTCGGTGAGGGTGCGGGTGAAGGTGGCGAGGATCGCCTCGGCACCTTCCCGGCGCAGGAGTTCACCGTCGTAGATCAGGGAGAAGCGGGGGCGGCCGTCGTCCGCGCGCTCGACGACCAGCGTCAACGGGTAGTGCGGGGCGCCCTCGTTGACGATGCCGGTGATGACGAGGGTGTCGTCCGGTCCGCGCAGGGCGTCGGCGTCGGTGGCCACGTCGAACACCACCAGGGTGTCGAAGAGGGAGCCGGTGCCGCCCTCCCGGCCGGTCGCACCGCTCTGCCTGCCGATCCTCGCCAGTGAGACGTGCTGGTGCGCCAGCACCGTGCTCTGGTGCTCCTTGACCGCGGTGAGGAGGTCGTACGCGGTGTCGGTGGCGGCCCAACGGGCCCGTACGGGGATCGTGTTGATGAAGAGGCCCACCATGTCCCGGATGCCGGGGACCCCGGCGTCGCGTCCCGAGACGGTGGAGCCGAAGACGACGTCCCTGCCGTGCAGGATGCCTCCCAGCGTCACCGCCCACGCGCTGTGCACGGCCACGCTCAGGGGCACGCCCGCCGACCGTGCGGCGATGTCGATGTCGTCGGCGGGCTGGACCGCGACGTCGGCGAACCGTTCGGAGGGGGTGTGCCCTTCGGCGACCAGGGAGGGGCCGGGCAGTCCGGCGAGCTCCTCGCGCCACACCCGGTCGCTCTCGTCCTGGTCCTGTTCCGCCAGCCAGGCCAGGTAGTCACGGTAGCCGCCGCGCGGGTGCACGGAGCCCGGTGCGTGGTACTCCGCCAGCAGGGCGCGGAGCATCGGCGGCACCGACCAGCCGTCCGCGATGATGTGGTGCACGGTCTGCACCAGGACCGTGCGGCCGGAGCCCGCGCGGATGAGGGTGTAGCGCATCAGGGGGCCGGTGGCGAGGTCGAACCCGGCGCGGCGGTCCCGCTCGGCCAGTTCGCGGATCTCCTCGTCGGTGAGGCCGGGGCGGTCCAGCGCGGTGAAGGGCGCCCGGGTGCCGCTCTCCACGACGGAGACGACCCGGCCGTCGGCGAGGGCCGTGAACCGGGCGGCCAGGTTGGGGTGGAGCGTGAGCAGCCGGGTGGCCGCCGCCGCGAGCCGGTCGGCGTCCACCTCGCCCCGGAGCGTGAGCAGTTGCTGCTCGACATAGCTGCCCGTGGCGTCGTCGTCGAAGACCGAGTGGAAGTAGAGGCCCTCCTGCAACGGGGTGAGCGGCAGGATGTCGCGCAGCTCCGCGCTGTCCAGGTCGTCGACGTCGGCCTGGGTGAGCGGCACCAGGGGGAAGTCGCTGGGGGTGTGGCCGCCTTCCTCGAGCGCGGCGAGGGCGGTGAGGGCCGAGCGGAAGTAGCCGCCGAGGGTGGTGATGTCCTCGTCGGTGAAGACGCCGTCGGGCCAGGAGATGGTGGTGACCAGCTCGTAGGCTCCGCTCGCGTCGGGTTCGGCGATGGCGTTGAACTCCAGGGCGCGCGGCAGGCGCATCCTGGGGTCGCGCTTCTCGCCCAACTGCCCGGTGGCGCCCGCGAGCTGCCAGTCTCCGGAGGCGCCCGCGTCGTAGCGGCCCAGGTAGTTGAAGAGCACCTGGGGTGCGGGGACGTCCAGCCGGGTGCCGGTGAGGTAGTGCAGGGCGCCGTAGGAGACACCGTTGTCCGGTATCCGGGCGAGGTCTTCCTTGACCGCCTTGAGGGCGGTGGCGAGGTAGGCGGGCGCGGTGGGGTCGGCGGCCGGGCCGGGGTCCACGGTCACCGGGAAGAGGGTGGTGAACCAGCCGACCGTACGCGACAGTTCGGGTTCGAAGCCCGCTGTCCCGGCGACGAACCGTCCCTCCCGGCCGTGTCCCTCCAGCTCGATGTGGGCGAAGGTCTGGTCCTGGCCGAGGCCGCGGCGCCACCGGGCGAGGGCGACGGCGAGTGCGGTCAGCAGGACGTCGTTGATCCCCGCGTGGAACTTCGCGGGGATATCGCCCAGGAGCGAGGCCGTCTCCTTCGCCCCGAGGGACACGGTCCGGGTCCTCTCCCGGGCGACGGTGTCGGCCCCGGTGAGGGCGCGCCTGCCGATCGGTGCGTCCGCTCCGGGCAGGGCGCGCCGGAAGGGGGTGCGGTCCGCGGCGAGGGCCGCGCGCCCGAGCAGCTGGGTCCAGCGGCGGAACGACGTGCCGGTGGGCGGGAGTTCGACGGGCTCCTCGGCGGTGTACCGGTGCCAGGCGGTGGCCAGGTCGTCCATCAGGATGCGCCAGGACACGCCGTCGATCACCACGTGGTGGGCGACCAGGACCAGTTGGCGGTCGGCGCGGCGCCAGACGGCGCGCAGCATCACGCCGTTGTCCGGGTCGAGGCCCTCGGTGGCGCGTTCGACGCACTCCTCCAGCGGTGCTTCGCTCTCCTGCCATCCGACGGCGGCCCCGCCCGGCCGTGGGATGTCGAAGCTCCAGCGTTCGCCGCGCACCAGCCGGGCGCGGAGCATGTCGTGGCGGTCGAGCACGGCGGCGAGGATGCGGTCGAGGGCGTCGGCGGTCAGTCCGGCCGGGGTGTTCAGGACGACCGACTGCACGAATCCGTCGATGGCGTCGGTGGTCTCGCCGAGCCACTGCACGACGGGCGGTCCGGTGACGGGGCCGGTGGGTTCGTCGCCGTGGTCCACGGTGGAGATGTCCTCGCGGCTCGCCACCGCCGCCAGCGCCCCCACGTCGGCGTTGCTGAAGATCTGGCGTGCGCTCACATGGAGGCCGACCTCCCGCAGGGCGCTCAGCAGGGAGATCGCCAGGATGCTGTCGCCGCCGAGCTGGAAGAAGTTCTGGTCGACGCCGACCTCGTCCACGCGCAGCACCGCCGCGAACGCCGCGCACACCAGGCGCTCGTTCTCGGTGCCGGGCGCCGCGAGGGTACCGGTGGCGGCGGGGGGTTCGGGCAGGGCGGCCCGGTCGAGCTTGCCGTTCGCGGTGAGCGGGAACTCGCGCAGGACGACGAGGTGGGCGGGGACCATGTACTCGACCATGTGGGTGGTGGCCCACGCCTTGACCTCGTCCGCGGTCAGCTCCTCGTCGCCGGTCGAGGGGATGACGTAACCCACCAGGTAGGTGCCGCCTGCACTGTTCTTCCTGGCGACGACGCAGGTGTGCCGTACGCGGGGGTGTTCGGCGAGGGACGCCTCGACGTCCTCGATCTCCAGCCGCATGCCGCGGATCTTGATCTGGTTGTCGGCGCGGCCGAGGAAGTCCAGGGACCCGTCCGGGGCGTACCGGGCGAGGTCGCCGGTCCGGTACAGCCGGGACCCGTCGGCGGCGAAGGGGTTGGCCACGAAGCGCGAGGCGGTGAGGCCGGGGGCGTTGACGTATCCGCGCCCCAGAAGGAGCCCGCCCACGTACAGTTCGCCGCCGACGCCGACCGGTACGGGGCGCAGCTCCTCGTCGAGGACGTACAGCTGGGTGTTGGGGTTGGCCTTCCCGATCGATGTCGACAGGCGTTCGGCGGCGCCCCGGTAGATCACGTGGGAGACGCCGATGGTCGTCTCGGCGGGGCCGTAGCCGTGGTACATGGGGATGTCGAGCCGGGTGCGGAACCGCTCGTACAGCTCCGGGGTCAGCACCTCGCCGCCGCACCAGACGTGGCGCAGGGAGTCGAGGCGGTCGGAGTCGCCCGCGATCTCCAGCAGTACGTCCAGCATGGACGACACCAGGTAGGTGAAGGTGACGCGGTGCTCGGCGATCACGCTCAGCAGGTGGTGCGGGTCGCGTTCGCCGCCGGGGCGCAGGATGACCAGCCTGCCGCCGGAGACCAGCGGCAGGAAGATCTCGTTGATGGAGATGTCGAAGGAGAGCGGCGCCTTGAACAGCGACGCGTCGTCGTGGCCGAACCGCAGGATCTCCTCCCGCTGCCACAGCAGGCGTTCGCTGATCGCCTCGTGGCGGATCATGGCGCCCTTGGGCCGCCCGGTCGAGCCGGAGGTGAAGATGACGTACGCCAGTGAGGTGCCGTGGACCGCCGTGTCGGGCGCCTTCGCCGGGCAGGAGCCGTACGCCCAGTTCCCGAGGTCGACGGCGACGGCGTCCGGCTCGGCCGGGTCCGGCTCGCCCGAGCTGTTGAGCTGGAGCACCACGCGGGCGTCCTCGATGACGACGGCCCTGCGCGCGGCGGGCCACTGCGGGTCGAGGGGGACGAACGCGCCCTGTGCGCGGAGCACGGCGAGGAGGCCGATGACCATCTCGGCGGAGCGGCCGAGCGAGATCCCGACGACCTGTTCGGAGCCGAGCCCGCGTCCGATCAGATGGTGGGCCAACTGGGCTGATTTCTCATCGACTTCACGGTACGTCAGGGTGCGGCGCTCATCGACGACCGCGACGGCGTCCGGCCGGTGGCGCGCCTGCTCGCGGAACATCTCCATGAGGGTCGGGCGGACCCGGTCGGCCCGGTTGTCGTTCCATCCGGCCAGGGTCGCGATCCTGGCCGCGATGCCGGACGGGCCGACGGTGCCGACGGGCCGGTCCGGGAAGGCGGCCAGGTCGTCCAGCGCGAGCTGCGCCTCGGCGGGCCGGACGCCGTCGGGGACGGTGATGCTCAGCCCGTCCGCGCCGACCTCCCAACCCGGTTGTCCGCCACCGCCGTTGTCGGCCCAGCCGAGGACATCGGCGAACGAGGTGGCGGGGGTGAGGTCGATACCGTCGGGGCCGGTGCCGGTGGCCCAGTACGCCAGGGCGATGGCGCAGGCTTCGGCGACGGTCCGGTCGCCGTAGTCGCCGACCCGGCGGCGCACATCGGCGAAGTGGGTGGGAGAGAGCAGTACGTGAGGAGCGGCCGGTTCCGTCATCGAGGACTCAGCACCCTTTCAAGGTATGCGCGTTAGCCTGACCTTGCCGAGGTTTGACCTAACTTCCTTCGCGCCATGCCCGCCACAGGCGCGCGTACATGCCCCCCAGAGCCACCAGCTCCTCGTGTGTCCCTTCCTCCACCACACGCCCGGCGTCCAGCACGGCGATCCGGTCCGCCGCCATCGCCTGGGTCAGCCGGTGGGCCACGTACAGCGTGGTGCGGCCCGCGCAGGCGGCCAGCACGGCGCGCTCCAGCTCGGCGGCGCCCTCGCTGCCCGCCTCGGCGGTCGACTCGTCGAGCACGACCACCGGGGAACTGCTCAGGACCAGCCGGGCCAGGGCCACTTGGGCGACCTTGGTGACGTCCAGGCGCTCGCCGCCCTCGCCGACCATGGCGTTCAGCCCGCCGGGCAGCAGCCCGACCCAGCCGTCGGCGCCGACGGTGCGCAGCGCCTCCATCAGCCGCTCGTCGCTCGCCCCGGGGGCGGCGAGGCGGAGGTCGTCGGCGAGCGGCCCCGAGAACACGTGCGTCTCCTGGGTCAGGATGCTCACCAGGGACCGCGCCTCGGCCTCGTCCAGCCCGGCGAGGTCCCGCGTCCCGATGCGTACGGTCCCGGCCTGCGGGGTGCCGATACCGGCGATCAGCGCGGCCAGGGTCGACTTGCCCGCGCCGGTCGCCCCCACGAGCGCCAGGGAACCTCCGGCGGGGATGGTCAGGTTCACCTCGCGCAGGACCGGTTCGTCGGTGTCCGGATAGCTGAAGGTGAGGTCCTGGACCGTCACCGCGTACGGTACGGCCCCGGCGCCGCTGACGGAGGCGTCGCCCACGAGGCGCTCCTCCGCGGGCTCCCCCAGGACCCCGACCAGGCGGGTGAGGCTGGCGCCCGACTTCTGGGCCTCGTCGAAGGTGAACATGATGGCGCCGAGCGGGGTGAAGAGGCGGTGGAACATCAGCGGGGCCGCGGACACCTCGCCGAGGGTGGCGGCGTCGGCCTCCAGGAGGGCGTACCCCACCACCAGGATCAGGACCAGCCCGATGAACTCGGCGCGGTTCTCCCTGCCGACGAACCGGCCGAAGAACCGGAACACCTCGACGCCGAGGTTGCGCACCCGCCAGGACTCGGCGGTGACCTTCTCGCGGACGTCGCCCTCCAGGCGGTACGCCCGTACGGTGTCGATCCCGTTCAGGCCGCTGATCAGCGCCTGCGCGCGGTCGGCCTGGGCGATGCGCTGCTTGCGGTAGAGGGGGGCGGACCGGGGGAGGTACCAGCGCAGGGCGAGGGCGTACGCGGGCAGGGCGCAGGCCCCCGCCAGGCCGAGCCGCCAGTCCAAGCCGAACATGCCGACCGTGGCGATGGCCACCAGCACTCCGGCCGAGAAGACCGTGGGGATGGCCTGCCGGATGCCCTTGGACAGGACGGCCACGTCGTCACCGACCCGGGAGAGCACATCCCCCCGGCCGACCTGTTCGACGCGGGCGCTCGGCATGCCCAGCACCGCCCGTACGGCGCTCTCCCGCAGCTGGGCGAGGAGCTCCGCCCCCAGCCGCCCGATCAGGTACGTGGAGGCCGCGGTGGCCGCCGCGCCGAGGACCGCGGCGGCCACCATCAGTGCGCCGACCGTGACGAGCACCGAGCGCGACTCGCCACCGACCACCCCGTCCACCACCCGGCCCAGCAGCAGCACGGGGAGCACCTGGAGTGCCGCCCCGGCGACGGTGGTGAGCACGGTGGAGAAGGTCAGCCACGGGGTGCGGCGGCAGTGTGCCGCGACCCACCCGGTGGCCTCTCTGCCGCTCGCCGTACGCAGCTTCGCCGGGGCGGTGGTGGTGGTGTCGGTGACGGTCACGCGTTCGCCGGCTCTCGGTGGGGGGAGGGCAGTCCGGTCGTCATCGTTACTTGGCCGACTTGACGAGCTCGTCGATCGCGTACGGCAGGGAGAGCAGCGTGCCCTGGGAGATGGCGGCGCCGACCGCCGGGCCTTCGCTGTCCAGCAGGTACGACACGTTGCCCTTCTTGACGGCGGGCAGGTTGGCGAAGAGCTCGAACTTCTTCAGCGCCTCCGTGTCCGCCTTGTCGTTGATGACGAAGATACGGTCGACGTCGATCAGGTCCATGCGCTCGGGCGAGAGCTGGGTGGAGAACTTGCCGTCGGCGATCTTGTCGATCTCGGTCTGGTAGGTGAATCCGGTGCCCGTCACGAGCTGTCCGCGCACGTCGGTGGAGACGAACGGGTTGACCGAGTCCTTGTACCAGGAGAGGGCGACGGCCTTCTGGTCCGCGAACTCCGGGTTCGCCTTCTTGGCCGCTTCGAGCTTGTCCTGGATGCCCTTCACCAGTTCGGTGCCCTCGGTCTCCTTGCCGAGCGCCTTGGCGATGTGCACCGCGTTGTCCTGCCACGGAGCGCTGAAGGGCTCCTTCTCGGCCTTGGTGCGGCCGACCGTGGGCGCGATCCTGGAAAGCTTGTCGTAGGCGGCCTGGTCGACCTCGGAGTAGACCGCGATGATCAGGTCGGGCCGCAGGGAGGCGATCTTCTCGTAGTTGGGGCCCGCGTCCCCGTTCTTCATGACGACCTCGGGCTGGGTGTCGCCCCACTTGTCCTTCACCCAGGGCCACTGGGTGTTGATGTCGGGGGTCTGGCCCACCGGGTTCGGGTACTGGTCGACCATGCCGACCGGCTTGATGCCGAACGCGAGGATGGCCTGGTCGTCCGTGTAGCCGACGGAGACGACACGCTTGGGGGCCTTGTCGACCTTCGTCGATCCGAACGCGTGCTCCACCGTGACCGGGAACGCGCCGGCACCGGCCGCCGGGGCGTCGTCGCTCTGCTTTTTCTCCGTGTCGGAACCGCATCCCGCGAGGAGGCCGACGCCGAGGGTCGCGACGGAGACTGCCGCAGCCAGCCGCTGCCACGGCTTCGCAAGCGTCGTTCGATGGAGAAACATCCGGAATCCCTTGCTTTCGCGCTGTCCACTGCGCCCCTGCATGAGCGCGAGCAAACCCTATCCCGGCAAGTGAGGCCAGCCTAGCCTTACTTGAGAACTTTCCCTCTTTCAGGCCCAGTTGATCATTTCCAGCCAACCACCTCTGCCCAAAAGTCACTTGATGAGAGGCTTGCCCTCCGGATCGCGTCGCACATGCGTACGGCCGATCGGCACAATGAGCGGACGGTCGCCCACCGGGTCGTCGATCACCTCGGCCCGCAGCCCGAACGCCTCGTGCAGCAGCTCGGCGGTGATCACGTCACGCGGATGCCCCTGCGCCAGGATCGAACCGGCCCGCATGACCACGAGGTTGTCGCTGTAGCGCGTGGCCAGATTGAGGTCGTGCAGCACCATGACCACGGTGCACCCGGACTCGTGCAGGTCGTCCACCAGGTCGAGGACGTCGATCGCGTGCGCCAGGTCCAGATAGGTGGTCGGCTCGTCCAGCAGCAGCAGATCGGTGCCCTGGGCCAGGGTCATCGAGATCCAGACACGCTGACGCTGACCGCCGGAGAGCGAGTCGACCGGGCGGTCGGCCAGATCCAGGACCCCGGTCATGGCGAGCGCGCGCTCCACCACCCCGGCGTCGTCCGAGGACCACTGCCGCAGCCAGCTCTGGTGCGGATGGCGCCCCCTGGCGACCAGATCGCCCACGGTGAGCCCCTCGGGCGCCACCGGTGTCTGCGGCAGCAGGCCGAGCTTCTTCGCCACGTCCCTGGTCCTGAGCTTGACGATGTCCTCACCGTCGAGCACGACCGTCCCCCTGGCCGGCTTGAGAAGCCGCGTCAGCGTCCGCAACAGGGTCGATTTCCCACAGCCGTTGGGACCGATGATCGTCGTCACGACCCCCGGCGGGATCGTCACGTCGAGATCGTCGATGACCGCCCGGCCGCCGTAGCCGACCGTGATGCCTCTCGCCGCCAGCCGTGCGACGTCCTGCGTCTCGGACCGGGCCTCGGACTGGGTCTCGGTGATGAACTGCGCGGTCACAACCACCCCTTGATTTAGGCTCACCTAACCTTATGGCCTCCGGGGCGCCCCGGTCTTCCGCGCCGACGGCCGAAAAGGTTCGGCGGCGCCGGACCCGCACCTCAAGAGCGGCGGAGGTTCGCCCGTACCAGCAGATAGACGAGGAACGGGCCGCCGATCGCGGCGGTGACCACGCCGACCGGGAGGGTGACCGGCAGCGCCGTCCGCGCGATGAGGTCGGAACCGATCAGGAGCAGGGCCCCCAGCAGGCCGGAGGCCACCATCGGCGGGGTGGGGCACCTCGCCAGGCGCATCGCCACCTGGGGCGCCACCAGCGCGACGAACGGAACGGGGCCCGCCGCGCTCACCGCCACGGCGGCCAGCAGGACCGCGCACAGCAGGAGGACCGCCCGCACCCGGGTGTAGCGGACGCCGAGCCCGGCGGCCACGTCGTCGCCCAGGTGCATCGGCTTGAACGGGAACGCGGCGGCGGACACCACGACGACCAGCACCAGGGAGCACCAGAACGCCACCCGGACCTCGTCCCACGACCGGCCGTCCAGCGAGCCGACCAGCCACGCCTGCGCCCGGGCCACGTCCCTGATGTCGGCCGACACCAGCAGCCAGGTCGTGATCGCCTGCATCACGGCGCTCACCGAGATCCCGATGAGGATGAGCCGGAAGCCGTCGATCCCGCGCCGCCAGGCCAGGAAGTAGACCAGCAGCCCCGTCCCCAGGCCCCCCATGAGCGCCGCCGCCGAGAGGCCCACCGAGCCGACGAGCGCCGCCGCGGCCCCGCCCGAGACCGTCACCAGGAAGACCGCGACCGCGCTGGCCCCGCTGGTGATCCCGAGGATGTCCGGGCTGGCGAGCGGGTTGCGTGCGACCGACTGGGTGATCGCCCCGGACACTCCCAGGGCGATCCCCACGATGAGACCGGCCAGGGCGCGCGGCATCCGCAGGTCCATCACCACGAACTCGTCGACCTGTTCGCCCTGGCCGAACAGTGTGGCGACCACCCGTGACAGGCCGATGGGGAAGTCGCCGACGGCGATGGAGAGGCAGAACACCAGGAAGGCGCCCGCCGCCAGCACCAGCGAGACCAGGACGAGCCAGGGCCGCCAGACGAAGGAGACCTGCCCGATCCGGACGCCCGGCGCCAGCGAGGGGGCGGCCGCGGCTGTCGGCTTCATGTCTGTTTTGCTCATGCGCTCTTGAACTTTCCTCGCCACACCAGGACCGCGAAGAACGGGGCGCCGATGAGGGCGACCACGACACCCGGTTCCAGCTCACCGGGGCGCACGACCAGGCGCCCCACGATGTCGCAGACCAGCAGGACGACGGCGCCGAGCAGACCCGCGTACGGCACCAGCCAGCGGTAGTCCGGGCCCGTCAGGTACCGGGCCACATGGGCGACCATGAGCCCGAGGAACGCGATGGGGCCGCACGCCGCCGTGGCCGCTCCCGCCAGCAGGGTGATGGAGACGATGCCGACGGCCCGGCTCAGCACGATGTTGACGCCCAGCCCGCGCGCCACGTCCTCGCCCAGGTTGAGCAGGTTGAGGGCGGGCAGTGTGCTCAGGGCCAGCAGGAGCCCGACGCCGATGAAGCCGGTCACCGGCCAGATGACGTCGAACCCCACCCCGGCCACCGAGCCCGCGTTCCAGAACCGCAGCCCGTTCAGCGACTTCTGGTCGGTCAGGGCGACCGCCGTGGTCATCGCCATGAGGAAGACCGTGATGCCCTGCCCGGCCAGGGCGAGCGTCAGCGGATTGCCCGCTCCCCTGCCGATGCTCGCCAGACCGAAGACGAGGACACCGGCGAGGGCCGCCCCCACGAAGGCGAACCAGACGTACTGGAACGGGTTGGTGAACCCGAACACCGCGATCACCGTCACCACGGCGAACGAGGCACCGGTGTTCACGCCCAACAGGCCGGTGTCGGCTATGGGGTTACGGGTGTACCCCTGGATCAGCGCACCGCCGACGCCCAGGGCGATCCCCGCCACGACCGCGAGGACCGTCCGGGGCACCCGTACGGTCTGCACGATGAGCCTGATCTCGGTGAGCCGCTGATCGGGGTCGGCCTCCGCGAACAGCCCGTGCCAGACCTCGGCGGGGCTGAGCGCGCGGGCCCCCACCGCCAACGAGAGGGCGGCGGCGAACGCGAGGGACGCCAGCAGCGCACTCAGCCCCACAACCCGCCCTCGGCGGACCTCTGTTGCGCCCCTGGGCACGGGGCGCTCGACTGCAGTCGTGCTCATATGGACGTACGTTATCCCTTTGATCCGTCAGAGGCCGGAAGACCCTGGGCGAGGGCTCTGGCCGACGGCGCTGCCGGTGCCGTCGGTGGCCGGACGGGCCTCGTCCGAGGTGGACTTGACGCTCCGGTCGAGCAGGGAGTCCAGGATCTCGCCGACGCGTATCGCGGTGTTGGAGAGCAGGGACGTGGTGATGCCGTGCGTGTGCTCCGTACCGCCCTGGAGATAGATCCCGCAGTTCAGGCCGGGCTCGGTGGCGATGCGGTAGTCGCGCTCGACCCGGACGCGGCCCTCGTCGTCGCGCAGGCAGCGGTCGGCGACCTCGCCGAGGAGACCGAGGGGGTCGGCGGGGCTGTACCCGGTGGCGAACACCACGATGTCGGCGTCCAGGGGCGTCTCCTCGCCGGTCACGAGGGATTTCACGGTGGCCCGGACGCCGTCGGGCCCCTCCTCGACGGCGGTGACACGGGACACGTTGAGGAAGCGCAGCCGTTCGGTGCCGAGGACCTTCTCCTGGTACATCTGCCGGTACAGGTCGTCGATCAGGTCGATGTCCACCACGGAGTAGTTGGTGTTCCCGTGATAGGCCATCAGCTGGCTCTTGACGCTGTCGGGCGCGGCGAAGTACTCGTCGACGGCTCCGGGGTCGAAGATCCGGTTGGCGAAGCTGCTGTCGTCGGCGGGGCTGTAGCCGTAGCGGGAGAAGACCGCGCAGACCTCGGCCCCCGGGAAGCGGCGGTGCAGGTAGGCGACGTTCTCGGCGGCGCTCTGTCCGGCACCCACGACAACGAACCGCGAGGGCGAGGTGCCCTCCAGCCCGTCGACCTTCCGCAGTAAGTCGGAGTTGTGCCAGACGCGGTCGCCGCGCCGCACGCCTTCGGGCATGAGGGGACGCAGCCCGGTGCCGATGACGAGGTTGCGGGCCCGGTGGACCTCGAGGCCGCTCCCCGACCGTACGGTCACCTCGAGGTGCTCCACGGTGCCGTCCTGGACGACGGGCGTCACGGAGACGACCTCGTGGCCGTAGGAGACCAGGTCGCCGACCTTGGCGGCGGCCCACTCGAAGTAGTCGTGGAACTCGACCCGGAGCGGGAAGAGGTTCTTGTGGTTGATGAAGTCGATCAGCCGGTTCCGGCTCTGGAGATAGCAGAGGAAACTGAACTCGCTGGCCGGGTTCCGGAGCGTCACCAGGTCCTTGAGGAACGACACCTGCATCGTGGCGTCGTCGATCAGCATGCCCCGGTGCCAGCCGAAGCTCTGCTGCTGCTCGAAGAAGCGAGCAGTGACCGGCTCCTGTCCGCCGACGCGTGCGTTGTGCTCTCTGAGCGCGATCGCCATGGCCACATTGGAGGGGCCGAAGCCGATTCCGATGAGGTCGTGGACCCGTGGTGCGTCGCCAGGATGAACCTGTGACATGTCACTCCCATCGTGCGGGAAAGCCGCCTTCTCAGGCGCCGTGGAAGGTACGCGAGTTGGGCATGCCGACGGAGTCGACCGGCCCGAACTTAGGTGAGCCTAAGCTCATCACGGCAACGATGTCGACGGGGCAAAGCAGACATCCGGAGACTGATGTTCCATCAACTTCGTGTCACATCAGGAACGTTGTGGAGACCGGGGTCCAGCCCCCGGCCCGGGGAACGGAGCCCGCGGCGGCGGGCGGCCTGGCCCTCTCCGCGTGACGAGAGGTCCGCTACCGCGCTTCCAGTCCGGACAGCTCCGCTTCGATACCGCCCCGCATGAGGGTCCTCGCGTGGTCGATCCCGAGCCCGCCACTGAGCCAGCGCGTGCTGAGCCCCTCCAGCAGCGCCGTGAGCCTTTCGGCGGCGGCGGCGAGCTGCGCGGCCGGTGCCATGGGCCGCACCCGGCCCAGCAGGGCGGCCACCTCCTGCACCCACACCAGGGTCGCCCGGGCGAGATCCTCACGCAGCGCCGGATCGAAGACGGCGCTCGCCCGCAGCTCCCCCCACGCCGCGCTGTTCTCCCGGACCTCGGCGGTGTCCTGAAGCTCCAGGAGGAGAATCTGTTCGAGTTCCTCGCGCGGACCCAGAGGCGGCGCGTCCGCGTCCCGGACCGTCGTGTAGCGCTCCGCCCGGTCGTTGATGAACTCCAGGGTGTGGCGGAGAATCCCCGTGCGGTCCTTGAAGTGGTAGTAGATCAACCCGGTGGACACACCGGCCTCGGCCGCGAGTTCCTCCACGCGCAGGCCACGGACACCACGCCGGGCGATCACCCGTGCGGCCGCTTCGAGAATCCGGGTATTACGGGACGCCATGGCGACCAACCTACCGGGCCCGCCACCGCCGCCCGCACCCGGCTGCCGCCGCTCCGAAGGGCTTCCGGCCCCGGACGGCCAGGTCGGCCTTCACCGTACGGACACGGGACCGCGCGGGCGGAAGGGAAGGCCGGACGGCCAGGTCGGCCCGCCCTGGCGCAGCGGCTCAGCACCACCGTGACCGGACCGCCGTCCGCCGCCACATGGACGAGCCGGACGATGACGATCTCCCGGGGGCTGAGTGGACATGCGCCGGCTCTTTCGGCGATGCGAAACGGGTGGACAGACAGGCCGGGGGGCGAGCGCACCTGGCCGTCGGACGATCGTGTACTTGACTAACATTTCAGTCAACATGCCATCGATACCGTCCGGCGTCCCGGGAGGACGCCCCCACTCGGAGGAGCACGCGGTGAGCGACCGCAGAACGGCCATTCTCGAAGCCGCGGCCACCGTCATCGCACGGCGCGGCGTACGGGGACTGCGGGTGGAGGAGCTGGCGGCGGAGGCGGGCGTCTCCAAAGCCCTGATCTACTACCATTTCGAGGACCGCACCGGCCTGCTCCGGCGGACGCTGGCCTTCGTCAACAACCGGGCCGAGCGGTACACGGCCGAGCATTCGGCCGCCGAGGCGGCGGCAGGCCCGGAGGCGACGGCAGGCCGCGAGGCGACGACCAACTCCGAAACGGCGGCCGGTCCCGGCGTGGCACCCGGGTCCGACGCGGTGCCCGGTCCGCTCCGTCGGCTGGAGCAGGCGCTGCTGCTGGAGCTCCAGGACCTCCCCCACGTACGGGAGAACAGCACCGCCTGGGGCGAGCTCCGCGCGAGCGCCGTGTTCGACCCCGAGCTGCGGGGCGAACTGGCCCTGGCCAGCGTGATCTGGGTCCGGGAGGTGGCCGACCTGCTGGGCGAGGTCCGGCCGACCGCCCCGGATTCCGCGCTCACCGCCTCCGCCGAACGGCTGACCGCCCTGCTCGAAGGGCTCAGCGCCCGGTGGCTCAGCGGCATTCTGCCCCTGCCGGACGCCCGCACCCGGATGCGCGAGGCGATCGGGGTGGAGGTGGCCCACCTCGCCCGGGACGCGGTCGCCCCGGCGACATACGACACGCCGACGCCCCCGGAGTAAGCTTGACTGAATTTTCAGTCAGTGCCACAGTGCCATCAGTACCACCGCCCGTGCCGACCCGGCGCTCGCGTCAGGAGTTCGGGAGTGCCCACCGGCGCGCCACCCCTCGCGCCCCAGGGCAGCCTTTCAGCACCCACGATCGGAGCACACCGTGTCCTACCGTCCCCCCACCCGTCGTACGGTCCTTCAGACCCTCGGCGGGCTCGGCGCACTCGCTTTCGGGGCCACGGCCTGCGGCCCGGACGGCTCCGGCGCCGGGTCCGTCGGCACCGGCTCGGACCGCGCGCCCGAGGGAGAGCGCCGGTTCGGTGCGGAGTGGGACAGCCACGCACGTACCTTCATGTCGTGGCCCGCCCTGGAATCGGTATGGGCGCAGGACCTCCCGTACGTCCGCGAGGACATCGCCCGCATCGCCCGCGCCATCGCGGAGTACGAGTACGTCGTCATGATGGCCAGGACCGACCAGCGGAAGGCCGCCCAGCGCGCCTGCGGTTCGCAGGTCGAGGTCATCCCGCTCGCCGTGGACGACATGTGGGCCCGTGACACGGTCCCGGTGTTCGTCGAGGAAGGGGGCGAGGTCATCGGGGTCGACTTCAACTTCAACGGCTGGGGCGAGAAGCAGGAGCACACGAACGACGCCCGCGTGGGCCGCGCGCTGCTCACCGAGTACGGGATTCCGCGTGCCGAGGCCCCGCTCGTCTCCGAGGGCGGCTCCTTCGAGACCGACGGTGAGGGCACCCTGCTGATCACCGAGAGCTCGATCGTGAACGAGAACCGCAACCCGGGCATGAGCCGGGACGACATCGAGGCCGACCTCGTCGAGACCCTGGGGGTGGAGAAGGTGGTGTGGCTGAAGGGGGTGCGCGGCCAGGACATCACCGACGCCCACGTGGACAGCCTCGTCCGCTTCACGGCGCCGGGCGTGGTGCTGCTGGACCAGGCGTTCCCCGGTACGCCCCCGGACTCCTGGTCGCGCGCGGCCGACCAGGCCCGGGAGGTGCTGGGCGAGGCGACCGACGCCCGGGGCCGGCGCTTCGAAGTGATCGACCTGCCGCAGCCCGACCTCGACAGGATCACCGGCGAGGGCGACGACTTCGTGTCGACCTACGCCAACTTCTACGTGGCCAACGACTCGGTGTTCCTGCCCCGCTTCGGCGACCGGAAGGCCGACGACCGGGCCCGGGGAATCCTCCAGGAGCAGTTCCCCGGGCGGGACATCGTGCCGGTCGTGATCGACACCGTCGCCTCCGGGGGCGGCGGCATCCACTGCGCCACGCACGACCAGCCCGGCGAGCCGGTCGACTGACGACCGGCACCGGGGCGGCGGCCGGGCCGGGTCAGCGGAGGGCGGCGAAGAACGTGGCCATGTCCGCGGCCAGGGGTGCGGGCTGCTCCATGGCGATGAAGTGGTGCTCGCCCGGGTTGTCCAGCGGCCAGTGGACCAGGTCGCAGTCGCGCTGGGCGATGCGGCGCAGGCCCGGGATGCCGTGGTAGACACCCGTCGGGGCATGGCGCTGTCCCTGCGGCCAGCCGATGCCGGTGCTGTCGTACATGGGCCAGGACGAGGAGCCGAACGTGCCCGTGAACCAGTACAGCGAGGTGTTGGTCAGGATCGCGTCGCGCCCGAGCACGTCCTCGGGGACCGTACCGGCCGGGCCGAACTCCTTGAGCTTCTGGAGCATCCAGGCGAGCCCCCCGACCGGGGAGTCCTCCCAGCCGTACGCGAAGCTCTGCGGGGCCGCGCGCAGCAGGGCGTGGTGGTCGGTGCCGTGCATCCAGTCCGCGTCCATGATGGCGCTGTACGCCTTGTGCTCCTCCTCGGTCAGGCCGGGGACGTCCTCCTCCGACGGGATGCCCAGTCCCCCGATGAGGTAGACGCCGACCACCCGGCCCGGGTCCGCCTCGGCGACGGCGGGCGCGATGTAGGCGCCCAGGTCGCCGCCCTGCACGCCGTAGCGCTCATAGCCGAGGCGGCTCATCAGCTCCGCCCACAGGCCCGCCACCCGCGCCACGTTCCACCCGGTCTCCCGGGGCGGTTCCGAGAACCCGAAACCCGGCGGTGACGGCACCACGACGTGGAACGCCTGGTCCGGGTCGCCGCCGTGCGCCCTCGGATCGGTGAGGGGGCCGATGAGGTCGGCGAACTCCAGGAACGAGTTGGGCCAGCCGTGGGTGAGCACGACCGGCAGGGCGTCCGGCTCGGGTGAGCGGACATGCAGGAAGTGGATGTCCTGGCCGTCGATCCGCGTCATGAACTGCGGGAACGCGTTCAGGCGCGCTTCCTGGGCCCGCCAGTCGTACGTGTCCCGCCAGTACTCCGCCACCTCCCGGAGATGTTCGACGGGGACGCCCCGCTCCCACCCGGCGCCCGGGAGCTGCCGGGACCAACGGGTGCGGGCGAGACGGTCGTTGAGGTCGTCCACCTCCCGCTGCGGGATCGCGATCCGGAACGGGCGGACGAGGCCCGCGTCTCCACGGGAGGAGGGAGAAGAGGCTCGGGCGGGTCCGGCGGGCTCCGTGCTCGCCACAGCCACATCCTGATGCGTGGTGGTCGAAGTGGCCTGCGCGGTGATGTCCGTCATGATGTGCTCGCCTCCTGGTCAGCCGGTGCCTGTACTCCGGCTTGGGGTCACGAACCGACCGTATGCCCCATAGAGGCCAACCGCTGTCCTAATGAACGCCCCGCCGCCGCCCGGCACATGAGGGCGCTGCTTAGGGTGTGCGGCATGACACTGCAGCTTGTTCAGGTGAACTTCAAAGCCGGGGACGAGTCGGCGCTCGGCCGGTTCTGGGCGGAGGCGCTCGGCTGGGGTCTCTCCAGCGAGGGCCCCGGAGTCATCAACCTGGAACCCGTGGGCTTCGACTGGCCGGACCCGTCCGCCGTCTGCGTCGATCTCGTCCGCGTCCCGGACCCGGAGACGGTGAGGTGCCGCGTGCACATCGAGCTCGCCACCACCTCCGACGCCCATCAGGCGGAGTTGGTCGCGCGCCTGAAGGAGCTCGGGGCGACGCCCGCCGACGCGGGCCAGGGCGATGTGCCGGGGACGGTGCTGGCCGACCCGGAAGGCAATGTGTTCAGCGTCCTGGAGCCCCGGGAGCTCTACCGGGACACGGGCCCCGTGGCCGCCGTGGTCGTCGGCTGCGCCGACCCGCGCGCCCTGGTCCGGTTCTGGGGCGAGGCGATCGGCTGGACCGTCCATGAACTGACCGACGACCGCGCCCTGTTGCGCTCCGTCAAGGGTGTCGGTCCGTACCTGGAGTTCCGCCGCACACCGGACGACCGGGCCGTACGGAGCCGCGTCCATCTCGACGTGATGCCCGACCCCGTCGAGGATCAGGCGAAGGAGGTCGCCCGGCTCGAAGGGCTCGGCGCGGCACGGGCCGATGTGGGCCAGGGCGATGTCCCCTGGGTCGTCCTGGCCGATCCGGAGGGCAACGAGTTCTGCGTCCTCGGCCGGGGCTGATACGGCACTCCCGCGCGCGGCGGGGCGGCGGCGCCCACCGCCTTCGGGTCCTCGGCCCGCCGCGCCGCGCCGTCAGCGGGGCTCCGCCCCGAACGGCTGCCCCAGCCATGCGGCGAGAGCCGCGTAGTCACCATCGGTGAGACCGACACGGGCATCGACCCGGTGGACCAGGGCGTACCCCTCATGGTGGGCGGCGACCCAGGCCCGGTCGGTGTCTGTCGCCTCGTCATCGACCCATACGAACGGCCGCCCCGCCGCCCGGTCGACCAGGGCACGGGTCTTCCAGTGCAGCCCATCGCGTTCGTCCTGGCCGTCGAGGTCCGACGGCTCCGGCCAGGCGACCACGGCAAGCGGCTGAAGACCGAGCAGCGGGGCGATGCACTCGTTCGCTTCATCCATCCACGTCGTGGCCCAGACCAGCTCGCAGGGAAGCGCCGCCAGCTCGGCCCCGTGCCGAGGGTTGATCCTGCTCAGGAGCGGGTTCGTATCGGCCCCCCGCAGACCGGGACCGAGCGCATAGGCCGGATACCGCTGCGGCTCCGCTCCGAACGGGATGAGCGGTCCGTCGACGTCAAGGAAGAGCAGCGGAAGTCGCGCGGGGCCGGTCACAGCAGCACACAGTAGCCCCACCCAGCAGCGCACGCGTGCCCGGAGCCCCCCGTCGGCAGGGCCTTCATCTCGGTTGCGCATCACAAAGCGGCCAACAGTTGACGATTAGGTTAGGCAAACCTTAGATATCCATGACTCTCATTTGAGAAAGGCTTTGCCATGAGACGCTCAACCTCTCGCCATCTCTCCGCCCTCGCCGCGGCAGCGCTGCTCGTGCCGCTCGTCGCGGCCTGCGGCTCCGACGACAAGGGCGCCACGGAGTCCAAGGACTCCGGCACGACGGCGACGGAGAAGGCGGCCGGTCCGCTGGTCATTTACTCCGGGCGCAACGAGGAGCTGATCGCCCCGCTGCTGGAGAAGCTGGAGAAGGCGACCGGCACCGAGGTCGAGGTCCGCTACGGCGACAGCGCCGAGCTCGCCGCCCAGCTCCTGGAGGAGGGCGACAAGACCAAGGCGGACCTCTTCTTCGCCCAGGACGCCGGGGCCCTCGGAGCGCTGGGCAAGGCCGGCCGGCTGGACGCGCTGCCGCAGGGATCACTCGACCGGGTCGACAAGGAGTACCGCGCCGAGGACGGCACCTGGATCGGCGTTTCGGGCCGCGCCCGCGTCATCGCGTACAACAGCGACAAGGTCGCCAAGGCGCCGGACAGCGTCAAGGACCTGACAAAGCCGGAGTGGAAGGGCAAGGTCGGATACGCCCCGACCAACGCCTCGTTCCAGGCGTTCGTCACCGGTATGCGTGTGCTGGAGGGCGACGACGCCACGCGTACCTGGCTCAAGGACTTCAAGGCCAACAGCCCGCAGGTGTACGAGAAGAACGGCGCCGTCCTCGAAGCGGTCAACGAGGGCAAGGCCGAGCTCGGCCTCATCAACCACTACTACTGGTACGAGAAGGCGGCCGAGGAGGGCGCGGACAAGCTCAAGGCCGCGCTGAGCTTCCCGAAGAAGGGCGACCCGGGCGCGCTCGTCAACGTCGCCGGTGTCGGCGTCCTCAAGGGCAACGACCAGAGCGCCGCGGCGGCGAAGGCCGTGGACTTCCTCCTCTCCGAGGAGGCCCAGACCTACTTCGCCGACGAGACCAGCGAGTACCCGCTGGCCGCCGGTATCAAGAGCAAGGCCGACCTGCCGGAGCTCGACACCCTCGGCGTGCCCGAGATCGACCTCAGCAAGCTGGAGTCGCTCGAAGTGACGCTGGAGATGCTGCGGGAAGCCGGGATGGTCTGACCGGTATGACCGAACCGGGTACCCGGGGCCCCAAGGCCCCGCCGGCGCCCGCTCGCACCGCCACCCGCCCGGACACCGCCCCCGCGGTGTCCGGGCGCGGGCGTGCCGGGCGAAGGCCGCCTCTCGTCCTGACCGTTCTCGCCTCCGTCGCCGCCGCCCTGGCGCTGCTTCCGCTGATCTATCTGGGCGTACGGGCCCTGGAGCGCGGTCCCGGGTTCGCCCGGGACGTCGTGGCCACCGGCCGTACGGGTCAACTGCTCGTCCACAGCGTCGGCCTGGCCCTCGTGGTCGTCGCCGCCTCCCTCGTGCTCGGCGTCTCCCTCGCCTGGCTCACCACCCGCACCGCGCTGCCCGCCGCCCGCACGTGGTCGGTGCTGGCCACGCTGCCGCTGGCGGTGCCCAGTTACGTGGCGGCCTTCGCCTGGGTCTCCGCACGCCCCGGGCTCGCCGGGTTCGGCGGTGCGGCACTGGTCCTGACCCTGGTCAGCTACCCGTACGTGTATCTCCCGGTCGCGGCGGCGCTGCGCGGGATCGATCCGGCCCAGGAGGAGGCAGCGCGGGCGCTCGGGCACGGCCCGTGGCAGACGTTCCGGCGCGTCACGCTCCCCCAGCTGCGCCCTGCGGCGGCGGGCGGGGGGCTGCTGGTGGCGCTGTACGTGCTCTCGGACTTCGGGGCCGTATCGATCATGCGGTACGAGACGTTCACCCTGGCCATCCACACGTCGTACAAGGCGAGTTTCGACCGCACTCCCGCCGCCGCGCTCGGCGTCGTCCTGGTCCTGATGACCGTGCTCCTGGTCGCCGCCGAATCCCGTACGCGCGGCCGGGCCGGTTCGGCGCGGACCGGCTCCGGAACGGCGCGCCCGCCGGTTCCCCTGCCGCTGGGCCGGCTGCGGTGGCCCGCGCTGGCCTGGTGCTCGGCCGTCGCCGCGGCCGGTGTGCTCTTCCCGCTGGGAACCCTGGCGTACTGGCTGGCGGTGGGCAACTCGGCCACCTGGGAACCCGCCAGGCTGCTGGAGACGGGGACGACGACCCTGCTGGTCGCGGCCCTCGGCGCCGCGCTGACCACGGCGCTCGCCCTGCCGGTCGGGGTCATGGCCGCCCGCTACCGGGGCCGCGTCGCGCATCTGCTGGAGCAGGCGGCGTACGCCGGACACGCCGTGCCCGGCATCACCGTCGCTCTCGCCCTGGTCTTCCTCGCGGTGCGCTACGCCTACCCCCTCTACCAGGAACTGCCGTTGCTCGTCCTCGCGTACGCGGTGCTCTTCCTCCCGGTGGCCGTCGGTGCGACGCGGGCCGCCGTCCTCCAGTGCCCGCCGGTCCTGGAGGACGTGGCCCGCTCGCTGGGCCGGGGGCCGCTGCGGGTGCTGCGGGAGGTGACGGTGCCGCTCGCCGCGCCCGGGGTGGCCGCGGGGGCCGCGCTCACCTTCGTGGTCTGCATGAAGGAGCTGCCCGCCACCCTGCTGCTGCGCCCCACGGGCATGGACACGCTGGCCACCCGGCTGTGGACCGAGACCGGCACCGCCTCCTACGCGGCGGCTGCCCCGTACGCCGCCGTCCTCGTCCTGATCGCCGCCGTCCCCGCGTACCTCCTCGGAAGGCACCGCACATGAGCGACCTGCACATCACCGGCCTGACCCACTCCTACGCCCCCGGCGCCCGGATTCTGGACGGGCTGGACCTCACCGTCCCCGGCGGGCGGCTGGCCGCCGTGCTGGGCCCCTCCGGCTGCGGGAAGACCACCATGCTGCGGGTCGTGGCGGGGTTCCTGCGTCCGGACGCCGGTACGGTCGAGCTCGACGGGCGGACCGTCACGGGTCCCGGCGTCCATCTCCCTCCGGAGCGGCGCAGGATCGGGATCGTCCCGCAGGAGGGCGCGCTCTTCCCCCACCTCAGCGTCGCCCGCAACGTGGCCTTCGGGCTGACACACCGGACACGTGCCGAGCGCAGCCGTCGTACGGAGGAGATGCTCGAACTCGTCGGCCTGCCCGGCTACGGGCCCCGTATGCCCCACGAGCTCTCGGGCGGTCAGCAGCAACGGGTCTCCCTCGCCCGCGCGCTGGCCCCGGCGCCCGCCCTCGTCCTGTTGGACGAACCGTTCAACGCCCTCGACAGCGCCCTGCGCGCCGGGGTGCGGGCCGACGTCCGGGCGGCGCTCCGGGCGACCGGGGCCACCGGCGTCCTGGTCACCCACGACCAGCAGGAAGCCCTGTCGACCGCGGATCTGGTGGCGGTCGTACGGTCGGGCCGGGTCGCCCAGTGCGGCACACCGCAGGAGGTCTACCGCAGGCCCGCCGATCCCTGGGTGGCGGGCTTCGTCGGCGGTGCCGTGCTGCTGCCCGGCACCGGAGAGGGCTCCACGGCCCGGACCGCCCTGGGCCCCGTCCCCCTGGAGGTCCCGGCCGACGGGGACGGCGGGACCGTCGTACTGCGCCCCGAGCAACTCGCCCTCACCGCCCCGCCGTCGGACGACACGGCACGCGCCACGGTGGCGGACGTCTCGTTCCACGGGGCCGACACGCTGGTGAGCGTCCTCGTGCCGGGGGTGGACGCCCTGGTGCAGGTGCGCGCCACCGGTCCGGTGGACCGGCGCCCCGGCGACCCGGTCGGGATCGCCGTCACCGGGACCGCCACCCTGCACCCGCACCGCACCGCCCGCGAACGGTAGGGCCGCGTGGGTGCGGTGGGGTGCTCGCGGCGCTCGTGGGTACGGTGCGCGGCGGAGGATTCCGGACAGCTTCGGGAGGTGAGTGAGGCCACACCCTTTGGGGTTTGACGGGAAATCCTTCACCGAATGGACGCCATTGCTTCAAAAACTTCCGATGCGATCCCGTTTCGTCACCCAAACAGCAAGATCAACATCGTTGAACCCTGCACTGCCCGCTTCACCCTGTCCGTATGGCGGTGAACCGGCCCTCCGCGACTACTGCTTCCCCCGCATATCGCTGTAGGCATATGCCGACACGGCCCGCCGGGCGCGCCGACCCCGACCATGTCGAGCGCGCCGCCGGTGACATGCCATCACTCAAGGGAAGTCCGGAGGCGTCCGCCTTCGGTTCCCGCTCACCACCGCCGTACCTGGGGGGACTTTCCCATGCCTCAACTCACCCGTCGCCGCACCCTCGGTGCCGCCGCGACCGCTCTGACCGGCCTCGTCCTGACCGGCTTCGCGCAGGCGGCCGGAGGGTCGACCGACCTCCGGACCACAGGCGAGAAGCGCCCCGAGGGGCACGAGGCCCACGGGGGACATGAGGGACACACGGGGCACGCAGCCCCGCAGCCGTTCAGCGAAACCTTCCAGGGGCGCCGCATAGAGGGCGCCCCCTCCCACGCCGACGGGCATCACGGCGGCTACACCGTGCTGGTCGACGGCGAGGAACTGCATGTGATGCGGAACGCGGACAACACCTGGGTCAGCGTCATCAACCACTACGAGACGTTCGCGACCCCGCGCGCGGTCGCCCGGGCGGCCGTGATCGAGCTCCAGGGCTCCGAACTCGTACCCCTGGCCTGATCCCCACGCCCGCCCGCGCATCCGCGCGATTCCGCTGACCTTTTCCTGAACCGGGGAGCAACCTCATGACCGTACGCAAGAACCAGGCGAGCCTCACCACCGCCGAGAAGCGGAGCTTCGTCGACGCGCTCCTGGAGCTCAAGCGCACCGGCCAGTACGACACGTTCGTCACCACGCACAACGCCTTCATCATGAGCGACACCGACAACGGCGACCGGGTGGGCCACCGGTCACCGTCCTTCCTGCCCTGGCACCGCAGATTCCTCATACAGTTCGAGCAGGCGCTCCAGGCCATCGACCCCTCCGTCGCACTCCCCTACTGGGACTGGACGGTGGACCGTACCGTCGGGGCCTCCCTGTGGGCGCCCGACTTCCTCGGAGGCACCGGCCGCGCCAGGGACGGGCAGGTCGCCGAGGGGCCGTTCGCCGTCAGCGGCGGCAGGTGGCCGGTCACGGTGACGGTCGACGGGCGCGGCTTCCTCCGCCGCGCCCTGGGGTCCGGCGTACCGCAGCTGCCGACCCGCTCGGAGGTCGACTCGGTCCTCGCGATGCCCACGTACGACACCGCGCCCTGGAACAGCGCGTCGGACGGCTTCCGCAACCACCTCGAAGGCTGGCGCGGCGTCAATCTCCACAACCGGGTGCATGTGTGGGTGGGCGGCCAGATGGCCACCGGGGCCTCGCCCAACGACCCGGTGTTCTGGCTGCACCACGCGTTCATCGACCGGCTCTGGGCACAGTGGCAGGCGCGCCACCCCCGCTCCACCTACCTGCCGGGCGCGCGGACCAGGAACGTCGTGGGCCTCGACGACGTCATGCGCCCGTGGAACGACGTGACGCCCGCCGACATGCTGGATCACACGAGGTACTACACCTTCGACACCGTTTCGTAGCACCGCACTTGGCGGTCCGGGGCCCCGGGGGGGGGCTGGTGGACCCGGGGGGCCGGGGGCTCGGGAAACGGGTGGCAGGTGGCAGGTGGCAGGTGGCAGGTGAAATGAACCGCGTCGGTTGAATGACGGGGATCGCCCAGAGTGTTGACGGTGCACACATGGCGCGTTACCTTCAGCCGCACAACCCGGCACCACGCTCTCGAAACCGGCAGTTCAGTACGACCTTTCCCCATCACCCCCCGGCCCCACTCCCCCTGCCCAGGAGACAAAGCCGCACATGGACTCTCCCCTCGCCACCGTCCTGCTCCCGCTCGCCCTCGCCATCATCATGTTCGGGCTGGGCCTGTCCCTGACAGCCGACGACTTCCGCCGGGTGCGTCGGCATCCACGCGCCGTCGTCGTAGCGCTGTTCTGCCAGGCGCTGCTTCTGCCCGCCGTGTGTTTCGGTCTGGTCATCGCCTTCGACCTCTCCCCCGTGCTCGCCGTCGGCATGATGCTGCTGGCCGCCTCTCCCGGCGGGACGACGGCCAACCTCTTCAGCCACCTCTTCGGCGGTGACGTGGCGCTGAACGTCACGCTCACGGCGATCAACGCCGTGGTGGCCGTCGTGACGCTGCCGATCATCACCAACCTCGCCCTGCTCCACTTCGAGCCGGGCATCGGGCAGGACGGCGTCGGGCTGCAGTTCGGCAAAGCGCTCCAGGTCCTGGCCCTGGTGCTCGCGCCGGTGGTGATCGGCCTGCTGGTGCGCCGACGTTCGGAGGAGTTCGCGCGGCGCATGGACCGTCCGGTGCGTCACCTGTCGGTCGTCGTCCTCGTCGCGGTGATCATCGGCGCCGTGGTGGCCGAGCGGAACAACATCGCCGACTACCTCGTGGACGCGGGGCCCGTAGCGCTTCTCTTCTGTGTGCTGAGCCTGGCCACGGGATACTTCGTGCCGCGCCTGGCACGCGTCGGCAAACGGCAGGCGATCGCCTGTTCCATGGAGATCGGCGTGCACAACAGCGCGGTCGCCATGACGCTGGCGATCAGCGTGCTCGGCAGCGTCGGCCTGGCCGTGCCCTCCGCCGTCTACGGCGTACTCGCCTACCCCGTCGCGGCGCTCGCCGGGCTGCTGATGACCCGTGTCGGCAACCGGCGCCCCACGGAGGAAGCCGCGCCGGTCGGCTGACGACCGGCGGCGCTCACCGCTCGATGCTCACCACTCACCGCTCACCGCTCGCTGCCGGGCAGTCCTCCAGGTCGTCTCAGTCGCCCCGCAGGGCTGTCCTGAGGGCATCGACGGCGAGGGTACGGGCGACGTTGGCCGCACGGGTGTCGCGCAGGCTGTCCAGGAGCAGGAAGTCGTGGACCATGCCCGCCACGCGGACGGAGGTCACGTCCACCCCGGCTTCGCGCAGCCTGTTGGCGTACATCTCCCCCTCGTCACGCAGGACGTCGGCCTCGTCGGTGATGACCAGGGTGGTGGGCAGCCCCTTGAGCTGGTCCAGGGAGGCCCGCAGCGGGGAGGCGTACACCTCGGTGCGGGCGGCGGGGTCGGGGATGTAGGCGTCCCAGAACCACTTCATGCCGTCGCGGGTGAGGTAGTAGCCCTCGGCGAACTGGAGGTAGGACGGGGTGTCGAAGTCGGCGTCGGTCACCGGGTAGAGCAGGACCTGTGCCTTGAGGCCGATCCCACCGCGCTCCTTGTTCATCAGCGCGAACACCGCGGACATGCAGCCGCCGACCGACTCTCCGGTGACGGCGATCCGCGAGGTGTCCAGACCGTGCTCCGCGCCGTGCTCCAGCACCCACTGGCCCACGGCGTAGTTCTGCTCCACCTGGGTGGGGTACCTGGCCTCGGGCGCACGGTCGTAGACGGGGAAGACACCCGCCGCACCGGCGCCGACGGCGAGTTCGCGGAAGAGACGGTCGTGGGTCCTGTCGTCGCCGAAGACCCAGCCTGCGCCGTGGATGTAGAACACCACCGGCAGCGCCCCGGTGGTCCCCTCGGGCCGGATGATCCGGGTACGGACCGTGCCCCACTGGCCCGCGTCCACATCGACCCACTCCTCGTCGACGTCCGGACGGGGCACGCTCTCGTCGCTCTGCAGGCCGAGCAGAAGGTCACGGCCCTTCTCCGGAGGCACCTCGTAGATCCGCGGATGCGGGTCCGTGGCCTCGCACAGCTCCTTCGCCTCGGGTTCCAGGTAGGGGGTGATCGGAGGAGGTAGATCAGTCATGTCAGCTCCATGTCGTGGGCACACCATGCGCCCCGTCCGCAGCACACCTGCCCGCCCCCTTGCCTGCCCTGTTCACAGCACACACGTGTGCCCTGTCCACGTGGCCCATCGGCTGCTGAAGCCATGCACACCCCAGACGGCAACGGCCGATTCCATACTTCGTGCCCCATTCGCCCCCCGCAACCCGCGCGGTGACCTGTCGGGCGCTCATGCCGCAGTGGCCCGATGAGCGGGAGCAGCCGGGAGGCAGCGGGGGTGACGGCGGCCCCCGGCACTCCGCCGGGTGGGGGTGAGCCCGTGACGTGACCGGGAGTCGGGGGCCCGATCCGGCCCGGCCCGATCCGGTTCAGCCCGGCTCAGCCATGGCGATGTTCGGCGGCTTCCCCTGACGCGCTCCCGCCTGATGCACTCCCGTCCGATGCACTCCCGTCCGATGCGCTCTCGCCCGATGCGCTCTCGTCGTTGAGGAGAAGGATCTTGCCGACGTGGCCGCCGGCTTCCATGAGACGGTGGCCTTCGGCGGCATCGGCCATGGACACCGTCCGGTCGACGACCAGTCGCACGGAGCCGTTCTCGATCAGGGGCCAGACGTTCTTCTGGACCTCGGCGACGATCTCGGCCTTCTGCTCCTTCGACCGGGTACGCAGCGTGGTGCCGTGCACGGACACCCGCTTGAAGACGATCTCGGCAAGGTTGAGCGAGCCCTCCAGGCCCTTCTGGAGACCGATGACGACCAGCCGCCCGTCGGCGGCCAGCGAACGGACGTTGCGCTCGAGGTAGTCGCCGCCGATGACATCGAGGATCACGTCATAGGGGCCGTGCTTGGCGAAGTCGTCGGTACGGTGGTCGATCGCTTCGTCGGCACCCAACTCCCGGGCACGGGCGGCTCTTCCGGGCCCGCCGACCGTGGTGACGACCCGGGCGCCGAGCGCCTTGGCGATCTGGATCGCCATCGTGCCCACACCGCCGACACCTCCGTGCACGAGGAGCGTCTCGCCCGCCTTCAGGCCCGCGGTCATGACGATGTTGGACCAGACCGTGGCGGTGACCTCGGGAAGCCCCGCCGCCTCCACCAGACCGACCCCCTCAGGAACGGTGAGCAGTTGACCGGCGGGAACGGCGACCTTCTGCGCGTAACCGCCCCCGGTCAGCAGCGCACAGACCTCGTCGCCCACCTGCCATCCGGTGACCCCCTCACCGAGGGCGCCGATACGGCCCGAAACCTCGAGCCCCGGGTAGGGCGAGGTACCCGGCGGCAACGGATACAGGCCCTGCCGCTGCATGACATCGGCCCGGTTCAGCGCACTGGCCACCACATCGACGACCACCTCGCCGGGGCCGGGCGAAGGGTCCTCGGCCTCCACCCACTCCAGCACCTCGGGACCGCCCGGCTCCTTGATCGACACAGCCTTCATGACATTTCCCTCCGCACAGGAACAGAATGTTTACAGTCCATACATTACGTTCGGGAGTGTGCACCGTCAACATTAGGGCGGCCGCCGAGGGGCCTACACAGGCGCCGGAGATGCAGCTAGCGCGCCGGAGTCGCGTTCACATCGGCGACAACGCGGCGGGCGAGGCGTTCGGAGGACGCCGGGTTCTGCCCGGTGTACAGGTCCCGGTCCACGACCACGTACGGCCGCAACGGCAGACGCCCCTTGGAGTACTCCGCCCCGCTCGCCCGTAGCCGGTCCTCCAGCAACCAGATGACCTTACGGCCGAAACTGTTGAACTTCCCCTCCAGGTTCGACAGCCCCGTCATCCGGTACCCCGCGAACGGCCACGCCCCGCCCTCACCCTTCGCGGCGAACGCGGCCGCCGGGGCGTGACACAGCAGCGCGAGCGGTCGGCCCGAAGCGAGCACCCGGGTCAGCAGCGCACCGACACCGGGTCCACCGCCAGATCCTCCATCGGACCGTGCCCACCGGGATAGAACACCACGTCGAACTCGTCCGGATCGATCTCGCCCAGCACCCGGGGATGCTTCAACTCCGCGTCGATCCGGTCGAGATACGCGGCCACCTCACGCAACGTCGATGGCCGGCCCGCCGTCCGCGACATGCTCAGCCGGTCCAGCGTCGGCGCCTTTCCGCCCGGCGTCGCGATCGTGATCCCCCACCCCGCCTCACTGAAGATCCGGTGCGGCACCGCCAGTTCCTCACCCCGGAACCCCGACGGATGGACCTCCCCGCCCCTCAGCGTCCAGCGGTCGGCCGCCGACACGACGAACAGCACCTCGGTCACAGCGATCACTCCTCCCGCGGAAACGGGCCTTCGCCGTCCTGGCGGGCACAACGACCGGCATCCACCCGCGAGTCCTCGCGCATCCTCGAACCATCACCTGCCGCGAGCGGCCTGACGGCGACCGGTCACTCCCACGGCCCCCACGCCCTTCGACCTGCGCAACGCAGACCACACCACCCGATGTTTACACCAATTACATCAGTGAGCTAATGTGAGTGGTGTACACATCGTAGGCGATCAAGAAGAAAGAGAGAATCGGTATGACCAGCGAGCTGTTCTCACCGCTGCACCTGCGCTCCGGGCGGGTACTGACGAACCGGATCGCGAAAGCGGCGATGGAGGAGAACATGGCCGGTGACGGCCAGCTGCCCGACGAGCGGCTGTTCACGCTGTACCGGCGCTGGGCGGCGGGCGGCACCGGGCTGCTGATCACCGGCAACGTCATGGTCCACGCCGAGGCGCTGACCGGTCCCGCCGGTGTCGTACTCGACGAGAACGCGCCGCTCGAACCGTTCGCCGAGTGGGCCGAGGCGGGCAAGTCCGGCGGCGGCGCGATATGGATGCAGATCAACCACCCCGGCCGCCAGGTCGCCTCCGGTATGCCCGGCGTCGTCTGGGGCCCCTCCGACATCGGCGTCAGCCTGGGCAGGCACAGCAGCCGGTTCGGCCGCCCCACCGCCATGACCGCGCAGCAGATCGACGAGACCGTGGCCCGGTACGCGGTGACCGCGCGCCGCGCCGAGCAGGCCGGGTTCGACGGTGTCGAGATCCACGCGGCACACGGCTACCTGCTGTCACAGTTCCTCTCCCCCCTGGTCAACAAGCGCACCGACCGGTGGGGCGGGTCCCTCGAGAACCGTGCCCGGATGCTGCTCGACATCGTCAGCGCCGTACGGGCCGCCGTCTCACCGTCCTTCGCGGTCGCGGTGAAGCTCAACTCCGCCGACTTCCAGCGCGGCGGGTTCGACGCGGACGACGCCCGCCAGGTCATCGCGATGCTCGAACCCCTCGGCGTCGACCTGGTCGAACTCTCCGGCGGGAGTTACGAGAGCCCCGCCATGACCGGCCGCGCCGCCGACTCCCGTACCCGGGCCCGCGAGGCGTACTTCCTGGACCTGGCCGAGGATCTGGTCGCCACCAGCCCGCTCCCCCTGATGCTCACCGGCGGCATCACCGGGCGGGCGACCGCGCAGCGGGTCCTCGACAGCGGCGTGGCGGTCATCGGCATGGGCACCGCGCTCGCCGTCACCCCGGATCTGCCCCACCGCTGGCTCCGGAGCCGCGAGGCCGACCGCCAACTGCGCCCGGTGAACTGGTCCGACAAGGCCCTCGCCTCCGCCGCAGGCATGGCCCAGGTCCGCCACCAGATGCGCCGCCTCGCCCGCGGCAGCACCCCTCGGCCGGGCACCCACCCGGTGATCGCCCTGGTCGCCGAACAGCGCAGGCAGCGCACCGCCCTGCGCCGCTACCGCGCCTGGCTGTCGAAGCCCCGGTAACCGCCGACTCCAGCCCCCGGCCCAGCCCCGACCGAACCCCGGCCCGGTTCGGCCGTCGAACCCGCTCGCAGAACATCACCGCACCCGTTGCCAACAGCGCAAGCATCAAACTCCACAGTCATGCACACATCGCCAACATGACGTCATGAAGGGAACCCACCCCATGCCTTCCGCACGACAGGACAAGGACCGGCAGGACAAGGACCGGCAGAGCCAGGACACCGTCAAGGTCGACCTCGGAGGCCGTGAGGTCTCCGTCCCCAAGGGCGGTCTGTACGACCGGTACCGGATGGACCCCGACCTCGACGCGATCGCCCGCGACCCGCGCGTCAGCGGCGTGGACTTCTTCCGGCAGCTGCCGAAGACCAGGGTCGACTCCCCGATCGGCCCCACGCTGACCCCGAACTTCTACTACACGGTCTCCACCGCCCGGCTGACGATGCTCGCGCCGTCCCGCGCGATCCGCACCCGGCTGCCCGGGGAGCTGGCGCCGCTGGAGGTCGCCCCCGGCCTCGGGCTGGTCTCGGTGATGTTCTTCCGCTACGACGTGTGCGACATCGACTTCTACACGGAGGCCGCCGTCGGCATCGCCGTCAAACCGGCCCGGCACGGGAAGCTCGGCTTCTTCGACCTCGTCTCCGGCCTGAAGAACGAGCGCCTCGACTCCTATGTGCTGTCCCTGCCCGTGAGCACGGAGATCGCACAGGTACGCGGCCACGACGGCTACGGCTTCCCGAAGTGGGTCACCGGCCTCGACGTCGGCATCGACGGCAACCGGACGACCGCCCGGGTGGCCAACGACGCCGGAGGGGTCGACCTGTCGCTCTCGGCCGCCACGCCGAAGCAGACCGCGCACCCCAGCGGGGAGCGCGTCTCCTCCCTCGTCTCGTACACGTCGGTCAACGGCGCCTGGCACTCCACCCTCAGCCAGACCAACGTGCTCAACGCGGGTACGACGCGCGGCAAGGGCGGCGTCGACCTTCAGGTCGGCGAAGGCCGCATGGCGGACGACCTGCGCTCGCTCAGGCCGAAGCGGACCGTCCGTTTCGACGTGATGACCGAGGGTCAGCTCGCCCTGCACATGCCGGTCCCCACCTCGGTCCCGCGCCGGAGCATGTAAACGTCCCGGTTTCCTCTTCCTTGACGATCCCCTAAGATGTATACATCGTTCACATCAGGGAGGAGATGTGGACATTGCGAACATGGAGGAGCCCGGCCCATGCCCCCGACCAGCACGTACCACCACGGTGATCTGCGCGCCGCCTGCCTTCGTGCCGCGCGCGAGCTCCTGGAGGAGGACGGCAGCGCCGCCCTTTCGCTGCGCGCGGTCGCCCGGCGCGCCGGGGTGTCGGCGACGGCCCCCTACCGCCACTACGCCGACCGCGAGGCCCTGGTCTCCGCCGTGGCCGCCGAGGGGTACCGCGAGCTCGCCGGATATCTGGCGCAGGCCCATCCCGCCCCCTCGACGCCCGACGAACTCGCCGCCGTCGCCGTCGCGTACGTACGGTTCGCACTGGAGCACCCGGCGCTGTTCCGGGCGATGTTCGCGGAGCCCTGCGACCCCACCAGCGAGGAGCGGGTCGCCGCGACGGAGGCCATCTCGCAGTACGTCCGTACGATCGTCCGCGCCACCTTCCCCGACGTGGACGCGGACGCCCTGGCGACCACGGTCTGGGCCCTCGTCCACGGCCTCGCGTTCCTGCACCTCGACGGCAAACTGGACTCCTCCACCCCCGAGGCCGTCGCCACCCAGGTCAACTCCGCCGTCCACGCGCTGTTCGACGCCTCCCCCGCGATGTCCCGTACGGCAGCCGTCACCGCCGAGCCGACGGCCTAGCGCCCCGCCGGAGAGAGCCCGGTGCGGAGACGGGTGTGGCCTTCACCCGCCTCCCGCGCACCCTCCGCACGGGCGGGCCAGGCCCGGACGGCGAGGAGGGCGGAGGCGAGGCAGACGGCGGCGAGGGTGAGCACGGCGGCCGGAAGACCGAAGGCGGCGCCGAGCCATCCGCCCAGCGGATACGCGGCGAGCCAGCAGGCGTGGGACAGGGAGAACTGGGCGGCGAAGACCGCGGCCCGGTCGGCGGGGCCGGTGGTATGGCGGATGACGCGGCCCACGGGGGTGAGGACGGCCGAGCACGCCGCGCCGAAGGCCGCCCAGGTGGCCAGGAGTACGGGCCGGCGCCAGTCGCCCGTACCGGCGAGAGTGACGGCGACGGCGCCCGTGAACACGGCGGGCAGGGCCAGCGTGCCGGTGAGCATGACGGCCCGGTCGCCGGTCCGGTCCAGGACGGCCGGGAGGAGCAGCGCGAGGGCCATGGACCCGGCACCGTAGGCGCCGAGGGCGATGGGCACGTCGCCGACGGTGAGCCCGAGGTGGTCGCGGACGTACACGACGGTGTTGACGAGGACCAGGGCACCGGCGGTCGCGACGGCGAGGTTCATCAGGAGCAGGGACCGCAGTTGGGGCGTGGCCAGGAAGAGCCGCGTACCGGCGGTCGCCTTCGCCCGGGTGCACCCCCAGTCCCCGCCGCCGCTCCGGCGGCCCTTCGGCAGGGCGGCCGAGACGACGAGGGCGGCGGAGGCGGCGAACCCCGCGGAGGTGCCGACGAACAGCCAGTTGTAGCCGGTCACGGTCAGCAGCGCCGCCGCGAGCGCGGGGCTGAGCAGGCTCTCGGTGTCGTAGGCGAGGCGGGCGAGCGAGAGGGCGCGGGTGTAGTCGCGTTCGTCGGGCAGCACCTCGGGGATGACGGCCTGGAAGGTGGGGGTGAAGGCGGCGGAGGCCGCTTGCAGGACGAAGATCAGTGCGTAGACCTGCCAGACCTGGTCGACGAAGGGCAGCGCCAGGGCGACCCCGCCGCGCAGGACGTCGGAGCCGACCAGCAGGGTCCGGCGGGGCAACCGGTCCGCGACCGCCGTGACGATCGGGGCGAGCAGGACGTAGGCGACCATCTTGATCGCCAGCGCGGTCCCCAGGACGGACCCCGCGCGGTCCCCGGCGATGTCCCAGGCCAGCAGCCCGAGGGCCACCGTGGCCAGACCCGTTCCCACCAGGGCGACGACTTGCGCGAAGAACAGGTGCCGGTAGTCGCGGTGGCGCAGGACCGTGAGCATGCCTCACTCCCTCTCTCCCTCTGGCGACCTCTTCATGTGGCGACGACGGCCTCTTCGTGGGCGACGACGACCAATCTACCTTCATGTGCGCACGTGCGCACATGAAGGTAGGTAAAGAACTGTCGGTGCTCCGGGCTGGTCGTACGCTGGTGCCCATGGGCACCAGCGGCACTCACTCACCTGCAAGTTCTGCGCATCAGGACGCGACGGACGCGACGAGGCTGGCCGAGGCCGCGTCCGTCTTCGGGATGCTGTCCGACCCCACGCGGCTCCACTTGCTGTGGCTGCTGGCGAAGGGGGAGGCGGATGTGGGGTCGCTGGCCGAAAGCTGTGCCGCGTCGCGCACGGCGGTGAGCCAGCATCTGGCCAAACTGCGGATCGGCGGGCTGGTGGAGACCCGGCGGGCTGGGCGCCATGTGTTCTACCGGCTGGTCGACGGACATCTGCGCCGCCTCGTGGTCGAGGCGCTCAGCCACGCCGACCACCGGGTGACCGGGACGGCTCCCCACGACTGACGGGGAGCCCCACCGTCACGGCGAAGGCGCGACACTTCACGCAGGACATCCTTGAGTACGTCGAAGGACGCAGGCCGCGAAGCCCTCTTCCAGGGCCCACGAGGAGACAGGCATGAAGATGCTCATCAACGTCCCGGAGACCGTGGTCGCCGACGCCCTGCGGGGTATGGCCGCCGCCCATCCGGAGCTGACCGTCGATGTGGAGAACCGGGTCGTCGTACGGCGGGACGCGCCGGTGGCCGGGAAGGTGGGGCTCGTCTCGGGGGGCGGGTCGGGGCACGAGCCCCTGCACGCCGGGTTCGTCGGGCCCGGGATGCTGTCGGCCGCCTGTCCCGGGGAGGTGTTCACCTCGCCGGTGCCGGACCAGATGGTGCGGGCGGCAGCGGCGGTGGACAGCGGGGCGGGGGTCCTCTTCGTCGTCAAGAACTACA